>NZ_JAUSTU010000027.1:0-38398 GCF_030813005.1 Anoxybacillus andreesenii
CATTTCTACATTGTCGCATAAATCCCACTAAAAGTACCGCCACAAAATTTTCCTAAAACAATAAAAACCACTGCCATTGAAAGTGGCAGCAGACAACAATCGCAGTCTAATTTCCTAGGAAGAGGGATATCAATACAATCAACAGAACCACAGCAATCACTTACCCATTCCTCTTTCTTCTTTTTTCTTCCCCGTGCCTTTTTTCTTTTTTCATAAAACTGAACAAATGCATATGAAGTTAGAGCTCCGCTTAAAAGAACCGGCCCTCCCACTATGTAAGATTGAAGAAAAAAGAGAACGATTCCTGTTATGACAAACATTTGCGAAATGGTTAAACCGATAAAGAACAAAATGAATCCCTCGTTTCCTTATTTTGAAAGTAATTATTGTTTATTATAATTTTTAACGTTGTTAGATCCAATTGTTTTTGTGAAGAGGGTTTGATCCTGAAAAATCTTGAAGGCAATAAAAAATGGACTAACCGATATTGTTAGCCCGTTTAGGATCTATTTTTACCATATAAATGAGTCCAATGCAGTCACTGAGTAGTTCTCAGCTTTTCATTTTGTTTGAAAGCTCAATATTTGCGTTGGAGCGTTGTTATGAATCAATGATTATTTATTACCCCTTATTAAATAGTCACTCAATTGGTTAAAAACTTCTCCTACCTTATCCTCATTAACTCTGAATTTTTTATTATTACTTAGTAAATATCCTTGATTGTTCATTATTACTTCATAATTGTCTATTTTGCCGTTATTATCAATGTAAAAAACGGTAAATCTTATTGAAATAGCATCATTTCTAATAAGTTTATTGCCAATCGACCTCGTGTAAGACGCTGAACTAAGAATATCCTTAATCCTCTCTATTTCCCGGGTTTCTTTTATTTGAACCGTGAAAAGTTCTACTTCTCCTTCATTAATGTAATCACCAAAGTCTAAATGACTTATCTTTTCAACATGTGGGAAAACCTTATTCATTGATGATGAAAATATATAAGGTGAGAAACCAATGATCAGAATAACAATGAGTATTAAGAAGAAGATAATTTTCTTCAAAAAGATACCCCCAATGTTGTCTATATTCTAGAAAACAGGCCATCACCCATGATTAGCCTGTTTTTAATAACCAATTTGTTTAAAGTAATATTCATCAACTAGGCGATTTTTTCAATACAAAATGGGATGTGTCGACTTGATATACTTCTTAGATATTATTTTAAGGCACTATTAAAATAAATATCGTAGAAAATATGAGCCGTAGTTTTATTATTCCAGTAGCCTAAGCTTGATTTATACTCATATGCTCTTTTATCAGTATTTAGATAATCGGCATTTCTCATGAATGTTGACTGTTTTTTCTGTGTTTGAACACCTGATTCAATTTTATCAACAATTACATCCATCCAATATTGATCAGATATAGCTCCTAATTTATAGTCACTACTAGGGTACATAATGCTTGTATACTTTCTCCACTTATCTTCAATAAAATACACCTTAATTTTATCCCCCGTAGAGCCACCTACATAAGGATCCTCACCGAAAATGTTAACCAATCTTATTGCTAATCCAGAGTAAGGAATATTCTTCAAAACAGATTGTGCTGAATCACTTGCAGCAACTTTTGCCGCATTTGTTAGCACTTTATTATACCACTCCTTTGCAAAAGATGAGTTTGAAAAATCTGTTTCTCCTGTATCTGAAGTGTAGTTTTCGACAACTAATACCTCATCTTTATATCTTTGAGATCCATATCCCGTATAGTAAACAGGTGGTTGATAATAACTTGCAATAGAAAAAATTGTATCTGTATTGTTTCCCTCTATTAAATTCGGTGAATAGATTATTACATTTACATCACTTTGTCCTTTTTCCTCTATTGTTTTTGCAAGTTGATATATATCTTCCTTAAGATAATCAGATAGTCGATTGTCATTCAATATCTCATCTAAATTCTTTAGGTCTACCTCTTTTCTTTCAACTGCTTGAAACTTGTCTTGAGAAGTTAAGATTACATACTCGAACTCTAGGTCATTATCATCAATTAGTTTATATAGATCTTTCTCTATTTTTTTTGCTTTGAAAAACTTCTGTTCTTTATTCTTTAATTTTTCTATTTTAAAAGAACCATGACCTTCTGAAACTATCGTTATCGTTTCTTGTTCTAATTCATTAGTCGGGTCTTCTGTAGTACCTGCAAAAGTAACACCTGGGGTTAAAGCTACAAATGTTAAAAAACCAATGGTTAAAGATAATATTAACTACTTCATTTAATTTCCTCCATCCCATTTATTTGTATCCTAGGTTCCTAGTAATTCTTTTTCTTATAGTAGATTTAACTTAGTTTGTCTTCTTCTTAACCTATTTTAATGCCGGTCAGGTAAGTCATAAGGAACTATTTCCTCCAAGCAACTAAAATGTTGATTTAGTTCATTAATTGGTAGAAAATAATTCATAATTCCTAGAAAATTTGATAAAACTAGGCTATAAATTAAAACCTTCAGAATTTTCCTCATAGAATCCCTCCTTTTCTACCACTATATCAACTTTCTTAAAATGCTGATTTTGTCGAAAGGAAGAAATTTTGATATATTTCATAGTCCATTCTCTTGTTTTCTTATAAATTTAACAAAACCCATAACAATACGAATAGTTTCGACAAAATTCTATTAATTCCCCTTGCTAGATTCCCAGTAATTCTTTTCTAAAGTGATGAACTTGTTTTACAAATTCCTGATTGTCTTGAATCTCAAAAATTTTGGTAGCCCTCTCAAAGGCTTCGATCGCATTATTGTGCTCACCCATTCTTGCATAGTTTGACCCTAATTGATATTGGAGCTCTCCGAATAAATAAAGAACTTCATTTTTTTTGCAAAGTGCCACTCCTTCTATACAGAGCTCCTTCGATTCCTCATATTTTCCGATATCGGTTAATAGTTTCGATAGCCCATAAAGAAGACGAATTTTAAGGATTTTATTGGATAGTGGAGCAAATTTTATCGTATTTAGACATTGGCGGAAGAGCTTTTCTGCCTCCACATATTGCTTTTGGTCTTTTCTAATAATGGCCATGCTATTTAGGATTTCCAGTTCTGTTTCTCTGTAGAACCTTTTTTGTGGGTGCGCTGTTAACGTGAAAGCATGATGAAGAAGAAGGATCGCCTTGTCCGATTCTTGATCGAGATAATGAATACAAATCGCTTCATGCCATAATAAGAATTGCTGATTTTCTGTATTTTGAAAGAGAGGATTGAGCATTTCAGTTTTTACAATTTTTCTTAATCTTTGATAATCTCGTTCCCTTTTGCATTCATCTATTAATTCTTTAACCTCTTTCAAATAATCTAGCCGTGGCGTCTCCATAAATTCAAAGAAATAATTCATATCGACCCCTAATTTCTTAGATAACCTATACAGAGCCATTGCCGAAGGGATCTCATTTTTGTTTTCCATTTTAGATAACTGTGCTTGAGAGCATATATCCCTCGATAACTCCTCTTGACTTAATCCCGCCATTTTACGCAAAGCTTTGATGGCTTGGCCAATTTCGCTCAAGTGAACCACTCCCCCATCAAAAAATCTATGTATTATATTTAGGCAGGCAAACGTCAAAACCCTTCAAACATTTGAGTCCTTCCTCTGTAATAACCGATTTCCTACCTAAGAATATGATAAATATAGGGATTGACGGGAGTGAGCAGAAGATGGGGAATAAAAGACGTGAGACTAGTTCTCAGAAAGAGAAAGAAAAAAAGACAGACGACGATGCAAAAATTAATGAGTTAAAAATCAAAATCCTCACAAGCTTGTGGATTCAAACTTTTGCCCAGGTTCTAGAGGCCACATCCGTTACAGAATTATTCTACCTAGAGGAGCAAAAGCCAGGTTCTGAGGAAATTGTGATTGGTATTTGGATACAAGCAATTGGACAATTAGTTGAAACGATTGGCGTTAGTGAACAGGTAATGCGTGGTGAAGATATCTTCCCATTTAGATCGCAACGCACTTCTGTGACAGGGGATTGGATTCAATCGATGGGTGCTGCCGTCGAAGCAACCGGAGGTGAAAGGGTTCTGCATTATAATCTTCTTAGAGGTAGGGATGGTTTAATCCCATAAGCTCTTTTCACAAACACAGTTGCTCTCTGTCCCTTAAGACAAATTTTTGTTAATTTGGAAATGGAATAATAGCCCCTTGAAAGAATACGACCATTCGAATGGTTTATCCTATTCGTTAAGGGGGTGTTTCAATGGCGCAAGACGTGCTATGCGAAGTAGGCAGCTGTGTTTACAACATTAATAATGAGAACAGATGCGGGGCCTCTCAAATTTATGTCGTGAATAACAAGAGTAAGGATGCTTCTACAAGTGCGGAAACCGACTGCAAGACATTTGAACCAGCAGACCTTTAATTGTCAACGAAAAGGCAACCAGCTTTGGTTGTCTTTTCTTTTGCGTTTTCATGCGGACTATGGCTTCTAAATAACCTATTTTTATTATTGATAATCATTATCAGTGTTATTCAAGAATTTTTGCCCTTTAAGTCGTTTCTATGTTTTAACTTTCTTCAGAATGGTAAAATAAAGAAAAAAGCATCTTGGAGGGATGGTCTTTGAAAAGAGCGTTCCGCTACCTCTTCTCTTTTTTGCTCGTGTTTCTTTCGTTTGGAGTTTATTTTTCCAATCGCATTATGTATATGAAAAAGAAGGATGACGATTTTATTTTCAACCGTGAAAAAGAAGCAGGGAGACTCAATCCTGCTGAATTCGGGCGTCTTCCAAAAAGAGAAATTCTGCTCCAGTCGCATTTCGGTTATCATTTGAAAGCCCTTGTGGTTGAACCTCACCAAACAAACCGGTATGTGATAATTTGCCATGGGGTAACCGAAAATAAAATCAACTCGATAAAATATATGAATCTTTTCCTAGAAAGAGGATTCAATGCCCTTATTTACGATCATCGCAGGCATGGCGAATCTGGGGGAAAGACGACAAGCTTTGGTCATTTTGAAAAATTCGACCTGAAAACGATTGTTGATTGGCTGAAGCTTGACCGCGGACCCGATCTCATTCTTGGCATTCACGGTGAATCGATGGGAGCAGCAACAATGCTTCTTTATGCCGGAATGATCGAGGATGGCGCCGACTTTTATATTGCAGACTGCCCTTTTTCCGATTTTCGGGAGCAGCTCGGCTATCGCTTAAAAACGGAAATGAAGTTGCCACCTAGACTGTTTTTACCTGTGGCCGACCTGTTCGTTAAAATGCGCCAGAAATATTCCTTGCGGGACGTTTCCCCGATCGCCGTGATTGACAATATTAAAAAGCCGATTCTTTTCATTCATAGCAAAAAGGATGACTTCATCCTGCCAACGATGACAGAGGCCCTTTATGAACAAAAGAAAGGACCGAAGAAGCTTTTCATTGCGGAAAACGGCATCCATGCCCAGTCATTGAATGAAAATAAGGAAGATTACGCTAAGGTTGTGGATGAGTTTCTGGCGGAGTATGGGTTTGACCAACCCTCAAATACAAATTAAAGCTGACATATATGGTACTTTTGTCAGCTTTCGCTTTCTCTATATAAGTATTGCTTCCAAATTGATCCTCAAATCATTTAATACATTCACAGAAACCGTATCTTCTTTCGTAAAAACTCCTTGGAATTGATAGTGCTCACCAACCAAAAGATGTACCTCTACAGATTCGTTGTTCGGATCGACCAGCCAATATTCTTTTACCCCTGCTTTTTCGTAAAGCTGGTATTTCATCCAGCGATCTAGCTTGACTGATGAAGGTGAAAGGACTTCAATAATCATGTCAGGTGCCCCGTTGCAGCCTGTGTCATCAAGCTTTTCCAAATCATAAATGAGTGACAGGTCAGGCTGGACAACATTTTTCACATCATCATCCTGTTTATTTTCTGCCAATAATCTTACATCGAAAGGGGGAAAAAACACCTCGCATTCTTTACCTTGGAGATATACTGAAAAAGCAGTAGATAGCTCTCTGAGAACCTGTTGATGCCTACGTGATGGGGCAGGGGACATATTATAAATTTCCCCATCGATTAATTCAATTCTTTCTCCCTCATCCCATGAGAGATAATCTTTGTAGGAATATTTTTCCTTTTTACTTGGAATGGCCATTCATATCATTCCCTCCGTCTTCACTTGATCTAATATTAGCAAACAATTCTAATGATTTCCAAATCAACATAAATCTAATGAGCCAATTAATAATACATAACAAACCGCCGTTGTAATTACGGTCAAGAGAAGCACCAATGTTAACATACTTTTTACCACTGAATAATAAATGTACCAGTAAATGACGAATAAAATGCCACTATTTCTTCTGATTGGTTAAAGTTAAAAGCATACGTATTTTGAATTTTAGATTTTATTCTTGTTATACTAATTTGGTTGAATATCAATAAAACTTTCACAAACGGACCATATTGTGAAATATGATATTTCGGGTGACAATATAGATGGGATGATTGTGACCATTTACGAATGATAAATGAAAATAAGAAAGGCTTCTACGGCATGAAAAGAACGAGGCTACAAGAATTTATGCTCATCTTAGCGGAAAATTAAGCTACAAATAGGTACTATTCATGAATCGTGCCAGTTTGGGACATAAATCAGATCAAGTAACGTTGTAAGAAATATACTTAGGCTAGAGGAGCAGAATATGGAAAATAATATTTTTGAACAGATGGCAAAAAAATATGATACAGAAGAACGAATTGAATTAGCCAAAGTTATAGTTAAGGAGGTAAGACCAGAATTACAAGATAGTAAATCGAAATCATTGATAGACTATGGTAGTGGCACTGGTCTAATCTGTTTGGAACTGTCAGACATGGTGGACTCTGTTTTGTTGGTGGATTCATCAAAACAAATGTTAGATGTTGCAAAAGAAAAAATTTCACGCAAAGGGATTACAAACTCCAAGGTGATTCATGCAGATTTTACCGAAGAAACACCTAAACTTAAGGCAGACATAGTTTTAATGTCGTTAGTTCTTCTTCATATTCAAGATACTAAAAAAATTCTACAAGAATTATTTAATGTTTTAAATACTGGTGGCAAATTAATTATTATTGATTTTGACGAAAACGATAAAGTAAGTCATCCAAAGGTTCATAATGGTTTTTCGCATGAAAGCCTTAAAAAAATATTATCAGAAGTTGGATTCAAATCCACCAAAATTAAGACCTTCTATCACGGAAATCGTATTTTTGTGAACCAAGATGCCTCAATGTTTATAGCCAGTAGTATAAAGTGATTTCTTGATAATGCTTCCGGTGTGAATGAGTATCCAAGTGTATTTTTTGAATAAGTGTTCAGCTATCAAGCACGATTGTTAAAGATCAAAAGCCTAATTCCTCGCTAAAAGAAGGAGGAATTAAGCTTTTAATCTTTCATTATTTTAAATCTTTCCCCATTGGAAAATGTCGTGGCAACAAGCAGTAAGCCCTATGATAATGACCAGTAAAATAGATAGCAGAAGTGATACATTCTTATGGCCGTAATCACGTTGTGCATTTTACCTTTTTTTGTACTCTTCTACGATTTCTCCTTGACTATTAAGCCCGTTGACCAGCAAATAATCGCCTATTTTAAAAAAATACCTGCTGTTATCCCCATAAATGATCTGTGCCTCTTCAAAATGCCCCTCTTCCTTCGCTACCTGAACAGAGTGGATTTGTCCGTTCTCAATTTTCCCGAAAATCACAGGAAGCTTTTGCAACAGTTTGCCCTTTTTATCATAATCATAAAATGCATTCATATAGACAGTCATATTGGGATTTTCTTGATAATACCAGTGATTATTGCCCGCATTTTCCCATCTTGATTTATGATCCTTTTTCAAAAAGGCAACGGCCAGCGCCTCAATGAGCTCTGTTTCTTTTTTCTGTTCGGTTATGTATAAGATAATTTCTCCATCCTCGACCTGTTCCGCATATATGATTTTCGTCATATTAAAAGGAATGTCCGTTTTAATGGCATCCTCTAAAGAATCAGACTTACAAGCGGTTAATAAGATTAGTAAAAACAGCAAGCAAAAGACTCTTTTCTCCTTCATTCTTCACCTCCTGCTTCGCATTAGTACTATCTAATGTGAAAGCAAAGGGAAAAATGACAATTTTAATGATGAGCTTGTTAAAAATTTTGATATATCTTTTTCCAAGACTAAAAATGTATACGAATTAACGTTCCTTTTTCTTAAAGAGAAGTACTACGAATAGCATACCTATGAAGAGATAAATCAGTACAAAGATTCCATCTAGCATAATTAGTGGTATGATTTGGCCCTGTTCCCCGCCTTCCATATGTCCAACCACCTTAAATGTTGGAGGGAATATCCACAAAACCCACTTGAATACTCCACTTATTTCTAGAATCGATTTGGAAGAATGCTAAAAAGATTGCGGTTGGTGGGATAAATTTCAATGAGCGTATAAAACTTATCAATTGGTATCGAATAAATGCTGACAACGTCCTACCTCTTCTCTTTTAATTCAACGATTGAGCATCCCCGCTCAAGTAACATGCGTAAGACCTGATCCGAGTCCTTCGCAGCTACGATGATTTCAGCGGAGTGCTCCCCAATAAATTCATGCGTCATCCAAGGAATATCAACGATTTCCTCCTTGTTCGGAATAATCGCCTTGATCTTTCTAACATTCTCCTTTTTAGCATTAGGAGAATCAGAGAATATTTTTCCAGCATCGATTCCTATCACTCTATCAGCTAATCCTTCAATCAGGAGTGGTTCATGGGCCGTAAAAATAATCGTTATTTCCTTTTGAAGAGAGAGCAACTGTTGCAAAAGCTCATTTTGTGTCTTCTCATCCAACCCCGTCAGAGGCTCATCCAATAATAATAAATCAGGATTTTTCAACAATGCCTGTATAATTCCGACCTTCTGTTTTGTGCCTTTTGAGCATTTTCTTATCGGGGTCTGAAGGAAATCCATAATATCAAAAGCTTTCGCATAATCCTCAATTATTTTTAATAGTTCCTTCTCTGGTTTTCGGGTCATCTTCCCCATTAAAAGCAAATAATCCATGACACCGAAACGAATATTCTCTGGGAAATGTTCTGGCACATACCCTATTCCCATTTTAGCTCGCTTCACCCTACCGGTATTTTCTTCATAGATTCCAGCAATCAGCTTTAGTAGGCTGCTTTTTCCAGAGCCATTTGAACCAACGATAGCGACCTTCTCGCCCCGTGAAATACTCAAAGATATATCTCGAAGAACCTTGATTCCATCAATCTGTTTGCCAGCATCCTTTGCCTCAAATATTTTCATCATAAAACCCCATTAAAAAATCCCCAAACTTGTCTTTATCCTTCATACCCTGCTCCTCCTTATCTCAAGCTTACCAAAAAGAGCACTATTTTTTCCACAATGTTCCGTTTCCATCATTCCCCGAAAAGAATTCTTTCTCACAAAATGGGAAAAATACGATAGAGATTGTTATTGGAGTGATGTACGATTCGTTTAAGATTAATTATTTTGCTAATCATGTTCATCATCATTTTTAGCTTAATTGCTTATTTAATGGAAATAGAAAAGCTCATTTCTTTTGATAGCCTTATCATCGCTTTTGTACAAGGCTTTGAAACCGAATTCCTAACCGCTATTATGAAGTTCTTCAGCTTTATTGGGTCCACCGTTTCTGTCATTATTATTTCTATCGGTTCAGCCTTATATCTGTATTACGTGCTTCGCCACCGGAGAGAATTGATTCTCCTAGCTATTACAATGATTGGTTCGACCCTTTTAAATATTTTACTTAAATCCATCTTCCAAAGAGCCCGTCCGGAGATTAACCAAATCGTTTTCGAGGAAGGATTTAGCTTTCCAAGCGGGCATTCCATGGCTGCTTTTTCATTATACGGGATTTTGACCTTTCTACTATGGCGACATATCAAGACTAGAATAGGAAGAGGACTGTTGCTCACTATTAATAGTTTGATGATACTTCTTATCGGCCTGAGCCGAATCTATCTTGGTGTCCATTATCCATCAGATGTCATCGCTGCATATGCTGCAAGTGGATTTTGGCTATTTACAGTTATTTGGTTTTTTCAATGGGTGCAAGAAAGAAGGCATAATACCACTCAAGCTTCTTGAAGATTACTTTTTAAGACTGAAAAAGAGACGAGGTTTCCCCCGTCTCACTTCCTTAAAAGACAATTTGAACGTCTCCATCATTTGAATCGATGTCCAGCTCATGTTCTGTGTTTGTTTTATTAGTTGCCTTATTTTGTATTCATTATCATTTACTGAAATATCCCCAAAGTCCGTGCGGATGCTATAGCTCAATTCTGATTCTTTATTTAAAAGCTTAAGAGTGATATCCCCAAAGCTTGAATGAATCTGTGATTTGCCAAATAACATTCCTTGTATATCGATATCACCGTCATTGCTTTTCAACGTAAGTCCATGGGTCATAATATTTCGGAAGGTGAGATCACCGAACTCATTATTAAAAACAGTTGAAGAAGCATCTAAGTCATCAAACACCGCATCTCCATCATTCATCTCCACCTGTAAATTGACTGTCTTAATTTTGCTACCTGTAATATCTCCAAATTGATTTTCAATTGTTAAATCATTGGATTGTAAATCCTTAATAATAATATCCCCGTCGGTCGAAAGAATGTCCATTTTATCCACTTTCATCTCACCTAAGCGAATATCTCCAAAGTTGTTCACTATTAAAATATCAGAGAACTTTGCGTCCTTTGGAACATAAATCTTCACTACTGGCTGCGGAATGCTCGTTATCGTTATATTCAGCAAAAATTTCGGATCAGACTTTTGTTCTTCACTAGTTAGAATAAGGGTGTCATTCTCTACTTCATGGGTTATCTCTATTCCTTTTAATCTTTCTATTTCAAGTTTGTATTCTGTTGATGGAATAATCTCTACATCGGCATCATCAAGATTAACCTTTATATTCGAAAAGGAAGGCAAAGAAAATTCCTCTTCTATCCGATCTTCAGGTCCGATTACTTTAAAGCCATCCTTCGTATTTGTAATGGTAAACCTTGCTCCTGCTGACAAGCCGATAGCTCCAAGTATAATTCCGACAACTATCATGCAGCTTGCAATGAGCGTCATTGTTTTTTTAGAGGTTTTCATTTTACATCCCCTCCTTACGTCTACGTGTAATTTTATCGAAAAGCCTTTTCAGCCATTTGGCTAATGAATGGCTTATTTTCTTTGTTACTAACACAAGTGGAGGGAATAAAAGAATTCCTATTCCAGAAGCTGTTAATCCAATGCCAATAAAGAAAATAGACGTTTGCCAATGCTGTGTAATAACAGCGAGCCCTGCTACAATACTAACGATACCTGATAAGACTAGAGATACATTTAGAAGAAAGAATGTTAATAAAAATGTTCCACCTAGTAAGACTAGGGTAAAGACAAGACAAATAACTAGCAGAAGCAATGGTAGGGCGATCGGTGATGCTAGTATAGCTAGAATGATAAACCAAACCGCTGACAGCCCTTTTTTAGCAGTGCTTGATTCATTGTCTAACCCTTTTACTGCATATTCAGCTAAAATTTGCGAGGCTACAAGAGCCGGCGAGCCCAGTTTCGCAACAACCTCTGCCGTATTTTCTTCTCCCGCTTCTTCAAAATATTCATTATAAAAATCTAGCGCAGCATCTATTTCTTCATTAGGCAATTTTTTAAGCTTACGCCGCAATGCCTTTAAATACTCTTCCCTACTCATGCTTTTCTCCCCCTAATAGGACTGAATCAATTTTTTGCTTATAATCTATCCACTCTTCAAGCAGTTCTTTGTACTTGGCACGACCACTTTCGGTAATTCGGTAATAGCGTCGATTTCTCCCTTGATATGATTGATCATAGGTTGTTAAATAATCCCCTTTCTGTAGCCTGCGGAGAACTGGATAAAGGGTCGATTCTGAAATATCCATTACCTCACGAACTTGCTGCGTAAGAGAATACCCGTATGCATCCTCCTTTGCTAGTACGGCAAGTACGCAGGCATCAAGTAAAGAGGAACCGAGCTGAAATGACATAACTGTACACCTCCATTTATTATACATGAGCACATATTATACGTCATATAATATTATTAATAGCCATATTATATGGCGTATAATATATAGTGTCAATATTTGATTTATCAATTTTTAAAAATAATTGTTTTCCATTTCAAACAAGGAGCTTTCATATTCCCATAAAAATCCTTAAGGATGACCGAGGATAACTGATAAAATATCCATCCGACACTTGTAAAAGTGGAAAAAACAGTGTAATATGAAAAACACTAATATACGAAAGGGTGACCATAGGGCGATGATCTTATAATCCTATTCTAAAAAGTACATTCGTTAATCAATCACGAAGTCATTTTTGAATGGGATTAGTCTATACTTTTATAGAGAAAGATGATCGCAAGCTTAGTACACGGTGTACTATGTCTTTTTCTATGGTACTGATGAGACCTCCTATCCTTAAATGACGGATAGGAGGTTTTGATTTTCATTGAGAATATGTGGCTTTCCGCAGACGGCACTAGGTAGAACGATTACTGAGGTAAACATTGCGATATATAAAGGGAAAAATCATTATAAATTTGCTAAACCGAATAAGAAAAGAGGAATGTTATGTCACAATTATTAAACAACCGTTTTGTTCGAGTTATTTTGCTTTCCGCATTATTTCTGCAAATCGGGATTTGGGTTCGAAATTTTGCCATTTTGTTATTTGTCATGGAAAAGACGAAGGGAGATCCTTTTGCTGTCTCCATGATTTCTGTCGCTGAATTTGTTCCCATCTTTGTTTTTTCATTCATAGGTGGTACCTTTGCCGATCGGTGGAGACCAAAGAGAACAATGGTTTGGTGTGATATACTCAGCGCCGTCTCTGTCTTTGCTGTTCTCATCACACTCCATTTTGGTTCCTGGAAAATCATCTTTTTCGTTACGCTAATTTCAGCCATTCTTTCACAATTTTCTCAGCCTTCAGGAATGAAGCTATTTAAAATGCATTTAAAACCTGAGTTAATTCAATCCGCAATGTCCATATACCAAACGATTTTTGCTGTGTTCATGGTATTTGGACCTGTGGTCGGCACACTCGTATTTCAGAAATTTGGGATCGAAATATCCATTGCCATTACAGGGGTAGCCTTCCTTCTTTCTGCTGCGATGCTCACCTTTATTCCAAAGGATCATCAAATGGAAGTCGATCAACAAGGAACCTCCATTCTCGATGAAATGAAAAGTGGCATTCGCTATGTATTAGAGAAGAAAGAATTGAAACTTCTTGGGTTATGTTTTTTATCAGCAGGACTTGCAATGGGATTAATTCAGCCTCTTAACGTATTTATTGTGACCGATCGGTTAGATCTAGCGAAGGAAAGTCTTCAATGGCTGTTGGTTGCGAATGGGGTTGGAATGATATTGGGAGGAGTGGTTTCCGTTATGTTTGCTAAATCGGTTCCTCCCCAAAGATTATTAATGATCGGCATGTTCGTAAATGCCATTGGAATGAGTGTCATCGGATTCTCAACTAATCTCCCGCTCACACTTGCAGCCGAATTCGTTTGCGGGTTGTTTTTCCCTTGTATACAAATCGGGATTAACACGATGATCCTGCAAAATACGAAAGCTGAGTTTATCGGAAGAGTAAATGGTACCTTAAGCCCCCTTTTCACGGGGGCGATGGTCTTAACAATGAGTATTTCTGGGAAAATGATGGAGAAATCTTCAATTGTTACTGTTTTTGAGTTATCCGCATTTCTCTTTGTAATTGGCTTACTTGTTATGTTGCCGCTTTATAACCTGAAGGCAACAAACGCTGAAGGCATGCTTTCAAAAGAGTAGATTTTGAATGTTGATAGAGGTTGATGATAGATAAGCATAAGCCACTGAGGCAGTCTCAGTGGCTTATCATCAAATTTTCGATTTGTGGAGTGATAGATATGGGGTTTGTTCAAATCACAAAAAATAATATCGAAACTGAACACATATGCTGTGCATTAGGAGCAAAACATTATGAAAATGCAGTAAATGAGAAAAAACAATGGCTAGCAGAACGAATGGATGAAGGCTTAGTTTTTTATCGCTTAGACAAAAGAGCAAAAGTATTTATAGAATATTTGCCTGCTGAAATGGCATGGGTTCCTGTTAATGCACCAAATTTTATGTATATCAACTGTTTGTGGGTTTCAGGAAGATATAAAAATCACGGTTATGCAAAGCAATTGTTAAATCATTGCAAAGAAGATGCCATCAATCGTGGGATGGATGGGATTGTACATATTGTTGGTAAGAAAAATATCCCGTTTCTAAGTGAGCAACGTTTCTTTGAACATGTGGGATTTGAGGTAGTAGACCAAGCAGAACCTTATTTTCATTTAGTAGCATTAAAGTGGAATGAACAAGCTGTTATACCTTCCTTTAAAAATCAGGTAAAATCTTTTTCTGATGATGAAGGCATATCCATTTATTACACAGCTCAATGTCCATTTGCTATTGGGGTATTGGAAGAACTAAGAAAAATAGCGAAAAATAAGAGTGTTCCTTTTAAAACTTTTAAGATGCAGACTAAAGAAGAAGCACAAAATGCACCAACTATATGGACAACTTTTGGTTTGTTTTATGACGGGAAATTCATTACACACGAAATAATCAGTCCGAACAAATTTGACAAATTGTTAACAAAACTATTAGAAGAAAACTAATCAAGAAATAGACCTTTCTCTTTAAAAAAAGGTCTATTTCTATTTTTCAGCGTTTTCCTTCTTTTTTTAGAAAGGCTTCAATTTGTTTTTTATGGTGCTCATCATGATGGATGAAGATTTGGACAAACTTTTTGTATGTATATTCCTCATTGTCGATGATAAAAGTCGTCGCTTCATCATATTTTTCCTCCAATAAACGAAGCAGCTGCTTTCGCGTCTGAATGAGGTCGTCAATAAGTGCATGTAAGGAATCATAGGACCGTGCAAATGCAGCAGCCTCTTGGTTAAGCTGTTCAATATCTACGAAAGTTAAATTAGCACCTTCTGACATATGAGGGACCATCATTTCTAACGAATTTTTATCCCAATACATAATATGCGTCAATATCTCCCGAAGAGACCATTTTCCCTCCGAAATAGGCTTCAACCATAAATCTTGAGCCATCTCCTTTAATTTTTCAACCCAAATTAAGAAACTTGCAAATTGGTTTAATTCCTCGATTCTCATACCATGCATCCCCTTTCCATCCTCACGACTTTAGACTGGTATATATTACTAATTATAACAAACAAACGTTCTCTAGTAAATGCCTAAAACCCTTTATTCAAACTTTTTCTCAAAGCAAATGCATTCATGAACTCTTTTAAATTTTTTCTTAATCGTTTCTTTATCTTCACCTACATAATGGGCATATGCCTGGATAGGATATAATCCTGATATTTCTGACATCATGATCTCTTTTAGTTCATCTTCACCATCCATGAATACCTGTAAATACGACTCCACCTGTTCAAACCGATTATTTTTGTACCAATTATTTACCCATTGATCATCTCTAGTCCATGCCTCTAGACGATTAAGCCCTTTTTCTTTTGCTATTTTTTCAGCTTCATATAATAATTGACTACCGATACCTTTTCTACGATGGTCGGGGTGAACAGCGATATGCCAGATCATCCCTCCTAAACCTACACCTCTTGAACAGACTGTTCTCTCCACAACTTCGTATTCTATATCTATTAATCCAACCACCTGATCATCCTCTATCGCAACAAGTTCAATGGCTGGATTGTCGTATTTCTCCTTTTCTTTAAGAACATTGTCATAGTATGCGGTATCCAAAAAGGATAATACCCGACACCTTACCCAACCTATTTCATCTTCACTTCGGTAAGCTCGAATTTCCATGACTTCCTCCTGTTGTATTATTTTACTGTCCTACTCTTTCCATAGGATCGATAAATCCTCTCCATATATCTCGTAATCGATTCATCATAATCTGGATAATGAATCCCTAGAGTAGTGGAAACAGACTTGGAGAACTTTCTAAACAGCTCATAACAAGTGAACAAAGCCTGCCACCTATTTTGTTCATCATTCAGAGTATAAGTCGAAAGCAATTTTTCCCAATCCTCTTTTGAGAGATAGCGTTCCATAAATTTATAGTTTTTCCCTACACTAAAGTCAAAACCATGATCAAACCCGATTTGCCAAGACATCATTCTTAACAAGTTAGGCCTTACAATTTCATTTAGATGATCAATTGCATACAGGATTTCTTTTCTTGCCAATCCTTTTACCACATAGGTGGAAACCCACCAAAATTCATTACAGCAATCATCAAATTCCCTCGCTGTCGGCTTTTTAATCCAGTAGTGACGATCATTTGGGACCACTTCCTCTTTGACGAGTCCATCCTTATCAAGCAAGACTTCTACTAAACCGTCACTCTTGCAAAAATAATCCTGAACTTCTTCGATTGGAATGAGCGTTAGGTCTATTCGGTTACCATCTTCAAATAGCATGAGATAGGAAAACCAATTCCCTAGCTCTGGCGGAAAAAGCTCCATGTCTTCAGGTTTTTGCATGATTAAGCGCTTCCCAAAAATATCAAGCCAATGATCATTCTCTTTGAAAGAGTCCATGTCGGTCACAAAATAAGATATATCAAAATCTCGGAATTCGTCAGGAGGAATGTTTTTGTTTGTACGCGAACCTTCTAATGTTACTAATCGAATTCTTGGATCTTTTCTAGCAAACTCCATTAACATATCCATCATTTCTTTTTCACTTCTCATTTTATTGATGATCTTTCACTCACCTTACTTATCCGATTTTATTCAAAAAACTCATTCGTGGATTTAAATATTCATTCGGGCTCTTTAGTTGAAAGCTGTTATTGCTTGGGGAAAAATCAATGATGAGTTCGTCGTTTAAAAAAACTTCTTTGGATTTCTCCACATAAATCGGACCGATACTCGTTTCGATGGCACGATCGTCTTCGTCAATTTCACTCACAAGCCATAATGATGTTACCCCGCTCATCACACAGCCGCACCCCTCTGTTTCATATTTCAGCTTAAGATAGCCCTCGTGCTCTCCCTTTTTCTCAGCAATTTTCTGCACGGCTGTAGCGGTAATGTTTATTTCCATGATGCATTCCCTCCATTCCACGACAATTGTAACACAATTTACTCATCCATTAGCCTCACATCGGAAATAGAGGAAAGAGAAATTCGATGTACTTCTCCGAATTGGTCTACCACATGCAATTTCCCGTTCAAGTCATCCCAGTAGTGAATGTTTCCGATGACTAGCTCGTACTTTCGATTGTGATAATGAGTAATCATCAAGTCTTTACCAAATTCCATTGCTTCAGAAATCGTTTCATTCATCACCTCTAAGTATTGCTCGTCGATTTCTCTTGCTTTTTCATATTCATCCTCCTTCGCCCAATCCCGTAAAAGTTTTACATGCTCAGGCAGCATCATAGAGGTCCATTTCATTTTTCCACGGTCACGGATCATCACCGTCATCTCCTTAGGCTGTTTTTGTTACGTTTGTTTTTATTGTAATATCCTTACATTTTATGCCCACCTACAAGCTTTGCCCGCTCTCTCGCTGTACCTGCATTCGTGTAGGACACCGCTCTTAATAATGCACCAGGTCCGTAACGACCCCGTATACGGTCTACGACATAGCCTAGCTCCCGTTTTTTCCAACCATTTAGATCAAAAAGATTCAGCTGGTATTCGTTGTCATCGACAATATTACCTAAGGAAATCATAATTTTTCTCACCGTCTTGCCTTCGTAATGCTCTTCAAACAGCTCGAGACAGACACGATACAGCTCCATCGTCACATTTGTCGGCTCGTCAATCGTGCGTGAACGATAAAAACCGCCGCCGAATTCATCCTTGCTGTAGCCAACGCCGAAGCTAATTGTTCGACCACCCTTGCGCCCAAGCCTTGCACGCCTTGCCACCTCCTCACACATTTCCAGCACAACCGCTTTAATTTCCTCCACGTCCTTGTAGTCACGAAGTAGAATTTGACTTTTTCCAAAGCTGACTTGCCCCTCCATAATAGGAGCACCGACTTTCGACAAATCCACCCCCCATGCATGATAAAAAAGCTGATTACCCATGACTCCGAACTTTTTCTCTAAGCTTTCTAAATCATGATGGGCGAGCTGTCCCACTGTAAAAATTCCCATGCTATTCAGTGTCTTTTCGACCCTTCTTCCAATCCCCCACATTTCTCTTAAGGGCGTTACCGGCCAAAGCCTGCTTGGAACATCTTCATAGGTCCATTCTGAAATCCCCTGTTTTTTTGCATCCAAATCCATACAAAGCTTCGCAAGCAGCATATTCGGACCAATCCCGATCGCACATGGGAGCTGAAACTCTCTATCAATATCATCACGAATTTTGTGAGCAATCGTGCGGGCATCTCCCCATAGATTTAAAGCCCCATCCACTTGAATAAAGCTTTCATCGACGCTGTACGTATGAATCGCTTCCTTCGGAACATAGCGATGAAAGACGCGGGTTATTTCTAGAGAAACACGCATATAGGTCCTCATTTTCGGTTCGACAATGTGTATACGTGGATCCTCTGGAATTTCAAATCGCCGGGAGCCTGTCTTCACACCAAATTCCTTCTTTAATTTCGGAGAGGCAGCGAGAACGACGCTCCCCTGTCTTTCCTTCGCTCCAACCACAGCAAGATAGCATTCAAGCGGATCAAGGCCTTCCATAACAGCCGAACAACTTGCGTAAAAGCTCTTCATGTCTACACATAAAATTTTATTTTGCGGTAGTTTGCTGTAGTCGACCATTCTTTTCACCCTCGATAGGAACATTTGTTCTAGTTTATTCCTTATTTTAAGCGAATATACGTTCATTTTCAATGGGTGTTTGTGGAAAATGAAAATCACCTCCCGATAATGAAAGGTGATTTGACAATCTCGACTAGTTATTTTTATACCCATTCCGCGCCCGATACTGCTGGGGGGCACGCGCTGGATAGCGAGCCGGAAAACTGAACATATGAATAAGCTGTGTGAATGGAATAGATGCAAATAACAGAAAAGAAATAACAATATGAAGCTGAAAGATGAACGGTACTGTTGTCATCAGTTCATATTGGGGCTGAAAAGTGAATAAACTTCGAAACCAGGGCCCGATTGTTAGTCGATACTCATAAGCAACATACGTTGTATTGTAAATAAGCGTCATATAGGTTCCTAATCCGGCAATGATCAATAAAAGGACAACGGTAAAATAATCACTAAACCCCGCATGAGCATTGACTCTTGGATTTGTTGCTTTCCGAATAATCAGCACAATTAAGCCGATGACCACCATTAATCCGGCGACACCGCCACCCGCAATGGCAAAGAAATGATAGACCCCCTCGGTAACACCTATTGCTTCATAAAATTCAAGCGGAATTAATACGCCCATAATATGACCGACCAGGGCAAAAATAATCCCCCAGTGAAAAAGCGTTGATCCTACCCTTAACCATTTTTTTTCAAAAATTTCGGTTGATGGTGCGTGCCAGCTTTTCCCGCGAAATACAAAGCGGTAAAAAGAGGCGATAATTAAAATTGTGCCGCAAATGTACGGATAAACCGCCCACCAAAAAAGACCACTCATAGCTAACCCCCTCACAGAAAATGGTTTTTAATGCTCTAATGAAGAAACGACTAGTAAATTTATACATTTCATAGGGATTGGCGACCGATTCTGCCTTCCACAAGCTTGTTCGGGCGCCAATAAGGCCCCTTGGAGACCGATTTCGCTTTCCTCACGCTTATTCGGCCTCCAATAAGGCCCTTTGACGACCGATTCCGATTCCCACACGCTTGTTCGGGCGCTAATAAGGCTCCTTGGAGACTGATTTCGCTTTCTCTCCAACTGTTCAGTCACCTGTCCATCAAAATAACTATCAACTACCACACAAACCTACTGATAAAACATCGGATATGGCAATGGATCGAGATCTGCATCCTCCCAGGCGCTTTCTACGAGCTTAATTTCTTCCCTGCTAGGAGCCTCGAATACATAAAGAGTCAGCATCTCCAACAGAGCATGGTATGGATTATCTCGAGAAAGATGACCAACAATCCGGTGAAGAGCATAAGACAGGCGCCGCTCCAAAAGCTTTGTCTGCTCCCCCTCATCAGCCACAGCCAAGAGCTCCAACAGCATTGGAATATAGTCGGCTAATTCATCCGAAACACGCTCAAAGCCTAAATCCTCAATCAGCTTCTGCAGCTGGATGAGAGCCATACCTCTTCTGCGGCTGTCGCCAAGCTCCTGCGCCGTAAGATAAAGTCCTGTTTTTTCTTTATAGTCAAAGGTATCAACATAGAGCTCCTGCAAATCCTTCCAATCCAGCGCCATCAACGGTTGACAGCGTTTCACAAACTCCTTGGCAAGCTTCCGTGAAGAAAGATGTTCTTGAACCTCCGTCTCAAAATCAGCCAGCCCTCTAATAAAATCCTCATCTGGATATTCCAAAAAGCGAGCCATCAGCATGAGCAATTCTGCTTTTTCGATTTTCATCCGTTCTCACTTCTTCCATATGGATAAGTTACCATGCCTTCTGGGGGAGCGATATCCTCGATGCTGCACGCACCATAGCGATACTGCAGGTTATCATCCATTTCTCTTCTACCTGTTGGGATGACGAAGCGCTCATTGTATTTCGCAACCCCAAGCAAACGAGCCATATCCTCAAGCTCTTCAACCGATGTATCCGCTTCAGCGATCAGCTTGCTTTTTCTCACTTCATCGACACCCCCGACGGTTTTGGCACGCATATGAACACGCATGGCAACCATTTTTAAGAGGACGCGACGTATAACGGATACATCATCCGCTGCTAAAAGTGAGGCAAGGTATTCCATTGGGATGCGCATTTGATCAACTGCCGGAATAAAACCATCTGCACTAAGCTCCGCTTCATTCGTAATATGATTCATGATCGGGCTAAGCGGTGGCACATACCAGACCATTGGCAGTGTACGATATTCTGGGTGAAGTGGCAAAGCAATTTTCCATTGCATCGCCATTTTATAAATGGGTGATTCCTGTGCGCTTTTGATCCAGCTATCATTAATTCCTGATTTTTTTGCTTCCTCAATCACATGCGGATCATTCGGATCTAAAAATACAGATAGCTGGGACTCGTATAATTCCTTCGGATCCTGGACAGATGCAGCATCCTTCACGCGATCCGCATCATAGAGAACAACCCCAATGTAGCGAATGCGGCCCACACAGGTCTCCGAGCACACAGTCGGAAGGCCTGCTTCTGTTCGCGGATAGCAGAAATTACATTTTTCAGCCTTATGCGTATTCCAATTGTAGTACACCTTATGGTAGGGGCAACCATTCATGCAGAAGCGCCAGCCCCGACAGGCATCCTGATCGACCAACACGATTCCATCCTCATCCCTTTTATAGAGGGCTCCTGAAGGACAGGAGGCAACGCAGGAAGGATTTAAGCAATGCTCGCAGATGCGTGGCAAATACATCATGAACGTCTTCTCATATTCCATTGCGATATGCTCCTGTAGCTTCTGCACATTTGGGTCCATTGGGACAACCTCACTGCCACCAGCCAGGTCATCGTCCCAGTTTGGTCCCCATTCCGGCTTGTCCATGTACTTGCCTGTAATCATCGAGATAGGGCGTGCTACAGGTAAATTTTCCTTTTTCGGGCTTTTGTGAAGATGCTCAAAATCATATGTCCATGGCTCATAAAAATCATCAAGTGTTGCCATATTCGGATTAAAGAAGATATTGGCTAATTTTGCGACCGGCCCACCTGCTCTTAAGTGCAAGCGACCATTTCGGAGCGTCCAGCCTCCCTTGAAACGATCGGTATTCTCCCATTCCTTCGGGTAGCCTGGTCCCGGCCTTGTTTCGACATTGTTATACCAGACATACTCCATCCCTGGCCGGTTTGTCCACGTGTTTTTACAGGTAACAGAACAGGTGTGACAGCCGATGCATTTATCGAGATGCATGACCATCGCTACTTGTGCCTTAACTTTCAAGCCAATCAACCTCCTTTAGGGGACGGATAATAGCGAGC
The DNA here is from genome assembly GCF_030813005.1 of Anoxybacillus andreesenii. Taxonomy (NCBI): domain Bacteria; kingdom Bacillati; phylum Bacillota; class Bacilli; order Caryophanales; family Anoxybacillaceae; genus Anoxybacillus; species Anoxybacillus andreesenii. The sequence goes on from NZ_JAUSTU010000027.1 coordinate 22,155, forward strand.
GTATCCCTTTGGCTCCCAGTCGGTCCGTAATAATTAAACCCGTAGCTTAGCTGAGAGTAGCCCCCGATCATATGGGTTGCCTTCGGATAAATTCTCGTCACACTATTATGGGTTCCCCCACGGACCTTGTTGATTGTATTTCCGGGAACCCCCATCGTTCTATCTTGAGCGTGATGCATGTACACCGCCCCGCGTGGCATCCGGTACGTAAGCACGGCTCTTGCTGCGACTGCACCATTACGGTTATAGATCTCAATCCAGTCATTATCCTTAATCCCAATCGAAGCGGCATCCTCTTCATTGAGCCAGACGACCTGCCAGCCTCTGAACAGCTGAACCATATTATTGGTATCCGTGAACATCGTATGAATGCCCCATTTTTGATGGGGGGTCATATACCGAAGCGTGATCGACTTCCCTTTGTTCTCCACTTCATTCTCGCCCTTTAAAAATGGTCCCTTGTTGATTGGCGGTAAGTAGATAGGGAGTCCTTCACCGTAATCTAGCATGATCTCATGATCGAGATAGAAGCTTTGCCTTCCAGTCAGGGTATGCCATGGAATGTTATATTCCTTATTAACAGTAAAAGGCGAGTAGCGTCGATTATCCTTTTCCAATCCGCTCCATACTGGTGTAGAAATCGTCTGCCGTGGCTGAACCGTTAACGCATCCAAGGTGAAATCTTCCTCTTCACGTTCTTTCGCTAAATGCTCTAAGCTTTTTCCGGTCTTTGCCTCCATCGACTTCCAACCTTCAACAGCCCGCTTCCCATTCGACGCACCAGACATAAGGAGGATCGCATTGATCGCCTGCTTGTCAGAATAAAGGTCTGGATGGCCCTTTCCGACTCCTTCACGCTTGGAAACGCCAAGGCGCTTGAGAAGCTGCTGGTAAGCCTTTTCGCCATCTACCTTGACCCCTTTGGTTCCGTATCCCCCGCGAATATTCGGTCCGACCGTAGACCACATATCAAACACGTTTGGATAATCTCTTTTGACAATGTTCAGGTTTGACATCGTTTTTCCTGGAACAGCCTCCACCTCGCCCTTGCGCCAGTCCTTCACCTTTCCAAATGGCTGGGCGATTTCATTAATCGTGTCATGGGCGAGCGGCGACATGACAATATCCTCACAAGCAGGAAGGTGATCCTTCGCTAAATTAGAGAATTCCCTGGCAATTTCTCGAAACGCATCCCAGTCACTTTTTGTCTCCCATGGTGGTGAAATCGCTGCATTAAAAGGGTGAATAAATGGATGCAGATCCGTTGTACTAATATCAAATTTCTCATACCAGGTTGCAGCGGGAAGCAGAATATCGGAAAAAAGCCCTGAGCTTGTCATCCGAAAATCCATGGCCACAAATAGATCGGTCTTACCCTCAGGCGGCTTTGCATCCACATGAATACTTTCAGGCTGCCATGAATGTTCCGTATCGGTCAGAACGGAATCGGTCGAGCCAATCAAATGCTTGACAAAATACTCATGCCCTTTTCCACTATCCCCTAAGAGATTGGAACGCCAGTTGAAGAAAATCCGGGGAAAATTGTGCGGGTCATTTGGATATTCCATCGCATAACTAATTTTCCCATCCGAAATTTGCTTGGCGATATCCTGAATAATCGCCCCGTCATCCTCCTTATGACGCTCCCTCGCATCCTTCATCACATCAAGAGAGTTCTGCGTCCATTGTGGAAAGCTTGGCAGCCAGCCGAGACGTGCGGACATCGCATTGAAATCAGCTGGGTGCATATTGCGGTATTTGCTGCTCCATCCGTCCTTTTCCTCATCTGCTTGATACTCATAGCGGAACTGCTCGGTTGCAAAGTAGAAAAAGGAAGTACCATTCATGAAGCGTGGAGCCTTCACCCAATCATTCGCAAAAGCAATTTGTGAGAAGCCCTCAATCGGACGGACTTTTTCCTGACCGACATAATGGGCCCAGCCTCCACCGTTGACCCCTTGGGAGCCCGTTAATAATACAAGGTTTAAGATCGAACGATAGATTTGGTCACTGTGGAACCAATGATTCGTCCCACCACCCATCGCAATCATCGATTTGCCATTTGTGCGGGCGGCATTATCAGCAAACTCACGAGCTACCTGGATGACATGTGCCGGGTTGACCCCTGTAATGCTTTCCTGCCAAGCAGGAGTATATGGTTTGTTCGCATCGTTGTAATCCGTTGGATAGTCGCCCTCAAGGCCACGACCTACACCTGTATGGGCAAGCATCAGGTCATAAACCGTCGTAACTGTTAGCTCCACACCTGATTGGTCGTGAATTTTTTTAACCGGAACTCCCCTTGTTGTCGGACCGCTTTTTTCATCAGCAAAATAAGGGAAATCCACTTGAACAACCTCATCCGATTGATCGATAAAACTAAGGAGAGGATTGATATCATTGCCATTCACGTCCTGCAGATCGAGATTCCATTTGTTGCCGCTATCCCAGCGGAAGCCTTGACTGCCGATTGGGATGACCATCTTATTCTCCATTTCATCCCAAACGACCGTCTTCCACTCCCCTAGCTCTTCGTTTCCATCAATGTCCGAAGCTCTTAGGAAACGACCAGAGCGGTACCGTCCTTCATGCTCATCTAGAATGACTAGAAACGGAAGATCCGTATATTGCTTGGCATAGGAGACGAAATATGGTGTTTGCTGGTCCACATAGAATTCTTTGAGGATCACATGGGTCATCGCCATCGCCAGTGCCCCGTCCGTACCTGCTTTTGCAGGAAGCCAAATATCGGCAAATTTCTCATACTCCGCATAATCAGGACTTACTCCGACAACCTTCGTCCCGTTATAGCGAGATTCAACCATAAAGTGAGCATCAGGGGTCCTTGTTTGCGGGATATTCGTCCCCCAAATAATGAAATATTTCGTGTTATACCAATCGCCGCTCTCTGGCACATCTGTTTGATCCCCCCAGACTTGAGGCGAGGCAGGTGGAAGATCAGCATACCAATCATAAAAGCTTAAAATCGTACCGCCGATTAAAGAAAGAAAGCGGGAGCCCCCAGCATAGCTAACCATGGACATCGCTGGGATCGGACTAAAGCCAACAATTCGATCGGGCCCATATTTTTTGATCGTATAGATGGAGGAGGCTGCAATTAATTGACAAAGATCACTCCAGCTTCCACGAACAAAACCACCCTTGCCTCGTGCTGATACATACTTCGCTCGTTTCTCAGGGTTGGTGACAATATTTTCCCATGCTTCGACTGGATTGTTTGCCACTTTCAGCTCATTTTTCCATAGCTCATACAGATCGCCACGAATATATGGGTGCTTGACTCGTGTTGGGCTATACGTATACCAGGAGAAGCTTGCCCCACGTGGACAACCACGCGGCTCATAGTCAGGAAAATCCTCGCCTGTCGATGGATAATCCGTTTGCTGTGTTTCATAAGCAATAATGCCGTCCTTCACATGGATTCTCCAGCTACAGGAACCGGTACAGTTCACCCCATGGGTCGAGCGGACAATTTTGTCATACTGCCAGCGCCGTCTATAAATATCCTCAGAATTACGAGGTCGTGGACTTTCCTCGGTCCAGCCATCATTGATGCGCTCGCCTCGTTTTAAATGTTTGAGTACGTGAATTAGCTTGTTTTTTCTTTGCTCCATTTAGGCATCCCACCCTATAGCTTGATTACGAAGCGGATTAAAATCCTCCCCCACCAATCGAAATGAAGCTTGCCCCATCTCTAGTTCTTCAAGAAAAACCTCGAAGGAATGGGCATTAGCGGCAGCAAGGATCAACCGTTGTAGTGTATCGCCATCTGAAATCCCATAAATCTTCTGGATCAGTTCACCTGAAACCCTGCCGAATCTCATTTGAAGTACTGCCAGTAAATCCTCTCTATCTTCGACAAGCATCGATTCTTTTTCAAAGGAAAACAACTCTATCAGTCCTTTCTAGAGCTTAATCATGTTAAAATAGTTTTTGATTAAGAGATTTTTGCACTCCTCTGCTGCCGTCTCAAAAAAGGAGATTACCTCTTCATCGGGTTCTTCAGCCTGCTTGGGGCTAATATGTATAGTGGCTAAGTCGATCAAGCTACCTCCAAGCCTAATAGAAAGGTCCATTCCTTCTTCTTTTTGAGTGATCGTCGCTTCGGCATCATAGGGATGCAAATTATAATTCGAAAAGGCTTCCATCATTCGGTCATATAGCCTTGGTGCACGAAACCTAAGTGATTCTTCTTCATAGAGTGGCAGCTCTCCCAACTTTTATCCTCCCTTTCCTACAATTTCCTGCGTTATTATTTGTCAGAAGCCAATAATTTATTCATTTCGTCCTCATTATGGATTTCATCGATCACAATAAGGGCATCCATGAAGCGAATAAATTCCTCTCCCACCCTTTTTTGCATCATATATTCCTTCATTTGTCCGACCACATTTCGCATTAAATTATGGTCCCGTGTCAATTGCACGACAACCTCTGTTAAATCTGGATTTTCCTCCATCATTTCCTTGTATAAGCCTTCCTCTTCTGCTTCTGCATGCTTTAATGTTCTCGTTTCCCAATGCTCAATCGTGATTTCCGCCACTTGAAGCGCTTTTTCCTGTCTCTCCTTTTTCAGGCAATGTCGATAAAGCTCTCTCAATTCCTTGGCTTCATTTAAGGCAGCCTCATGAATCGATGAATGGGCATCTACTTTTTTCAAACTAGGTCCTGACATAATCAAACACTCCTTATCAATATATTCCTCACCATCTTATCCATAATTTTCCTTACTAAACGAAAGTCTTCTTTCGTTGCAACGAAAAAAAGACTGCCTCACTAAGAGACAGCCCTACTTCTTTTACATTTCTAAGTTTTTGATAAATCACTAAAGGTTCCTACATAAAACTGAACATCTCCGGCTTCGTTGTTGATTCTACTGATCGTCAGGAACTCTGGATAAATTTCTCCATTTTTTCGCTTATTCCAAATCTCACCCTGCCAAAATCCTTGGCTTTCGATCGTATTCCACATTTCTTTGTAAAAGCCTTCGTCATGGCGGCCAGACCTTAATACACTTGGTGTCTTACCTATTACCTCTTCCCGATTAAACCCTGTTAATGTGGTGAAGGAATCATTGACCCTTTGGATCACACCAGCTTGATCCGTCACCATCATTCCTTGCGCCGTTGAGTCAAAAATTTTCTTATCCACGCCGGTTCTTTCGAGATAATACATCCATACAACAATGACAAAGCTGGCTAAAGCAAACTCCGATAGGGCCATGAAACCAATCGCATTATGCCCTGTCATTCCATAAACAATGGTTAATACGAGGGGAGGGAAAAATCCTCCAAGTCCCCCAAGTGCTGATACAATCCCATTCACAATCCCACCCTGCTTGGAAAAATAAAATGGAACAAGCTTGAATACAGCACCATTCCCTATTCCTGCACAGAAGGCCACTGTTAGACAGCCAATCGTATATAAAGTGATCGTGGGAGAGAAGGAAAGCAATGCTCCAGAAAATGTTAACCCTGCAAAAACCAACATTAAAATAAAGAGCGGATTAAAGCGGTCCCCTAACCAACCACCAATCGGCCTCATAATCGTAGCCAGGGTGATAAACCCGGCCGTTCTTAAGCCTGCATCAACGGAATCAAGACCGAAGTTATTGACAAGAAAATTAGGCAGATACACAGTAAAAGCGACAAAGGAGCCAAAGGTGATAAAATAAAATAACGAAAGAAACCAGAGCTTTTCATTGCGATAAACTCCTTTGATCTGCTCCCCTAGAGAAGCCTGGACCTTCGCTTCCTTTCGATCCCCAAATACGAAATTCAAAAGAGCAAACAGGATTAATAGGATAATGAACAAACGTACGGCACTGCTCCACCCTAAAGCTTTGGCAACAATTGGAGCCGAAAAGGAGGTTATTGCAGTTCCAATGTTCCCAGCCCCGTATATCCCATTAACAAACCCATGCTTTTCCTTTGGATAGTACTTCGGTAATGAGGTGACACCGATGGAAAAAACCGCTCCACCGATGCCGAGGAATAGTCCCCCAATGATCAAATCCATAAAGGAATCTGCAATGCTAATATAAAAGACAGGAAAAATCAAAATGATAAAGCTAATAAAAAATAACCTTCTCGCCCCAAACCGATTCGTCCAAAATCCTAGAAATATTCGCAGGAGAGATCCCAAGATAACAGGAACTGCCGTGACCAAAGAGGCCTGACCATCCGTCAGAGGGATGTCTGCACGAATATTGGGCATTAAGGAAGAAATAATGACCCAAACCATAAATCCGACAACAAGGCTTAAGGTTTGGAGAGGTAATTGCAACTTCGTCGTATTCACTTAAATAGTTCTCCTTTCTCTTCCATAGGTTAAGCTTATTATTTGGAGAACGATGTAAGTCATTCACTATTTCTTATTAAATGCCTTTTTTCCGATTCGTTCGAACAAATTAGGAAAAAGAGCGTATATAACGCTTCCGGTATTCATCCAGCGCGGGAGGTTTATCTCCCTTTTCTTCGTCAGCATCGCATTCACGATTTTTTCTGCAACGTACTCAGGCTTTAACATGAAACGCTGAACATTCTTCACATATGTTCCACTCTCGTCGGCAATATCAAAAAAGCTCGTCGCAATCGGCCCAGGATTTACGGCAGTCACGAAAATATTGGAATCAGCTACCTCCATTCTTAGGCTATTTGTATAGCCAAGCACAGCATGCTTGGTAGCGGAGTAAACACTTGATTTCGGCGTGGCGATTTTTCCGGCTTGGGAGGCAATGTTGATGATATGGCCCTTATTCTCTGCTTTCATCACCGGAAGAACCATTGAAGTGCAGGCCATCAAGCCAACCACATTGACGCTGAACATCCCTTTTATTTCCGCTATGGACGCTTCCTCTGCCAGACGGAATACCCCAAATCCAGCATTATTAACGAGGACATCGATGGTTTGGACCTCACCTAATACGCGCTTAAATACGCGCTCAACTTCATCTGTGTCAGAAACATCTAATTGATAGACATGTACCCGACTAGAGTACTCTCCTTCCAGCTCTTCTTTCAGCTGCTCTAGCTTATCAAGGCTCCTCGAGAAAAGATAGAGGCTTGCTCCTCTTTTGGCACAAAGCCTAGCAATTTCAGCTCCTATTCCCCCTGAAGCACCTGTAATAAATATATTCTTTCCTTGAAGTCTACTTGTCATTTCATCACCTTAGCTTACAGCATATCGAATGATTCCATTATCATTCACCACGCTGATTTCCTCTAAATCTGTTAAATAATCAAATTGTGCAACTGTTTCCGAAATCGTCAATGATAACTGACGCTGATAGATCTTAGGAAACAGCAGCTGGCAGGCTTCAAACACAGTCAAAGGTTCCTTCTCTAACCAACTCTTAACCTTCTGTGCTCTCTCATGCTGCTTGGATAACAGCTTATGAATGAGTTCGTTTTTATTATAAATCTCTTCCCCATGGCCAGAATAGACGAGGTCGATTGGAACCTCAAGCAATTTTTTCAGGGATTGATTATATTGAAGCTGTGGCTTTGGACGCTCCTTCTCTCCAGGTAAAGGCGGCTCCAAGATTGGATTTGGTGAAATATGGGCCAGAAGATGGTCCCCGCCAATAAAGATGGCATCCTTTTCTCGATAGAGGCCAATATGGCTTTGAGCGTGCCCCGGAGTTTCAATCACCCTCCAATCGGAAAGACCAAGCGGACGATCGCCTTCACGCAAATGACCAGTCAAGGTCCGGTCGCAGGAATACTTTAATTCCTTCTTCAGCATTCCAATGAATTGCAGATAGGTCTCCGGGATACCGAACTCTAGAAAGGATTTCATAAAAAAATGTTCATTTTCTGCTAAAAAGGCTTCGGTTGGATGGATCCATCGGTCATTAACAGGATGTCCGTATACCTCTAAGGAATCAGGAAAATAATCGAGCAATCCTGCATGATCTGGATGGTGATGGGTTAAAATCACCTGTTCAATGTCTGAAGGCTGAATGCCTAGCTCCTTCAATTGTTCTGTTAAAGAATGCCATGTTTCCTCCGTTTTTGGTCCCACATCTACAAGGGTTAACCGCTCCCCTTTGATCACATATGCATTCACATCACCCACACGGAAAGGTGTTGGCAGTGTTATCTTGGCCACTCCATTTTTCCATTCAGTCATCATAATTCCCCTTTAATCATTATTTTCAAATATCATAGTACAGAGTAAACGATATGAAAAACATTTCCCTTATTCAATATAAATATAAGTTTAACTTGGTTTTGATGAATTGTCATTATTTTCACATAATTAATTCATAATTTTCCGAATTCCTCTTGACAGACAAGGTCGCTATCTTGCATAATCACAATTAAAAATATTTAATTCCATAGCGATGACTAAGAATAGTAAATGGAAAATGATGAAAGAGAGTGAAGCCCGTAGGCTGAAAGGCTTCACCATCCTCTTGACCATTGAACCTGCCTTATGAGCTGTTAGAGAGTAGGCATCTGCCTAGAAACCTAACCGTTGCCGGCGTTAACGGTTTTGAGATCACGATATTTTTCGTGAAAATAAGGTGGTACCACGGAGGCTAGACCTTTCGTCCTTTACAGGATGAAGGGTCTTTTTATTTTCGTCATTTACTTAATCATTAGGAGGGAAGAAAAATGGAAAAGATTGCAATTATCGGGGCAGGCTCGATGGCAGAAGCCTTATTATCTGGAATCATTGAAAAAAAATTGATTCATCCTGAACAAATATGGGTGACCAATCGGAGCAATCAAGAGAAGCTTCATCAGCTGCAGGAGCAATATGGAGTGAAAACAACCTATGATCTTGAAATTTTACTAAGAGATGCTACGGTGGTCATTCTTGCGATGAAGCCTAAGGATGCCGCCGCATCCATCAAGCAAATAAAATCCTTTTTAAGAGAGGACACACTCCTTATCTCTTTACTCGCTGGGGTTTCCATGGCAAGCATTGAGATTCTAGCGGAACAACCCATTCCGATCGTAAGAGCCATGCCCAATACGTCTGCTGCTATCGGTCAATCCGCTACTGCACTGGCCAAAAACGCAATCGTGTCAGAGGAGCAAAAATCAACCGTTAAAACGATATTCGACACGGTCGGCCTGACGGTTTTTGTCGAGGAGCCCCAGCTAGATGCGGTCACAGGACTGTCTGGAAGTGGTCCTGCCTATATCTATTATTTAATCGAAGCGATGGAAAAAAGCGCCGTGGAAATTGGCTTAGAGGGGGATTTAGCGAAAAAGCTCATCGTTCAAACTTTGATCGGAGCAGCTGGGATGGTTTCCAAGTCGAGCAAGACCCCAAAACAACTGCGGACGGAAGTAACAAGTCCAGGTGGTACAACAGAGGCAGGGTTAAAGATCTTGAAGGAGCATCAAGTCCAGGAAGCCTTCATCCAATGTATAAGGGAAGCGACAGAGCAATCGAAGCGGCTGGGGGAGGCCTTAATTAAAACGATCGGTGATTAGCCCACAGCAGGATTTTTTTCAAATGGGCTTCGGTCCGCTATACTGTATATGAGAAACACATAAGGAGGTAGTACCGCTTGGAAACGAAGCTTTTCTCACCCTATACACTTAAAAATATCACACTGAAAAATCGCATTGTGATGGCACCAATGTGCATGTATTCCTGCCACAATGAGGATGGAAAAGTAGAAAATTGGCATTTAACCCACTATGTAAGCCGTGCCGTTGGGCAGGTTGGCCTCATTATTCAGGAAGCCACTGCGGTGACTCCTCAAGGTCGAATCTCCGCTCAGGATCTCGGCATTTGGAGCGACGAGCATCTCGAAGGATTGTCAGAGCTTACCACTCTAGTCAAAAGCTATGGCTCAAAAATGGGAATACAGCTTGCCCACGCTGGCAGAAAGGCGACGGTGGACGGTGAAATATTGGCACCTTCCGCGATTCCTTTCGATGATAGCATGAAGACACCAAAGGCAATGACATTGGAAGAGATTAACGAAACAGTTCAAGCCTTTAAAGCAGCTGCTCTAAGAGCCGAAAAGGCAGGCTATGATGTGATCGAAATTCATGCTGCCCATGGCTATCTCATCCATGAATTTCTTTCCCCGCTTTCCAATCATAGAGAGGATGAATATGGGGGCACCCCGGAAAACCGCTATCGCTTTTTGCGAGAGGTGATTAAGGCGGTCAAAGAGGTCTGGGATGGTCCATTATTGGTGAGAGTATCTGCCAACGAATATCATCAGGAAGGGCTCAATGTAGAGGACTATGTGATCTTTTCCCATTGGATGAAGGAGCAAGGGGTCGATTTAATCGATGTCAGCAGTGGTGCTTTAGTTCCGGCGAGAATTCATGCCTATCCAGGGTACCAGGTCCCACTGGCGGAAAAAATCAAGCACGAGGCCGACATTCCGACCGGGGCTGTTGGGTTAATCACAACCGGTATTCAAGCGGAGGAAATCCTCCAGAATCAACGAGCCGATCTTATTTTTATCGCCCGTGAGCTGTTGAGAGATCCGTATTTTCCAAGAACAGCAGCCAAAGAGCTTGGCGTCGAAATTGAGCCACCGAAGCAATATGACCGCGGCTGGTAGGTCGGCTAGTCTCACAATAAAATAATGAAGACAAGGCACTTTTTCCGAAGTGCCTTTATTTTTGTAATGGAATGATAATTTCCTTGAAATCCTCGGCCATTTCCGTTGTCGCAAACACCTTTCTCGCTTCATTTAAAAGGATCTTGGAGGCTTCTCTGTCATAGCGGGAGCTGATATGAGTCAGACATAGCTTCCTGACATTTGCCTCCTTCGCAATCGTTGCGGCCTGAACGGTCGTTGAATGAAAATACTCATGGGCGAGCTTCTCTTCTCCTTGTGAAAAAGTGGCTTCATGGACGAGAAGGTCTGCATCCTGAGCCAATTGTCTACTTGCCTCACAGGAACGAGTATCCCCTAGAATCGTCACGACCCTCCCCTTAATATCGGGTCCTGTAAAGTCCTTGCCATCAAGAACCGTTCCGTCCTCAAGGGTCACCCTTTCACCGCTCTTAATTCTTTTAAAAATCGGGCCAGGCTGAATCCCTGTCTCCTTCAATTTATCTACAAGCAGGACCCCTGGGCGATCCTTTTCCACCACTCGATATCCATAGGAGGAAATGCCATGCTCCAGCAGTTTTGCCTCCACAAGAAATTGCTCGTCCTCAAAAACAATCCCGTCATCTACCTCAATAATTTGCAGGGGATACTTCAGATAGGTTTGACTTACCGAGAGGGACGTTTCCACATATTCTTTAATCCCCTTTGGCCCATAAATCGTCACCTTGGATTCCCCTCCCTGAAAGGAACGGCTTGATAAGAAGCCTGGAAGACCGTAAATATGATCTCCATGCAAATGGGTAATGAAAATTTTCTCAACCCTGCGAGGCTTCAAGGAGGTGTGCAAAATTTGATGCTGGGTCGCCTCCCCGCAATCAAAGAGCCAAACAGAGCCTCTTTCCTCCAGTAGCTTTAATGCCATGGCTGTTACATTTCTCATTTTTGCAGGAATTCCTGCACCCGTCCCAAGAAAAAATAATTCCAAACAGAAAACTCCTTCCACCTGCTACGTTCATTTTTATTTTTACTATACCATAACAAGATTTTCTAACCTACTTCAAAACTAGGATAGAACGGTCGGATAAGACAAAAAGTAAGAATGAACATGTTTCATTTCATTTTATTTGCGTATTTGCAGTCAAAATGATTATATTGAGTACATATTTCAACTTTGAAAAGAGGTTTATCGATAGTGAAACAACATGAAAACCATCCTACGCTGATGATGATTTTTGGGGCGACTGGGGATTTAGCGAAAAGAAAACTATTCCCCTCCCTCTATAAACTATTTGAAAAAGGGAAGCTCACCGATCAATTTGCCGTGATCGGCGTGGCTAGAAGACCTTTAACAAACGAGGAATTCCAGCAATCGATTAAGGACTCGGTTAAGACGGCGATCGAGAAGGAGGATCGCATTGAGGAGTTTGCTTCACATTTCTATTACCACTCCCATGATGTGACAGATTCTGCCTCCTATGCTGTCTTGAAGAAAATGGCGAATGACCTAGATGAGCAATATCACTTACATGGCAATCGGATTTTTTATTTAGCGATGGCACCTGAATTTTTCGGAACAATTGCCCTTCACTTGAAAGAAGATGGGCTGACAGATGTAAAAGGTTACAAGCGTCTCGTCATCGAAAAGCCCTTTGGACATGATCTCGAATCTGCAAAGGAGCTTAACAAGCAAATTAGAACGGCCTTTTCTGAAAAGGAAATCTATCGTATTGACCATTATTTAGGCAAGGAAATGGTTCAAAACATTGAAGTTATTCGTTTTGCTAACGCCATTTTTGAACCGCTTTGGAATAATCGTTACATTTCCAATATCCAAGTGACCTCCAGCGAAATCCTAGGCGTTGAGGAAAGAGGTCGATATTATGAAAATAGTGGGGCTCTTCGTGACATGGTTCAAAACCATATGCTTCAGATGGTCGCACTCCTCGCAATGGAGCCTCCGATTCGCCTCACGACGGAGGAAATCCGTTCCGAGAAGGTCAAGGTGCTGCGGGCGCTGCGCTCCATCGATGGCGAAGATGTGAAGGAGTTTTTTGTCCGTGGTCAATATGGAGCAGGAACGATTGATGGTCATGATGTTCCAGGCTACCGTGAAGAGCCAATGGTAGACGCGCATTCCAACACAGAAACCTTTGTCGCTGGAAAGCTCTTAATTGACAACTTCCGATGGGCCGGTGTACCTTTTTATATCCGAACGGGAAAAAGAATGGAAGCAAAGTCGACAAAGATCATCATTCAGTTTAAGGATATCCCGATGAATCTGTATTACCGTCCGGAGGAGCCGCTCAATCCGAATTTGCTTGTCATTCACATTCAGCCTGAGGAAGGCATTACGCTTCATTTAAATGCCAAAAAGGCAAGGCAGAATGAAGTCGCAACTCCCATTAAACTCAATTATGCGAACAAGGGAATGAATGGCTATAATACCCCTGAATCCTATGAAAAACTACTATACGATTGCATGCGCGGAGATGCGACCAACTTCACCCATTGGGATGAGGTAGCACTCTCTTGGAGCTTTACCGATAAGATTTCGCATGTGTGGGAAAATACCGTCGAAGAGCATTTTCCAAATTATGCTGCTGGAACGATGGGACCGAAATGTGCCGATGAACTTCTTGAAAAAGACGGCTTTTTCTGGTGGCCAATATCACATATGGCAGTAGAGCCTTGTTAACCTTCCATGCTCCAATCATAACATTTTTATCATTATTACTAGGTAGGTCCTTTTAAACAAAGAGACTAATCTATTGAATACTCTGTACCTTATAAATGGCTACAGAGTATTCTATTACCTATCCCATTATTATCAATACTTCCTCAAGCTAAGGGGATATCGTCACAAAAAATTCCCGTCATCATAATAATACTCCCAAGTATTTTCCTGACTATATAAGCTGCAACTGAATGAACAAGTTCATTTTCTTCATATCTATCAATATAGTAATGCTTAAAGGAAATCATGGTGTATTCTTCAATATTATACTTGAATTAACATTTATGGCTTTACAGCAGTTAACCAGGCTTCTTCAAGTACCGCGAAAAAGACAAACAAGAAATCAAAAATAAAAATATAATTCAACGTCAACTTCAACAGTGGATCGTAGGCCTTCCTAGTTATATCAAGGTTTGTTTGCCAATTTCAATCTAGGAAAGTACAGTTAATTTTAAAAACTTTTTTGAATGGGAAATGGTTTAATATCCTATCAAAAAGAGGTTATATTTTTACTCTATTGACCTATCAAAGGCTATATCGGGGTTATGCGTATTGTTATTTTCTAACCATTTATAATAATCCCCTTCATAAATTACTTTTCCCAAATGTAACATAATTATATTGCAATCTATATGGGATAGATCCTGTAATTGATGCGTTGAAATAAAGCAATAACTGCCATCCTTAACCAATTTATCGATATTCTTGAGTATTCTTATTCTTGATGAAGGGTCTACCCCACTAGTGGGCTCATCTAATATGTAAAGTTTCCTTTTTAAACCTGATAAAACGGTAATAAAAAGCCATCTTTTCTCTCCTACTGACATTCTTCCAATTTTTGTATTCCATAGGTGTAGAAACAGGTTTCTACTTCTTTCATCCATTTTAATTGTATAAGATTCTGGAAATTTAAAAGGGACCTTATTATCGATCCGAGAAATAAACTTTACAAAATCTTTTCCTTTTAATTCTGGAGAAAAGTAGATAGTTTGAGTTAAGTATAATATTTGATCAATTGAAGGAAAATTTAACACACCTTCATTTGGTTTTAAGATATTAGTAATACAATCAAATAGAGTGGTTTTACCTGTACCATTTAAACCTACAAGTACATTTACCTTATCTTTCTTTAAATTAAAACTTATATCTTTTAAAATTTCCCTTTTTGAATTTTTGTATTTGAAACTAAGGTTTTTTACGAACATTTTCTCATTTTCCTACCTTTCTACTCTTGAAACTAAATTTATTTTTCTAATCGATACAAATCCAATTAATAGATACACTAATAGAAAAAGAAAAGGAACTAATGATAGGTTACCTAGAAATAAAGATGAGCTATACTGAGAAAATGTATATAAGATGTTAAAAGGATTTAACAAATCTGTCCATTCGATCTCTGAATACCTAGTATTTAAAGCCATTAAAAATCCAGGATAAATAAGTATACTTGCTATTGTATTAAGAGTAGAATGCTTTAAATTTATAGTAGCAATTAACAATGTAGCAAATGCAAAAGGTATAGAACAAACCAAAAGTAGAAAAGGTATGAGTAACAGCATTACAATATTCAAATTATAAACAATGGCCATTACAAAGCTAAAAATCATTAAACACATTAAACAAATAATAAATTGATTTAGTAATATTGCATATATAAAAATCCGTTTATCTCCAGAGATTAAAATATACGTTTTTAGTATCCCCATATCTCTAAACCGAGCAAGCTTAAGCCCCACACCGTATATAAATGAAGATACAATTATAAAAATCCAAAACCAAGACAAGTAATTTTGTATTTCTGATTCTGTTTCAATGGAGTCAAGAAGTGTACCTCTTAATACTAAAGCTGAAAACAAAGGCAAAATCAAAGTCCAAAAAAAAGAAACTAAATTGGTTAATAAGATTTTTGCGTCTAAAATTTGGAAGCCAAAGAATTTCCTCATTCTCTCCACTCCACTCTCTTTATTCGTTTGTTATCAAGGAAATTGTTGGAGAAAAACCTAAGAGTTCCTCATAAACATCCAAAATATCCTCTCTACTTGTATTTTCGATACTTTGAATAATAGAATCAGTATTATTAAAATCAATATTCACAGTATTTTCGCTACCGATATTTAGTAACGTATTTTTCCCGAACTCTAACATTCTCGATGTACAGTTTTCAAGACTATATAACATTTTACTTTTTAGTTGCGATTTGGTAATAGAGACTTGTTCAGTAGTTATTTCTTTTTTGAGCTCTTTCCGCAATAATTCCAAGATAATGTTTTTAAGCTGAAATATATTATTTTTGGAAGAACTAGCTACATTAATAGATAATAGTCCTCCTTCTTTATATAAATAGGTTGATGAACTTAATGAGTAAACAGCCCCTAGTGATTCCCGAATATTTTTAGCTAAGAACGATGTACGACCTCCTCCCAAAAGCTGATTGAATAACATTAGGGAGAGTAATTGGGGATGATTATATGAGAATGTTGGAAACCCAACACATAAATAATTTTGTTTGACATCTTTATCCTCAATGATAATTTCTGCTCCTACTTGGGGTACTAAATTTTCTAAAGGTTCTTGCAACCTTATGTCTCTTGAAATAGTACCAAATAAATTTTCAATGAATAAAATTAATTCTTTATCAATATGACCTGATATAGCCACTACTATATCTGAGCTTTGAAGCATCTTTGTATGGTAACGACTAAGTATTGTGTTATCAAAACTGCTTATACTATCCCAAGTCCCCAAAATACTCCTAGATAAAGGATGCCCCCTATAAATATTTTCAACTACTTTTTCGTGAACTTGATTA
Organism: Anoxybacillus andreesenii; assembly: GCF_030813005.1. Taxonomy (NCBI): domain Bacteria; kingdom Bacillati; phylum Bacillota; class Bacilli; order Caryophanales; family Anoxybacillaceae; genus Anoxybacillus; species Anoxybacillus andreesenii. The sequence continues at coordinate 38,262 of NZ_JAUSTU010000027.1, forward strand.
TATCTATTTTCTAAATTTCTAGCTATTTCATTGGCAATTACTTTGGCTCTTCGCTATTTAGTGTTGAAAAGACAAATTACTAGGACCTTGCCGTTTCTATCATTCCTTGAGTATCATGGGTATTTGGTACCTCGCTA
>NZ_JAUSTU010000028.1:0-34593 GCF_030813005.1 Anoxybacillus andreesenii
GGGTTTCTTTAGTATTGCCTTTTTTAGATGCTGGTGGGTTTAAAATTTCCAATTCCTTAGATTTTTGGGCTTGACATATTACCGCAGGACTTTTTTAAGAACAGACCCATTACATATCTTCAAAATTTGATAAAAAAAATTTCAAGTTCTTTAGAAAGATGACAAAATACCCGTTTTTTGATCATAATCGAACCAAATTTTATGAATGTGAGGAAAAAAGTAGCATTTACTATAATAACATTATGTAAATTAAATGAAGGCAGTTGAGCATGAAAATATACCTATTCATCCATCATTTGTCTTTAAAGTGAAATAAGATTGTAACTTTCCTCATATAGTCCTTTGTTAAAATGTCATGTTAGAGTTAGGTTAAGCATAATCATGGCCAACGGGGTAAAAAAATTCATTCTTCGGAGGACGTTATGAATTTGGAAGAACAACTTACAAAGAAATCTTATTTTGAACAGTTCACAAGTGCGCATAAAGACCGACAGCCAGTACAAGTTTTAGGTGAGTTGTTTTTTGAGGAACAGCAAAAGGAAGCATATGATCTATCTTATATTCGCTTTGCACAAGGGGAGATCTACTTTCACTGTATGGATTTTGAAACGGCTATTTATAAATGGGAAAGCATTCATAATGAATTAGAGCCATGGGCAAAAAAGAATATGGCAGATGCCTATGTAGAGCTAGGTCTTTACGCGCATGCGGAGGACCTTTATAAAGCGATTGTGACCGACTCACTCATTTTAAATACTGAGATTGGCTTAGAACTCTTCTCTTTATACATACGACTGAGGAAGTAGGAGAAGGCCGATCAAACGATCAAAAGAGTCGTACAGTTAAATCCAGACTACCCAAACGTAACCGATTTGGCACGTAATTTTTACGAGGAGAATCAGGACTGGAAGAGTGCTGTTGAGCTTGCTGTCAATGAAGGGAAAAGGACAGAATCCCTTTCATGGTTTACTCAATTGAAAGGATATATTGATGAAGGTCGAACGAAAAGCTTTCCACCTGATTATTTCATAGAGTCCTTATTATTATTGAAAAGATTGAGCATGGCCCATTTCGAACAGTTACTTTCGTCCCTTTGGAAGCGGAATGATGACGAGAAGGAATTTCTGCTGTGGGTGAAAAGTCTAAATAGCCTATTTCAACAGATCGAGTATGACGAAGATGAAATTTGGTATGAAACTCAAGATTTATTTCAAGAGGTGTTCCTATCCTTGATCAAGGGAAAGTACCTAATTAAGGAAGTGGAGAAACTCATCCCTGATTTATTGAAAAACTGGGCAATGATCGCGGATCCCCCCCACGCCGCTCTTGCAAATGGAGCCATTTTGGCATGGAATGATTATTTTCCAACAACGCTTGAGCAAGCAGTTGTTGAACATGCAGAAAGCTATATTAGTGGTGAGGTGCTTGCGGTTAAAAACTTCGATGAAAGCTTCAATCTCTTAACCGAGATTCTTCAATGGGCAAAAAATGAGGCGATTGAAATTGATTCATCCCTTCATTTGGAAGGGGAACCACTTACTGTCGAGAATGAAGATATTTTACGAAGGCTCCAGGCTCATCCAGAGGCTGAGCGCAGCGAAAAGCTTCTACAGTTAATTGGGAGCATATTGAATAATATGTTGAGTAAGAAAAAAGAACAGGAAAAACAATTGATACAAAATATTCAATGGAACACGGATGTTCTATCAAAGCTTCGCGCGGGCATTCATCAGATAGACGACTGGAAAGATGGAAAAAACAATTTGATTAAGAAATCATTTCAAGCACGAAAAGAGGAGATAAGAGACTCGATCCAATCAGGCATTCCTGAAATTTTGAAGTCCTGTTCTGACTTGATTAGCGAGGACAGTGATTTTAAGAAGCTTTCGGTAGAAATCAATGATGAGATGAATCTTAGAGTTGAACTCTATTTAAGGGAAAAAGTAATGCCTCAATTCCAATTGAAGTTTCAGGACTGGCTGCAAGAGGTGGAACAAGAATTGAAGGAAAGCCAATATTTTATTCATGAGCTAACAGAAGGGCTGAACCAATTATTAGAAGAAAATAAGTTACAGATGGAATGTGACTTTCAGGTGCTCAATGATTGGAAGCGAGATATGGAGAGAATGACTACCTTTGTCACGTATGAGAAGGAGAATATCTTTCTACGATTTACTCCGTCTCAATTTCTCATCAAAAGTGCGGGGCGACTTCTGGGCTCAATCCCGCAAAACAAAGGTTTCTTGGCTAGCCAATATAAGAAGCTTATCGAAAATGAGGATTTTTCCGATGCAGTACAGTTGATTACGAAGAAATTTTTGCAGCAGCTTGAGTTATTTGAGCGAACATTGGAACGTGATATGATGTTGTTCTTCGAAAATCCGGTATCCGAGGCTAAGCAGGCAGTAGCGGAAATGGAGAAAGAAAAAGCGCAGTACCAAAAAGAGCTGGATGAACTGAAATCTCACCCTGAAAGGTTTTACGATCCAATTGTTCTCTTCCAGATCCGACAGCGCCAATTGGAATGGCTGGATATTGGAAGTGTTGGACAATTTGTGAAAGATGATAAAATCTTGTAGGGGTTAGAGGGCAATTTCCCTATCTGCCTTTTTCTTGAATGGTACAATATATTTATATTTCGTACTATGTAAAAAGCCACTTAGTTTCTCAGCTAAGCGGCTTTTTGTGTTTGTATTATTTATCCATTTGTGATGAAAGAAACTCTGTAAACTGCTCAATATGGTCAGAGATCGCTGTGTTTTTTCTCGTTATTCTACCTAGATAGTTTGCATGGGATGTAAGCCCATGAATCGGAATCATCACCAATTCATTTTGTATATGTTCAGGTAGGGAATGAACAATATGATCAGTTGCAATTGTAACCGCATTCCCTTTTATGACCATTTGAAAAAGGGACTCCACATTGTTTGAAATTAAGGCGATCATATTAGATGGATCCTCTAAATGAAGCATATCAGCGACCATTCGAATGTAAGGATCATTATATAATACAATCGTTTCATCCTTGATCTCATTGCTAGAAATAGCTTCTTTTATTCGTAGTCGTGAGCCTTTATGAACGACCAGTATCGCCCTATCTTCAATCATTGGCTTCCACGCAAGCTCCGCATCATTAATACCTTCTGGCAAGGAAACAAACCCAATTTCCGCCTGCCCATTCTTGACCTGTTTCAAAACTAGATTCGTATCTCCTTCTATCATTTCAATATTAATTGAAGGATACATTTTCTGATATTCTAAAGTCGCCCTGATAATATTCGGAACCATTCCAGGGGTCGTAGCAATCATAATAGTACCACAGCTTTTATTTTTCGAATGAGAAATGTCCTGTTTCATGACTTCTAACTTATCTAATATGGATATCGCATGCTTCATCGCTGTTTTGCCTTCAATGGTAGGGGTTACTCCTTTCCGAGAACGGACGAAAAGAGAGGCCCCTAGTTCCTCCTCAAGCTGGCTAATGGAAATACTGATCGCTGGAATTGTCATCCGATTCTTCTTCGCTGCTTCTGTAAACGAACCAAGTTCCCCGACATCCACAAAATATTGTAGTTGAATGATGTTCATAATTTTTCCCCTATAATAATTAATACTCTCTAAAATGATTATAATGAACTTTATTAGATTTGAGTACTAATATAAACTCTTGATTTCATCTCATTTAAATATATTTTATATCAAAGTAAATTTTATTAAATGTATTTTATTAGAATAAGGGTTTATACTATAAGTGTAGTAAAAAACTTTGAAATAATTTAAATAAGGGGATGCGGGAAATGAATTTTAAAAATATTACTGTTGCTGGCAGTGGTGTGCTAGGAAGTCAAATTGCATTCCAAACAGCGTTTAAGGGGTTTCAAGTAAGCGTATATGATATTAACGATGAAGTGCTTGACCGTGCAAAAGACAGATTTGCAACATTGAAATCGAATTATATGAGAGACTTAGGGGCTTCACAAGAAGAGGTTGATGCTGCTTACAATCGTCTTACACTTTTTTCTGACTTACAACAGGCTGTGGAAAATGCGGATCTAATCATTGAAGCTGTGCCAGAAGTCGTGGAGATCAAAAGAGATTTTTATCAAAAACTTGCAAAAGTAGCACCAGAAAAAACGGTCTTCGCTACGAATACATCAACCATGCTTCCTAGTCAATTCGCTGAGTTCACTGGTAGACCAGAGAAATTCTTAGCATTACACTTTGCAAATGAAATTTGGAATAATAATACAGCTGAGATTATGAGACATGCTGGTACTGATTCAAAGGTATTCGATGACGTAGTTGAGTTTGCGAAGGCAATCGGCATGGTCGCATTACCACTTCAAAAAGAACAACCAGGTTATATTTTAAATACATTGTTAGTTCCATTCTTGGCTGCAGCAGAGTATTTGGTTGTCAACGGAATCGCTGATCCAGAAACAGTGGACAAAACTTGGATGATTGCAACGGGCGCTCCAAAAGGTCCATTCGCTATTTTAGATATCATCGGCATCAACACACCATACAATCTTTCGGCCGCAAAAGCCAAAGCAGGTGACGAAGGAGCAGCAAAGGTTGCAGAGTACTTAAAAACTGAATTCCTCGATAAAGGAAGAATGGGTATTCAAAATGGGAAAGGTTTCTATGATTATCCGAACCCTCGCTATTTAGACAAGGATTTCTTAAATAACTAAAGTTACGTATCAGAAGCCATCTCATCATGTAGATGGCTTTTTTGAAGTTTATTTTAGGCTCTTTTCTCAAACATTGTTGCTTTTGAACAAAAACTAATTAGACAAAACGGTATTTGATGCAGACTATCTCTAGAAACAACGGAGAAAAGTGCTACTCAATCTATACGTATCGCACGCCTAGTAGGAAACGGAATGGCCGGCATTAAGGACATTCCAGAATCACAATCCGTGCGAAAACAGCCTTATTTTAAGAATGAAGTATCTTCAAAATCATATTGTGTGTAAGATTCCAATATTACCCGTATAATATTGTTGAATAACTGAATGGGGGGATATAGATGCAAATTGAGATGTGGACGGATTTCGCTTGACCATTTTGCTATATTGGCAAAAGGCGTCTGGAGGACGCTATCAAGCAGATTGACCATCCGATTGAAGTGACTTATCGGTGCTACCAATTGGACCCAACTATGGGCCGAGATATTAAGGAAAACATGTACGAAGTACTTTCCAAAAAGTATGGCATGAGTATCGACCAGGCGAAAGTAACGACAGGCAACATGGTTCAAATGGCAAAGGAAGCTGGGTTGGATTATCAAATAGATACGTTGATTTTGACAAACACATTTGATGCCCATCGTTTGACCATGTTTGCAAAGAAAAAGGGGCTTATGCAGGAAATGACGGAGCGCATTTTACGTGCGTATTTTACCGAGTCCAAGCATATTGGTGACCATCAGACGCTTACAGAATTAGCAGTCGAGATTGGACTGGACCGGGAAGAAGTAGGAAATATGCTCGCAAGTGACGAAATGGCGGATGCCGTTCGTTCAGATGAACAACTCGCTAGACAGTATGGTGTCACGGCAGTTCCGTTCTTTTTGATTAATAAAAAATACGCCCTCACTGGTGCTCAGCCGATAGAGGTGTTTGTCCAAGCATTAGAAAAAATCATCGCTGAGGATAAAATTGTGGTCTTAAATACACAGGATGGATTAAAATGTGACGACGAAGGCTGCGAAATCCCTAAAAAATCATAAAATAAACAGCACCACTCTCCGAGAGTAGTGCTGTTTCATGGATTTAACCATTTTTCAATATAATCCTCGATAATTTGCTGCTTATCCCAATTATCTCTAAATGTTGGGAAAATAAAAGTTTGATAGAGTACTAAATAGTATGCAGGTGCAAGGGTCTTTAGCATTCTGTATTCCTCAAGCAAGTAGGCTCTTGTTCCGTAGTTGCTCCATTGGCATAAATAATCCTCCAATAGAATCTCGGCACTTCGCTCTGAAAATAATTGTTTGACTTCATCCAACAACACGATCACACTTAGAAACGGATGAGAAAGTGAACAATCTGACCAATCAAAAATGATTGCATTTTCCTCTTGAATCTTGATATTCCCTCCAAAAAAATCACCATGCTCTAATGCTAGAGGAAGCTTCGAATGCTTCTCTAAAAGATCGCATTTTTCCAATATGTTAGGAAGACGATCCTTCAATCTCCAATAGGTTTCGCTGGATATTTCTCTTGTCCTGACCAAATCATCCAAGGAAGCTTTCAAATGAGAGCGGATTACCTGTGATACTGGTCTGATGGGACAATTCAATTTTTTGAGTTCATTTGTATGAAAAATGGACTCTTTTTGAATATGTGCAAGCCTTAGAAGCGATTGTCTCCAGTATTCTAAGTGATCGGTATACCCAAGTAATGATCCTCCAACCTCCTTCATGATGAACCATTTCTGTTCTATTTCGATACCAAGTATTTCCGGAACATAGGAAGGATGGTTTTCAAATAAGTAACGACTAACCGCTGGTTCATGTGAAAAAACATCGGGTACAGCTTTGAAGTAATAGCTTTCGTTTTCAGCCTGAACTCTAAATAAGGTGGATCTTTCCCAGCTTCTAATTTGTTCAAATTCTAGCGAATCGTGGGGCAGCATTTTTTGAACCCACTCTTCCATTTTTCTTCTCCAGCCAAACTCAAACCATGGAAAAGCAGAAGAAAGGCTAGCAGATAACCATATCTCCAAAATGGAACGGTCAGTATCATTCAATTCCTTGCATTGATTGAAATTGGACAGTTGTAGCCAAAGAGCATTTGAAGAAAGTAGTGGGGAACCCTCTAATACTTCTACTACATAGATCCGAACCCTATCCATTTGTAGAAAGCATTTTAATACATTGGTCTTTACCTGAAATTCTTTTTCGAAATATTCATTAATATGATTTGATACGGCAACATGTTGAATGCTAGGTTGAAAATATGGGAGGGATAGTCTCTCTGAACTAGAACTCAGTAATAATTTCTGCTCTTGTTTTGAATAAACAATGAATTTATAACACCAATTTATCTCCATTTGTGCACCTTCATCAAAATTATGTTTCTCCCCACAGACCGTTTTTCTCTTAGAGATTATCTCATAAAATGAAATCTACTTGCCAGTTATTCAAAAATGGCTTGAGACTATCGGGGATCTTTCTAAGGGTAAAATCTTTAGAAATTTTAATACGATCCTTTCTAACAGCTATACTTTTTCGTAAAGTTTTGAAACCAATAATCCCGTTTGCACGTATAATAATTATTACAAAAAAGTAAGGAGTAAAATCTATGGCAGCAGGTATAGTCAATCTAATTATTATGATTCCCTTCTTAATTTTCGCTATCTTTTTATCAAAAGGAAAGGGGGCTTTCTTGATCGCAGGGTATAATACGAAGTCTGACAGTGAAAAGGCTAAGTACGATGAAGTAGCTCTCTGCAAATTCATGGGAAAAATTATGTATGGAATTTGTTTCAGTCTATTTTTATGGTCATTAAGTGAAATGCTAGAGAAGCAATTCATATTTATTATTGGCCTTATATTATTTCTTTCACTTGTGATATTTGCATTAGTGTATGTCAATACAAGAAACCGATTTAAAAAGGATGTCTCATAACACCATTGTGACTTAAAAATATTCGACTACTGTCGGGTATTTTTTTGTTCATATTAAAAAAAAGTTGTCAAAAAAGACAGCCTGATCGCGGGATTAAACGACTCCCACCCATTTCATATGCAAGAAATCGTGGGTCAAGTGATGCTAAAAATAGATTTCAATCCTTTTTTGGATAAGCTATAATGAATGAGGGAGGAGGTGTCAAAAAATGAGTGAATCTAATATTGAAAATATGTTATCTCAGCTAATCAGGATGGTTGGTACAATTCAAACCAATCTTGAAGAAATGAAACAAGACATGGATGAAATGAAGCAAGACATGGACGAAATGAAGCGTGAACAGCTTGAAATGAAACGTGAACAGCTTGAAATGAAGCGCGAACAGCTTGAGATGAAGCAAGTTCAACATGAGATGCAGGTGAAACTGGATGAGATTGAAACCAAGGGTGAAGAACGGCACAAAGAAATATTAGCCCGCTTCAAGGCGCTTGAACAAGACCAAGATTTTATTTGGGAGAAAACAGCGCGAAATGAAAGGGAAATCGGCAACATCAAAAGACAATTAAGCTAAAGAAAAGCCCCGGTAAGTTCGTCCTTAGGGACCTACTCTTTCATTTTCTTGATTCAAGATAAGAAAATATAAAAAGACTCTGAACATCTTCTAAAGGCCCTAGATGGTCATGATTCCCTTTATGACATAATATTTTCCTTTACAAGCTCCATAAAATTCCTAGCAGGAGTAGAGACAAAATGTTGTTCCAGCCAAATGACTCCCATAGAAGAGTTCAATTGAGCATTGGATATCGGAGCTGCATAAAGATTTTTGTCTTTGTAAGCATCGAAAACAGACTTTGGCACCAAAGTAGCACCCATTCCTCCCTTCACGAGCTCCATTAACACATGCATATCGGAGCATTCAGCGATACTGGTTAGCTCGAGCTTATTTCTCGAGAATGCTTCAAGAATCGTATTGTAGCTGCCGAGACCCTCTGTGCTAGGGATAATTAGTGGCATTTGTGCTATCTCTTCTAAGGTTGGATCGTGCACTTCCTGATTGCTTACGAAAACAAAGGACTCATTCAAGAGATGATGATATGTTAATCCACGATGTTCAAGTGGAAGTCGTACAAATGCCATCTCAATCGCCCTCGATTTAACCATTTCGGTCAAATAATAAGAGTCGTTTTGGACAATTTTTAAGGAAACAAGGGGATATTGTTTGTGGAATAATTGAATCATATCCGAAAATCCCGAAAACGAGAGGGTGTTAATCCCGACTGAGAGGACACCTCTTTTTCCATCTTCTGTTTCCTGTAATTCATTTTTTATTTCCTCGACACTGTTTATGAGCTGTAATGCCCGGTTATACAGCAAATTCCCTTTGTCAGTTAACTCCATACTTTTTCCATTACGATCAAATAATTGAACCCCTAACTCCATTTCTAACTGCTTCAGCTGTATGCTTAAGGGCGGTTGAGACATATGCAGCCGATTTGCAGCGGCTGTTATATTTTTTTCCTCAGCTATTGCAATAAAATATCGTAGTTGTTTGATATCCATGCTTTCACCTACTATTTAAAAAATAAATGGTTTCTATATAAATTATATATTTTTCATATGGTATATGTCTATGCTATGATAACTATCGGTTTGATTCGTTAGTTAGAAAGGTGATTACATGGAAAATTTTTTCAAACTTAACCAACATGGAACGACCATTACGAAAGAATTTTCTGCAGGTTTTATTTCTTATATTACTGCAGTCTACATTATTATTGTCAATGCAACGATTTTGGCAGCAGCAGGAATTCCGCTAGAGGCAGGAATTATTGCGACCATATTAACAAGTTTTCTTGGTTGTGTCATAGTCGGATTATGGAGTAATACCCCTGTACTCCTCATTCCTGGTATGGGGCTTAATGCAATGTTCACTTATACCATCGTTCAATCTGGTGGATTTACTTGGCAGGAAGCACTCGCCATGGTGTTTATCTCAGGACTTATTTTTGTTGGGATTGCTTTTACCCCTTTGGCAAAGGTGATTACAAACTCCATTCCGAATTCCTTAAAGGAAGCCATTACAATTGGAATTGGTATTTTATTAATATTAATTGGATTTGAGCATGCAGGGATCATTACAAATTCAGACCATACCTTACTTGCCATTGGAGATTTAAGCAGTCCCATGGCGATCACGACCATGATTGGCTTAGTTATTACAGTTGTATTATTCATGAAAAATGTACCGGGAAATCTGTTATTAAGTATCGTCATTACATCCATTTTGACGATTTGGCTTGGGGGAGATTCTTTTAAAGGAATTTCGCTTTCGATGCCATCTTTTCATGAATATATGGGGGTATTTGGAGCGCTATCATGGGAACAGGCTGGAAATATCATTTTCTGGCTCACTTCACTTTCCTTTGCAATGGTCATTGTATTTGAAAATATCGGCTTAATACATGGTCATAGTAAAATGCTCAATCGCCCTGACAGCAGCAAGAAGTCACTCCAGGCTACGGCTGTTTCTGTTGTATCATCCGGGATTTTTGGAACCAGTCCCACTGTAGCATCTGTTGAGACAGCGGCTGGGATTACAGCTGGAGGCAGAACTGGATTAACGAGTATCGTCACCGGGATTTTATTTCTTGGTTCGCTTCTGTTTATTCCTGTTATCAAAATCATTCCTGCAAATGCGGTTTCGCCCGTATTGATATTAATAGGGGTTCTTATGCTGCAAAATATTGTTCATCTATCAATGGATGACCTAACAGAGAGTTTTCCAGCACTCTTAATCATTGTCCTAATCCCACTTACTTACAGCATTGCAGATGGGATGGCCATCGGGTTCATCCTATATCCTTTGATGAAATTAATGATGGGAAGAGGAAAGGAAATCCATCCGGCACTTTATATAATAGCGATTCTTTTTATTGGTAATTTTGTTTTTCAATAAGGTGTCTTATAAGATTTAATCATTGCAAGCTTGACGACCTTTTGGAGGTTTTCAAGCTTCCTTTTATTACTGAAGCTTCAAATGATGTTAAAATGGATATCAAACCATGAATGAAAATGGAGAGAAGAGACTTGCAGAAGATATTAAAGACAAACAGGATAGAGCAAACGAATTATATTGAGGAAGACTCAAACGAAAACTTTTATTTTATTGCAGGATATACAGATAATGGTTCAGCATACGGGGTTACATGGGAAGAATACATTTCTAATAACTTGTCGTTTAGACCTGCACAAAGAGATGATGCTCTGATTGCAGCCGAACTGATGCATCTTGCCATTCATGACATTGCAGAACAACTGACTGGAGAAGAGAAAACAGAAAAAATTAGAGAAATATTGGCTGATTTTTTTCGTTCAGAGGAAAATCGCTTGAGCTATCAAAACACGCTTGTTGCGGACATTGAAGGTGAAGTGGCGGGTATAGTCTTAACATATTTGGGTGAAGACGCTGGTCGATTGGACGAGCCCATTCTTGAACGGTTAAGAGAGAAGGGAAAACAGTTGGATATCTCCCTTGATAAGGAGGCAGACGAAGGAGACTTCTACATTGATACGGTATGTGTTCATAGCGATTTCCGTGGACATGGTATTGGTACAGAATTACTGAAAGAAGCGGAAAGATTGGCTATGAAAAAAGGCTATGAGCGAGTTTCACTTAATGTTGCTAACGATAACCCATCCGCCCAAAAGCTATACAAAAGCTTAGGATATATAGTAGAAAAAACCATACAGATTAATGGCCACCCATATGATTATATGGTGAAAACCCTAAAATAAATTGTCAGTCGTTTAAGTCAAAAAAGTCGACATGTGTTTGTACACTTGTCGACTTTTTTGTAGAGTACTATTTTTCTATTTTTTCCACCGCCACACGCCCTGAAAAGAATGTTGCTCCGCCGCCCATATCGGAGAGGCGATCAGGGGTGAGTGAGTTGACAAGCTGATTTAGGCCAGGCGCTGATGAGTATAGTCCTTGGGTGACGACAACACCTGGGAGAACATTTTCCCCAACCACTGCCTTCAATTCACATTCACCGCGCTCGTTCCAGATGCGGACCTTGTCACCATCAACAATTTCAAGACTCTCGGCATCCTCTTTATTTATGTGCAGCTTTGGGTCCTTTTCAAGCTGCTGATGCTTTTCATTATTTGAGAAGGTAGAGTTCAAGAAATTATGATTTGGTGCTGGGATGAATTGTAAAGGAAAGTCTCCATCATCCACTATTGGTGCATAATCGGGCAATGGAGAAAAGCCAGCACGTAGCATTTTCTTTGAGTAAAGTTCAATTTTTCTACTTGGTGTTGGAAGCTTTCCCGGCAATAATGGCTTTACCTTTGCTTTTACATAATTGTTCTCTTTTAATCGTTCAAGGCTAATTTCTTCTAAATAAGGATTATTCGCCGATTCGATTGCTCCACGTATCATTTCTTCATCAGTCTCTTTAAAGGCAGGCTCATCAAAACCCATTGCTTGAGCCAAAATCCTGAATACATCCGTGTTCGATTTAGCTTCCCCATATGGTTCAATCACTGGCTGCTGGAGCTGCATATAGTGATGCCAGTAAGAAGAGTAGAAATCCGTATTTTCATAGGATGATGTTGCAGGGAGGACAATATCGGCAAATTTTGCAGTATCTGTCAGAAACAAATCATGCACAACTGTAAATAGATCCTCTCTTGCTAAGCCTTCACGCACTTTATTTCCCTCTGGTGCAACAACGGCAGGGTTGCAGCTATAGACAAAGAGCGATTTCACTGGTGGGTCTAGCTCCAGAAGAGCCTTGCCAAGCTGAATCATATTGATCTTGCGCGTTTTCTTATTTTTTAATAAGTCCGGTCGCTGAAGATAGGCCTCGTTATGAGTGAGAAAGCCAGAGTTTGATTTATTCGCACCGCCCCCCTTTAGAAGCCATTGTCCTGTTAATGCAGGGAGGCAGGCAATGTTTCGGGTCGCCATTCCTCCATTATCATGATGCTGAAACCCATTTCCAATGCGAATGAATGATGGGGAAGTGGTACCGTACATGCGAGCGAGCTTGTAGATATCCTCTGCAGGCACTCCAGTTATTTGAGAAACTCGCTCTGGATTGTATTGAACGACATGCTCGCGTAGCTCCTCATGACCTACTGTAAATTCCTCCAAAAACTCCTCGTTGACTAAGTTTTCTGCAAATAAGATGTGCATAATACCAAGAGCTAGAGCTCCATCTGTGCCTGGTAAAATCGGAATAAACCAATCAGCCAACCGTCCAGTTTGATTTTTGTGTACATCAATAACGACGATTTTTGCTCCGTTTTTCCGTGCTTTTTGGGCAGTGGTTATTTGGTGCATATTCGTGCTGACGGCATTGATCCCCCAGAGAATGAAAAGCTTTGCATGGATGGTGTCTTCAGGGTCCGTTCCAATGTTCCCACCCATTGTGTACTTATATCCTGTCGTTCCCGCTGCCTGACAAATGGTTCGATCGAGTCTTGATGCACCAAGTCGGTGGAAAAAGCGACGGTCCATTCCTTCTGCTGTTAGGTTCCCCATATTGCCGTAGAAGCTGTAGGGAAGAATGCTCTCGGGACCATCAGTCTCGATCAGTTTTTTCCACTGGGTAGTGATTGTTTTGATAGCTTCATCCCAACTGATTCGCTCAAATTTTCCTTCTCCCTTGGCACCAATGCGTTTCATTGGATATTGCAGACGGTTCTCGTCATAAAGCCGTGCTGCTATATTGCGCACCTTGTTACAAATATTGCCTTGCGTAATCGGGTGATTTGGATCTCCCTCCACCTTAACGATTTTCCCATCCTTCTTATGTACAAGAAGTCCGCATTGATCGGGACAATCAAGGGAGCAGACGGAGGGGAAAATGCCGTCTTTTTGGCTGGCAAATTGAGTCATAACCTAGTCTCCTCTAATGGTCATATATTTAATAATTCCGATAGAAAATTAGATACTAAATATAATAGTACAAATCGGAATATCTCGCAAAGAAATAAACTATAGTGTGTATTTTTATAAAGAAAAATAATGGTGCATGAGCAGGGGATTCTGAAAAAGGGAAAATTTCTCGAGAAATCTGAAATTATTTACACTAGAAATATTAGGAAAGTTATTTCCGTTTTCACTCCTTCATATTTCCATTACAATAGAAATAGGACTAGATAAATTAGAATGGGAAAAGGAACCTATCCCTATTTTTCCTAAAAAGCAAGGGTGATTTGTTTGGATGTTACGATGAAGAAAGTGGTCGAAGCTAGTTATTTAACTGCTGATTCGGCCGCACAATATCGAACGATTTTACGTTATTTTTATCATCAACACGAACGAATGCGAGATTTCGTCGCACCGGAAGAAATTCTTGAGTATATGCGCTCTATTCCATCATTCTCTGATTATCAAGAAGAGCAGTTGCATCAGCAGCTTGCACAACTTGTCAAGTGGAATAACTTGATTGCGCGGCAGGATATGACGAATGCTAAGACCGTGGAGGAGTACAAGAAGAAACGTTTTCGCTATCAATCTACTCCTTATACGATTGAGATTGAAAGAATGCTTGTTGTCCTGGAGAAAAAAGTGGGAGATACATTTCAAGGTTCACTGGAGCGCTCCCAGTTTGACCGTCTTTTACAATCACTTATCGTCTTACAACAGGAAACTGAGGGCAACCTCTCGAAAGATGCAGAGGAATATATGCGCATGTGGGAGGATGTTTTTCGTTATTTTCAAACGATTCGAACAAGTACCGCTGATTATATCGCTTATATTAATAGTGAACAAACCGATCAACGGATGCAAACGGAAGCGTTTCTCGTTTACAAGAATCAATTTACGACCTATTTAAGAGATTTTATCGTTTCCTTACAGAAGACATCCCTGCAGATTAGTGAACGCTTACAGGAGCTTTCCTCTACACGCTTGGAACCTTTTTTTCAAAAATTAGTGGAGCATCGAAACTCGATTCCGAGGCTTGAAGATGTAAGCTCTTCAGCAGATGAATGGAAGACGGAGTATCGGGAATTCTGGGATTCTCTAAGGCATTGGTTCTTAGGGAGTAGCTCGCAGCAAAGTGAATTAGAGATGCTGCAATGGCAAACAAATGAAATGATTCGACGTATGACTCGATATGTCCAGCGAATTGGAGAGAGACAGCAGCATTTCCGTAGCCGAAAAAATGATTATCTGCATTTAGCCAAATGGTTTGCGGATGCTGCTTCAATAGATGAAGCTCATAAGCTATCATCTGTCGTCTTTGGTGCTATGACCATTCAGCACCTTCAGCTAGAGGAGGGAACAACAGATAATCTACATTCAGATACATGGGATGAAGAACCGATTGCTATCATGTTAAAGCCTAGAACGAATCGGTACCGGGAAAAAACAAAGCCAGGGGCTATGAAGTCTAACGAGGAAAAGAAGCGGCTGCAGCGGGAACAATATTTGCAAGAGCGAAGACAAGAGCGCGAACTCATCGACCAATATATGAACGACCAAAAAATTCAGCTGTCACAAATACGAAAAGTAGAACCTTTTGTTCGTAAGGTTCTTCTCGGATGGATTGGTAAATCAATGGCGAGCAAGGATCATAAAGTTAAGACGGACTACGGACTGATTGTAAAAGTAACTATCGATAGGGAGAACATGATTTTACTGGAATCCGATGACGGAATTTTGAAGATGCCAGATGCGTTGTTTGAATTCGAGGAGCAAGGGAGTGGAAAAGGGTGAAGCAAGAACAAGTTCTCGATTTTGATGAAAAAGCGATTCAAGGCATGGACCTTTTATTTCATCACTACTGGATCCTACGTTCTGAACATGCCGACTGGTATCAGCTTATTCGCGAAAGGGAGAAGGTGCTGCGTCGCTATTTGGATGAGAAATTTGGGTTGAGGCTAATTGTCCATCAGCATTTTATTAAACTCGAGAAAATCCCCGTCGAACCAGAACGGTGGATGGGAATTCAAGCCTTTCAGGAACAAATGGACTATGCGATTTTTTGCTGTGCCCTCTCTTTTCTTGAAGGAAAATCTGTTGATGAACAATTCCTCCTGTCTGACCTTTGTCAGGAAATTCAAGCTGATTACCCAGGCGAATTTGAGCTCGATTGGACCCTTTATATTCATCGAAAATCTCTCATTCGTGCTATCAAAATATTAATGGAATTCCAATTAATCAGACAAATTGATGGGGATATTAATCGTTTTGATCAGAACGAAGAGCAGGAGGTCCTTTATGAAGCAACCCTTTATAGCCGCTATTTCATGAGATCATACCCGGATGACTTTCTTGGCTACACTCACTGGGATGAGCTCTTAAGCGAGGACTGGAAGCTTAATCAGGAGGATGAACGAAGAAAGCGCGTGTATCGTAAGCTCTTTTTCTCGCCTGGTCTCCACCGAATCGACCAGCAGGACCCCGACTTTTTGTATATTCGGAACTTCCGTAATCGCTTAACAGAGGATATCGAAAATCACAGTGATTATAAGCTCCATGTCTACAAGAATACCGCTTTCTTATCGGTTTCAGAGGGAAGACAATACCAGAATCTCTTTCCTGACACGAAAGCATCGACGGATATTATTCTTCAGCTTTCGAACTATCTTCATACTCATCTAGATTCCTTTGCACCAAAGGAGAATGGGGAAATTCTTTTGACGGAAGGGGAAATGGAGCGTATCGTTGAGGAATTACGCAAGCATTTTGGCAGAGGCTGGTCTAAGTATTTCCGTGAAAAAACAAATCAGGCAGTTCGAGTGGAGTTATTGGAAGCATTGAAGGATTGGATGATGGCGGAAGAGGACGAAGAAACCTCACTAATAAGAATCAAACCGTTATTAGGGGTGTTAGTGGGTACATTTCCTGCTGATTTTGAAGGAGGAGAAGAATAATGATAACAAATAGGTGGGTAATGAACCGAGCAGGATTATTAAACTTTTGGTATTACGATGAAGAAATCTTTCACTTCAAGGAAGGAAAGCTCTTATTACGGGGCTCGAATGGTTCGGGGAAGTCGGTTACGATGCAGAGCTTCTTGCCCGTCCTATTAGATGGGAAAAAATCACCTGATCGCCTTGATCCATTCGGTTCCAAAGCAAGAAGGATGGAGGATTACCTTCTTGGTGAAAAAGAAGTGGTGAACCGTGACGAGAGGACAGGCTATTTGTTCATGGAATACAAAAAACAGGGAAGCGGGCAGTATATCACAACGGGAATCGGTATGCAGGCAAAGCGAAACAAGGGGATAAAATCCTGGTATTTCATTCTTACGGACAACCGCCGAATCGGCCATGATTTTTCTCTTGCACAAGAGCATGGCGGTGAAAAGATCCCGTTGTCTGCGAAAGAATTGGAGAACCGCGTGGGTCATGGGGGGTTTGTTGTCCATTCACAGCGAGAATATATGGAGCTAGTGAATAAATATGTCTTTGGATTTCAATCGATTGATGCTTATGAGGATCTTATTAAGCTCTTGATTCAGCTTAGGAGCCCAAAGCTTTCCAAGGATTTCAAGCCAACGGTGATCTATGAAATTCTTGAATCTGCCCTGCCGCCATTAACGGATGATGAGCTGCGCCATCTATCAGATACGATTGAAAGCATGGATCAAACTGCTCAGCAATTGGAGCAATTAGAACGGGAAAATGAATCCATTGGGCGGCTTGTCTCAACTTATGACAGCTATAACAAATACATTTTAGCGGAACGGGCCCAGCAATGGAAAGGAGCCGACCAAAAAACGCATACTGCTAGGAAAAAAGTTGAAGAACTAACGGACCAGAACGCCCGATTAGAGCAGGAAATGTCGAAGTTGAGGACTGATTTGCAAAAGTTTGAACAACAGAAGTTTGTAGCTGAGGAAGAAAAGACCTCCCTCCAAAAACATGAGGTTTGGTCATTGGAGGACAATAAAGCAAAGAAAGAAGGCGAGGTTGAAGCCATTCTCAAAGAAATAGCTCATCTTCAGCAAAAGTGGGATGAACGGAATAGAAAGCTTCATCAGAAATGGAAAGAAAAAGAAAACACCGAGCAGGAGCAATTACTAAATGAACGTAAGCTTAATAATCTTCAGGAGGATCTGTCTCTAGATGCAGATGAGGCCGCCTTTTATCAGCATGATGTCAATATCGAGGACTATGAACGGAACGCTTCCGAAGCCTTTGATTTCACGATTTGGTTGAAGGAAGCGGAGGATCATCGGATTCTTTTAGCTAGCTTAGAGAAATTGGCTGAGGAGGCAGTACGGCTTGAAGAGGAGCATCTCCGGTTGCAAAGGGAATCATCGGAGAAGAAGAAAGTACTCGATGAGCATTTAAAGGAGCAGGATCATCTACAGGAATGGTTTGAATCTGAGCAGCAAAAGCTTGAAAGCAGTGTATTTCTATGGATCGAGGAGCATCCAAAATTTTTCTACTCAAACGAGCTTCGCCAGGAAATTGCGAGAAGCTTACAAGGGCTATACGAGATCAATCGTTATGATGAGGTAGTTGAGAAGCTTTATTCAGGAATCCATTCTTATACAGCCGAGGTAAAAAAGGATGAAGCAATTACTATCGAAAAAAGAAAACACAAGCTTGAAGAAATTAGTGCAGCAGAATTTGAGCTTAAGCGAATCAAATCACAGAAAATGCTGGAGCCTGATCGAGCAAGGGGAACGGAACAACATCGTGAAAAACTCGCAGCAGAAGGACAAGCTTTTCTCCCATTTTATGCTGCAGTTGAATTTCAGGATCATGTAACAGAGGAGCAACGTGAGCGGATTGAATCAGCTCTGAAGAAAACAGGTATTCTTGACAGCTTGCTCACGGAGCGACCAATGAGTCCAGAACAGGATGCTTTCATTGTCCCTAAACCACAGTTGCTTGGGCATACGCTAGCTGACTACTTAATGCCAGACCTTGATGAGGGGAGCCCTATTTCGAACAAACTTGTTGATGAAGTGCTGCGCTCCATTCCTCTTGAAAAAGATGGGAGTGGGTTCGCAATTGATGTAGATGGTTCTTATACTATTGGTTGCTTAGTCGGACATGCTCCTTCTGAAAGTACATCCAAATTCATTGGCCGCACGGCGCGGAAACGCCATCAACGCGAGCAAATTCAACTATGGTCAGAAAAACTTCACCAGCTTCAAAATGAGCTAACGGTTCTTGAAAGAGAACTAGAAGGTCTTCATGCGGAGCTGCAACTCATTGAGCAATGGAAAAAAGAGATTCCTCATGATCGGGAACTTCAAGAGCTGCACGAACAGATATTGGCAAAAAAACAAGAAATTAAGCGAGAGCAGGAGCTCCTTCAGAACATTGATGGGCAGTGGAAACGAGTGCATGAAAATTTATCACTGGTTAAAAAGAGGCTTCGAGATCAAGGGATTCATCTCAATATTTCCTTAAATCTGGATGAAATCAGGACAGCACTAAAGGCTGCTGGAAGCTATATTCGTGGTTTGCAGGAGTTTAAGAATGTATCAATTGAGATTTCATATATTGCCAAGCATTTGCAATCACTTCGAACTCAAATTGAAGAAATCAAGGAAGAACTCGATTCGATTAAGGGAGAACAAAATCATAAGGACCATCAGCTTTCCAAGCTAAAAGCCCTCATTCTGTCCATTGAACAACAGCTACAGCTAAAAGGGATTGATGAAGTCAGAAAGCGAATCCGGGAAGTTCAACATTTATGGAATGAAGCTGATGAAACCATCCGTCATATTCATCAAACCCTTCCAAAAAAAGAATCAGAGCAAGAGCGCTGCATCGAAAAGCTGGAAGACGCCAGAAAGGAAGAAACCTTCTGGAAAAACATGTCGATGGAATGGGAAAGGATGGTTAACCAAGAAATTGAGCGAGGGTTCTTGAAACTTGATTCAGTGGATATGGGAGCCATCCTGACAAAGCTTGAGCCAGTTTTGACAAAGTATGATCGCCCGAAACTACTCGAGCAGCTCACCAAGACATTTTTCAATGAGCAGCCTCATTTGACAGAGTATCGGATGTTTGAATACACAGAGGATGTCGAGATCCCTCAATGGTTCAGTGAAGATTATGGAGATCATTATGAACCGTTTAAGCATGAATATCGTCAGCTGGTTACGAGACGCCTCATTCAAATGGAATATCGCGGCCAAAGAGTTAGTCCTTATTATGTATCCTCATCGTTACAAAAAGAGGTGGAAGAGCAAAAAGGTTGGCTTGATGAACAGGACCGTCAGCTCTATGAGGACATTATCGTCAATTCGGTGGGTGTCATGCTTCGTAATCGTATCAAAAGAGCTCAGGACTGGGTGAAAGAAATGGACCGAATTATGGCTGCACGTGATAATTCGTCTGGCTTAGTTTTCTCTATTGCCTGGAAGCCGCTAACAGCAGAATCTGAGCAAGAAATGGATACCCGTGATCTAGTTGCGCTTCTTCAGAGAAATAGTAAGTTTTTGAATGAAGAGGACTTAAACCGCATTACGATGCATTTCCAGTCACGGATTGCAAAAGCAAAGGAATTGATTCAGCTTCGCAATGAAGGTTCTACCCTCCACCAAGTATTAAAGGAAGTGCTTGACTATCGCAAGTGGTTTACCTTCGTATTATCCTATAGCCGGGTAAATGAACCAAAGAGAGAATTAACAAATAATGCCTTTTTCAAATTTAGTGGTGGAGAAAAGGCGATGGCAATGTACATCCCGCTCTTTACTGCTGCTTACTCTCGCTACAAGGAGGCGGGAGAGATGGCGCCGTATATTATTTCATTAGATGAAGCATTTGCTGGTGTCGATGAGAATAATATTCGCGATATGTTTGAGGTTGTCGAACAGCTTGGCTTTAATTATATTATGAATTCTCAAGCCTTATGGGGAGATTATGACACCATCTCTAGTCTTTCCATTTGTGAATTAGTTCGTCCAAAGAATGCGGACTACGTGACGGTCATACGTTATGAGTGGGATGGAAAACAGAGATCATTGGTTTTTGATAATAAGATACTGGTGGAGGAACTGGTAACAAATGAATAAGCGTATCGATATTTTTAAGGAAGAACCTGGATTTTTGAAGTTATTTTCCTTATTTAAGGAGAAATATCGTTCACTGGGAAGAGTAGGGGGAAACGTACCCATTAATTCCTTCCAACAGAAGGAATTAGAATCTATCGCTGGCTTTCTAGGTATTCCTACTGATGAGCTTATAAAAAAAGGAAGTATCGGTTTAGCGGCGTTTGAGAAGGAACTTAGATCTACAGGATTTGCTGATTACGATCTTCTAAAGCTAATGGAGGAATTATTACAAGAGTCCATTTTGACGAAAAAAGAAGAAATAGAGCGAGAACAAGCCGAGGAAAAACAATTTATAGATGATTTAAAGGTACTTGTGCCTGATTTTTTCTGGATTGATTGGATTGTAGCGAAATCTCCTGATACAAGGTGGATTTGGTCCCTCTATAAACAAGATAAAGAAGGGTTAGTTGAGAAATTAGTTCATGTATGTACAGCATTTTCAAAGCTTCCGGAGCAGGGAAAATACGAACGCCTCCCTGTCTTCGCACAAAGAATAACGGGTAACCCCCATTATTTTGATCCTAATGAGACGGCGGGCAAAATGCTTCTACATTGTTTATATGTTGATCAGAGGAACAAAGGGAACGACCAGGCTATGATGCCAAAATCGGTAGAAGAATTAAATGATTTACTTGCAGAATATGGAATTATGCGTGATGATTTATGGAATTTTGTCACCTGTCAAGGGCTTTTGGCCTCATCTACAGGTGGTGTTCATCCTGTTTGGCAAGCAGCGGTTGACACCCAGTCCGTATTGAATATGCCGCTCAAGGAGCTTGTTAAGGTGGACAAAGTTTGGCCAGCAAAGGGATCGCATGTTTGGATTATTGAGAATTCAAGCGTTTGTTCCACAGTCATGGATGCTGTACCCGCTGCTCCTATTATTTGTACACATGGACAGCTACGTGCAGCAAGCTGGCACTTACTCGATGAACTCGCTCAAACAGGGTGTACACTGCATTACTCTGGTGACCTCGATCCAGAAGGAATTCTCATTGCGGATAAGCTGAAGAAAAGGTATGGGAAGCAACTACACATTTGGAGAATGGATGTAGAAGCGTATGAGACAACAAAATCGAATGAGGATATTTCTAATCGGTTTTCGAAAATTGAACGGCTTAGTACAACTAGTGAGTGGAAGGAGCTGGTCAGTTTAATGAAAGCTAGCATGAAGGCAGGCTATCAAGAGGCGATAGTTGGAAGATTGATTGATGATATAAGAAATAATTCTTTGGAAACATAGGACCATATTCAATAACTGCAGAAGTGTCTGCCCGTATTTCATCAATCACTTAAATCCTTCGTTTGGAAATGCTACAATAAAGATCCTTGGCAGGGGCAACAAAAAGACAAGCTGGATTTCTCGTTAGGGAACTTGCTTGTCTTTTTACCATTTAATCGACAACCCTCAACAAAAACCTGCTATAATAAACGATAAATTGAAGGAGGTGGAAAATAAATTGGAAAAAGTACTTCAACTTATTTTGGACAAGCTAGACAGCCTAGAGAATTCCGTCCAGCAGCTAACGCAAGTAGTGGCAGCGACAAATGTAAAGATTTCTGAAACAAATGAACGGCTTGACAGACTTGAGGAAAAAGTAGATACCGTTGTTGAAGAGGTAAAAGGATTAAGGACAATATGACAACGAAACTTGATTTAGAGTATTACGATCAGATGATTTCTGAGCACTCCCGTCAAATCTACAAATTAAAAAACAACTAAACTGGCCCCATCGAGATAACTTTCCAAATTAACTTCAAGAAACATCAAAAAAAGGGGAGAGGGACACTCAGCCCCTTCATCCCCTTAGCTTATCCCGTAGCAGCCTCGCTGCTTCATGTGGCTCTTCCGCTTTCATAATCTCTGACACAACTGCTATACCAGCAATGTCATGGTTCCGAATGAATGATACATTTTCTAGATTTATTCCGCCAATAGCAACAACAGGGATTGAAACAGCTCGAGTAATTTTCTTCAACAGGCCATCTTCAAGTACCTTCGCATTTTTCTTTGATTTTGTCGGAAAAACGGCTCCGACACCAATATAGTCGGCACCACCCTTTTCTGCAGCTAATGCTTCCTCCACCGTACCACAGGAGACCCCAACCAGCATCGAGGAAGGGACTATTTTTTTCACCTCATGAAGCGGCAAATCCTGCTGGCCAATGTGGATACCATCTGCCCTCACTGCAAGGGCAATATCCACTCGGTCATTAATAAAGAGTGGTACTTGATATTTCTCAGTCAATGCCTTTAACTTAACTGCTTTCTCATAAAAAACTCTGCCTGAATTCTTTTTTTCTCGTAGCTGAACCGTGGTCACCCCGCCTTGAATTGCCTCTTCCACAATCGATAAAAGTTCTTCAACGGGTACAGATTCTTCTGTTACTAAATAAAGCTGGTAATCGATTTTCAAGATAAACGAACTCCTTCCTCCCAACGTTCACCATCCATTAGAAAAATTTCATCCATCAACTTCACCCGGTAGGTACCAATTCCATCGTTATCCTTCAGCTTCTTTTTGGCAAGTTCACCAGCGAGACTCATCACTGACATGCCCGCAATCGCTGCTTTAAACCAATCATCAGTGACAGCGGCAAAACAAGCAATTAATGATGCTGTGGTACAGCCTGTTCCAGTGATTTTGGTCAGCCACACATCACCGTTTCGGATGCAAACCGTATTTGTCCCATCAGAAACAACATCCTGTTCACCGCTGATAACGACAATCGCAGCAAGCTCCTTCGCTGCCTTCACAGCAAGTTCGGTTTTTGAAATGGCGACATCACCAGCATCCACACCCCGCGTTTGTGCTTTGCCGCCAATTAACGCATACACCTCAGAGGCGTTTCCTCTTACTATCGAGACGTTGACCTGTTCGATGAATTCTTTTGCCCGGTTGGTGCGGAAGGGGGTAGCTCCTACACCAACAGGATCAAATACAATGGGAATACCTCTATTCTTCGCAGCTTTCCCTGCAACTAACATAGCCTCATACATTTCGTCGTCAATCGTACCAAAATTAATCACAAGAGCGTTAGCGAGCTGCACCATATTTGCCACCTCCTGGATACTTGTGGCCATCACAGGAGAGCCACCGATGGCAAGTGTTACATTGGCGCAATCATTAATCGTCACCGTATTGGTCAAATGGTGGATAAGCGGTTCGGTTTTTCGTACTTTCGCAAATAAATTCTTAATGGAAGCAGTAAGCATCTTGATCGCCCTTTCTAATATCGAGAATTTTTCAAATTAGCCTTTTGATACAGTTCATAAAAATGGTTGGTTGGTCCATGGCCGTGCCCGAGTGATAGACTGTGCAGAATCGCTATCGTAATAAACTGTTTTGCTTGTTTCACAGCTTCAAGCATTGAAGCCCCCTTTGCTAGATTAGCAGCAATGGCAGAAGACAGGGTGCAGCCCGTGCCATGTGTATTTTTCGTGATAATGCGCTCGCCCTCGATCCAATGAAATTCTTCACCATCAAAAAATAAATCATGGGGCGGTCCATCAAAATGTCCCCCTTTAAGAAGTACGGTACGACAACCTAGCGTCTTTATCGTTATACATGCTTCCTTCATATCTTCTTGTGTTAATATCCTTTTGCCTGTAAGCACTTCTGCTTCTGGTATGTTTGGTGTGACAATCGATGCAATCGGAATGATTTGCTCCTTAAGGGCCTGAATCGCATCTTGCTCAAGCAGATGATGCCCACCTTTTGACACCATTACAGGATCAAGGACGACTAACTCTGGTGAATATTTCTTCAGCGCTTCAGCAACTGTACGAACAATATCAGCGGAGGAAAGCATCCCAATTTTGACAGCATCGACAGGAAGGTCATCAAAAACCGCTTCTATTTGATCCCGGATAATAGCAGGATCGATATTTTGGACAGAGCGAACCTCTTGTGTATTTTGCGCAGTAACAGCTGTGATGACTGACATGCCAAACACTCCGTTTGCGGCGAAGGCTTTTAAATCAGCTTGGATACCAGCGCCGCCTCCTGAATCAGAGCCTGCGATTGTTAGTGCTGTTTTCATAAAGCATCCCTCCAATAGCGTGATTGCGAGTCATTATTTTTAAGAGTCCGTATCCCATCAAGGCACCCGTGAAACTACTGATGGCAAAAGCTGGTACGAGGCCGAATAGGGTGGCCTCTTGTCCTAATAAGAGCACAGCAATCGGATAAGTGGTCATAGCCCCAACAATCCCCGTCCCAAAAACCTCGCCAACTGCAGCAAGAGATAATTTTTTCGTTTTTTGATAGAGGAGAGCGGCAAAAAGTGCGCCAATCATGCTTCCTGGAAAAGCAAATAGGCTTCCTGTTCCCATCATATTGCGCAGTAAGGACGACACAAATGCTTGTGCTACAGCGTACCCCGGTCCAAGCAGAACCGCAGATAAGACGTTGGCAAAATGCTGAATCGGAAAAATTTTCGCAAAGCCGACGGGAATATAGATCATGCTGCTCGTAATGGTGGTGACTGCGGCGATCAGTGCAGTCAGCGTTAATTTATGCGTCTTGTTCATTCAAAGCATCCTCTCTGATTAATTTCTAGTAGTTTGCTATGATCTAGAGCAGACCAAATCTTCTCGGTCTTTTAAAAAAGAATTTACTATTCTAAAATATTGATAAAAGCCTGAGCAGGGTCGACTTTTTCTTTCATTACATTCGTTTCAAACAACCAATCGGCAACGTCCTGCCAAACCTTCTCTTCTTGATAGCCAAATGGGAGAGACTTATCTTCCATTAATGGCAGCAGGATATCTAGGCTTTCCTGTTCTACCTTTTTATCTAATGGGAAGTTTCCATTTTCATGATCCAGCAATACCTTTAATCCACTTGCAGGATCCTGCTTAACATCTGCTTGTGCCTTTGATAGTGCCCTCCAGAATTTCTTAATTGACGACTCTTTTTTCTTAAGCGTTTCCTCACCAGTCACAAGAATAAGCTCGTAATTATCTGGAACTCCGAACTCGGTAAGAGGGAAGATGTCGACATTGTACCCTTCCTTATTTAAAAGGACGAGTTCGTGGTTAATATAAGCCCCGACGATCGCATCGACATTGTTAGTCGCAAGTGCTGGCATTAGATCCCAGCCGACATCGGTGAGTTTCACATTTTTTTCCTTACCTCCGTCTGCATTGACCATTGTTTTCACTACGGCCTCACTGACACTTGCAGATGGGTAGCCGACATTTTTTCCTTCTAAATCCTTCGGTGATTGAATGCCGAGCTCCTTTTTGTACATAATTCCGTCTAATGAATGCCGAACGAGTGCTGCAACCGAAACGACGGGGATTCCCTCAGAACGAGATAGCAGGAGCTGTGTTTGATAGCTTATCGCCAAGTCAACTTTTCCAGTGGCAGCAAGTTTTAAAGGATCATTAGTGTCGGCCGGCATTTCGATATTGACATCTAGACCTTCTTCAGCAAAATAACCCTTCTCCTGTGCCACATAAATCGCTGAATGGACAGCATTTGGATACCAATCTAGCATAATGCTCATCTTTTCTAGTTTGGTTTCGTTATCCTTTGAACAGCCACTTACGAAACCGACAATGAGCAACAGCAAAAACCATTTAAAACTTTTATTCATTTTCTTCAACTCCAGATTGATTTATTATTGAACTTCCGTTTTTCCAGCTTAGAACCTTTCTTTCTATCATGGTCGCAACACCAAAAAGGATTAGACCGATGATGGTCAATAGCACAATTGCGGCAAAGACCCCATCAGCATTCAGGTCACCCGACATGCGACGGCTATAAAATCCAAGACCTTCACTTGCGCCAAGCCATTCACCAATCGTTGCCCCCACAAGTGCATAGACCATTCCTATCTTCAGTCCAGAAAACAAGGAGGGAAGCGCCATTGGGATATGTAGCTTCATAAAGATTTGCTTGTTATTGGCCCCCATGGATCGCAGTAGTTCGATATAACCCTTATCACAAGCTCTTAAACCATCAAAGGAAGATACGACAATTGGGAAAAAAGACATCAGAATCGTCACTGCCACTTTGCTCCACAGAGAATACCCAAACCAAAGAACGAAAATAGGTGATAGGGCAATAATCGGAATCATCTGGGACATGAGGACGAAGGGATAGATCATTTTTTCAATCGTCTTTGAAAAGAACATTCCAACTGCAAGTGCAATTCCAGCAATGGCAGCAAGTGTAAAGCCAATAGTAAATTCGAGCATAGTTGCCCATAAATGATCAAATAGGAGGATCCTCCAGTTTTCCAAAATGTGCTCGATCACTTTTGATGGGGCAGGGATGATGAAGGCAGGGACGAGATTACTCTGTACGACCAACTGTAACATGACGAGCATCAACAACAAGAGTCCAATAAATAGGCGATAATGCTTGAGCCATTGCTTAAGGTTTTTCATCTGTCATCTTTTTCTCCAATTTGTGTCGAAGTTCGACAAGTTTTGATGTATACACGATATCGGAAGGGCGTGGTCTCGGAAGCCCAACTACGATTTCCTCCATCGGATGATCCGGCTTAAGCAAGAGGATGCGATCGGATAAATAACATGCCTCCTCTAGATCATGGGTGATAAAGAAAATTGTTTTTTTAGAATCACGCCATATCGATAGAAGCCATGTCTGCATTTCTTTTTTCGTAAATGAGTCAAGGGCACCAAATGGTTCGTCCAGAAGGAGCAAATCTTTGCCCGTTATCATCGCCCTCAAGAAAGACACCCGCTGTCTCATCCCGCCAGATAACTGGTTAGGATAAGCTTGTTCATATCCCGCCAATCCTGCACGCTCGAGCCATTTGCGCACTTCCTCTCTTGTGAGATGTGAATTCTTTTGGATTTCGACTGGGAGCATGATGTTCTCAAGGACCGTCCGCCACGGCAGCAAGAGATCCTGCTGTGGCATATAACCAACATCCCCAAGCGTTATTGATCGGTCGTTCAGCTTGATATCACCTGCGTCTTGATACAAGATACCTGTGATGAGCTTAAGGAGCGTACTTTTTCCTGAACCACTCTTACCAATGAGGGAGATGAATTCTCCCTTTTTCACTGTTACGTGAACTTCCGAAATAGTTGGTTTTTTGTGATTTGGGTACGTATAGGAAAGATTCTTTATGATTAGGGTCATATCGGCCAGTCCTGCTTATGATAATTCATGTCCCAGAATAAATACTCATATTTCGAAGTCATTTGAAAATGCTCTTCTAATCTAGCAAGCTCACGTTCCGGCTTTCCGTCAGCAAGCGCATCCATTAGTTCAATAAGCCATTTCGCCCCTTCGCCAAAAGTGTTCGAATCATACGTTTCAATCCACTTGGCATATGGATTAGTATCAAGTTGATGTCCATACTGCTTTCGCAAAAGCTTGCCTATTTCCCAATAATCCCATGCGCATGGAAGAAGACAGGAGACGACTTCAGCAAGGCTGCCATTTTGTGCGACATGGAGCATATATCTTGTGTAGGCGAGGTTGACAGGTGTAGGCCTTGTTGCCTCAAGCTCTGCACGGCTGATGCCGAATTCAGCCGCAAATTGACGGTGAAGCTCCATTTCGAAATTCAAGGTTTCATCAAGAATTTTTGCGAATTTTCCCATTGTCTCAAGATCGGTTGCCTTCATAACAGCAGCAGAGAAGAGCTTGGCATAGTCGATTAAATATACGTAATCCTGCTTCATGTAATAAATAAATTTCTCTCGCTCAAGCGTTCCCTTACCGATTCCCTGGACAAAAGGGTGCTGATGATTCTTCTCCCAAATGGACTGAACATTGTCATAAAGCCTTTCTGTGAATTTTTTCGTTTGAACTGTTTTCATTGTGAATTCCTCCTTGTTTTTTGGAAAATAAAACCGCCTTCCAAAAGTGGAAAGCGGTTTGCAAACACATGCATTCATGCAAACTACTTCCCTCCGCTAGTGCGAACTAGATCAGGTTCAAAGGGTACTTCTCAGCCAAATGGCGCCCCTAGTAGACAAATACTCTATTATTTTTTGAAAATCAAAACGAAAAGCCTCCACAGCAGAAGTGGAGGCTTTAGATTTTGTCATCATCTAACCATGGCCACTTCCCTCCGACAGTGCAAACTGTATCAGGTTCAAAGGGTCTAGAACATCTGTTCAATCTCAGTCTTCAAAAAGACTCCCCTAGTGTTCATATGAACTTGAAATCAATCATAGCATGGTTAATTATTCCTTTCAACCCTTTAGCGTTTAATTTTTGTATGCATGTAGTGAATGAGAACATAGCTAATGACGAGAACAAGGATGCTCACAGAAAATAGCAAGGTTTGCTGTGCATCTTCATGATCCACGACAATCAAACGAACCATCGCGGTAATCCCAATATACATAAAGTAGCGGAGCGGGAAGTGATAATCCTCTTGAAAATACTTCACAATCATGGCAATGAATTCAAAATATAGAAAGAAGACGAGAATTCCTTCTAATAGTTCAAAATAAGCGGTGGGGCTAGATTCAAAGAAAGCAAGTTGGGTTAGGTGAATCGTTTCTTTTACTAATAGTCCGCAGAGAATGAGCGCTAAAGAGACTAGAGCAATATTAAGCCCCCATTGTAAAATCCGGTCAATCGTTATCTTTATCTTCGGCTCCGATTTTCTTTTCTCCATACTTGTCGTCCTCCTCAAAGTTATCATAACGGAAGAAAGTGATCCAAACTAGAGGAGGTATGTTAATTATCCGTGAAAAATATTTCGATTCCATTCATGATGCATTCTAATAAAGGTGTAGTTCTTTTTTTAAAAAAAAATAAAGTGACGAAGACCAAGGCTTCAGTCACTTTTTTCATTATGCTAATACGAATAATTTTTGAACTAAAGCTTTTACTTCCTCTAAACCTGCAGCAATGATCTCTTCAGCTTTGGCTGGGTTAGCGTTGTGACCTTCAATGATGACTTCCCCGATTTTTTGCATACCATAGATTCCGCTCATTACATTGTTAACATAGTTAACAGCCATTTCCGTTGGCGCTGCTTCTGGGGTAGAGTAGATACCACCACGCGCGTTTAATACGATGTATTTTTTATCTGTCATTAAGCTGACTAATTGGCCCTGTTCATTGTATTTAAATGAGTAGCCTGCACCATAAGTGTAATCAATGAATGTTTGTAATGTAGCAGGAATCGTTAAGTTCCATAATGGGAATGCGAAAACAACCAGATCAGCAGCTGATAACAGCTCACGAGATTTATTGAGAGCAGCAAGTGATGCCGCTTCGTTTTCCGTCATTTCTTCACCGCTTTGAAGTTTACCGAACGCATTCAGTGTATCTTGACCAAAGTAAGGCATGTTTTCTGAGAACAGGTCAATAGTTGTTAAATTCAAACCATCTATTTGTGACGCCTCGGATACGAAGGTTTCGTACATTTTTGTTGAAACGCCATCTGGGCGGTTATTTGCTTTGACTACAAGTATATTCGACATAGATGTATAAGCTCCTTTACCTACTTAATTAATATTCATCATGAATTATTATATTAACATCATAATGGGGGAAAGTATAAATATTTTGCTCAGAGAACCGATCAGTAAAATTTCTCAGATCATGTTAAAAACATCAATAATTTGAAAGGAATTCCTATATATATAGAAGTGGAGCCTCTATTTTGCTCCACTTTTATTTGTTAAGAGAGGGGAAGATTGGATGTCTAATGAGCATGAAGTTGGCCTAGATAGAGATAATCTTAAGAAGAAGGTAGAAAGGAAAGAGGGCGAACCAACTGCCGCTTTTGTCTTATATTTAGGTTATATAGCATAAACATTGCTGTGATAAAGACCGCACATTTTAGATATATCTAATATGTATGCTCCTAATTTATTCCTTCCACTTCAAACATTCTGGTGATAAAAGATAAAAAACATAGATTTTAGAAACAAAAATGTTATAGTTGTTATCCAATTTGATTGATTTTCAAGAAGATTATTCCTCCGCAATCGGGCCATATAATTGAGTAACACCTATAAAGAAAGTTATTGATAATACATAGTAAGTTAATTAACAATGTTATTGTGAAATATAGGAGAAATTATGACTGATAATTGTTGTACACCCAAACCAAACCTAACGGAACGTTCCCAATTAGATATAAACAATACCAAAAATCCCCAGAATAGATGGTCCGGATACTCAGAAAGAAGCAATAAAAATCGACTCTTATGATCCTGACAGTCCAGAGGGTTACATGGTATTTACAGTAACAGTTCATAATAAATAATGGTTGGATAACCAAAAAGGATGATTACCTAATAGAAAAGTAATCATCCTTTTTTAGTTTCAAAGTGCTAATTTCATGTCGATTTATTCTTTATTCAAATATACATTTGACTATTTGTTTATGTAAACGTAAAATAGAAAATGAAATTTAACATTCAAATAAATATTTGAATGTTAATGAGTATTAAATTATTAATAAAAAATAAAGGGGTTGAATCAGGTGGATTTAATTTTAATAATCATCTCTGCTCTTGGTGCTTTTATTGTAACCAATATTGATGATATTTTTGTCTTGATGATGTTATTCTCTATGGCAAGGTCACAATCTAAAACAAGTAATGGTCAAACGGTTAACAAGGTTTCGAAACGTATTAACTCAAGAGATATAGTAATTGGTCAATATCTAGGTTTTGCACTTCTAGTTTTAATCAGTCTTTTAGCAACCTTTGGGATAACACTTCTTGCTGATCAATGGGTTGGTTTACTTGGCCTAATTCCAATGTATTTAGGAGTTAGACTGTTCATCAAAGGTGAAGATGATGATGATGATAATATTCTTTCTAGGTTAAACAAATTTAATAAGTTTTATTTAAGTGTAGCCTTTATCACTTTTGCTAATGGTGGAGACAATATTGGAATTTATGTTCCGATTTTTTCAACGTTAGAAACAAATCAATTAATTATTACTGTAGTTACATTCTTTATAATGGTTGCAATTTGGTGTTTACTGGGTTACCGTCTTGCGAGATTCAGATTTGTTTCTGAAACACTTGAGAAATACGGGCGATGGATTATTCCAATTGTATTTATAGGATTGGGAATATATATCATGCTAGAAAATGAACTATTTACTTCATTGATAAATCTATTCAAATAATGTAATAGTTTTGATCGTTATGATCATTTGCTAATATAAGTTGGTTTGATATGGAATTTATTGAGTTATTTTATTTTTTTGTCCATTATTCAAATAAATATTTGAATAATGTTAGGGTAATAATATATAATACATTCAAACATATACTTGAATAAAAGGAGGGATAATGAGTAATGAGTAAGAAAGATACTTGTGATATTTATTGTTATGACGAAGCAAAAGTCAAACGAATACAAGGTGAGATGCAAAAAGAAGATATATCTAGTGTTTCTCAATTATTTAAAGCACTTGCAGATGAAAATAGGGCAAAAATTTCCTATGCATTATGTCAAGATGATGAGCTTTGTGTGTGTGATGTAGCTAATATCATTGGGGCTACTGTTGCTACGACATCTCACCATTTAAGGACCCTTCATAAACAAGGGATTGTAAAATACCGAAAAGAAGGCAAACTAGCCTTTTATTCGCTTGATGATGAACATATTAGACAGTTAATGGTTATTGCATTAGCTCATAAAAAGGAGATGAAAGTCAATGTCTGAACAAGCTAAAATAAACAACCAAAAAGCTAAAACTTATAGAGTTCAAGGACTCACCTGAGCAGACTGTTCAAAAACGTTCGAAGAGAACGTGAAACGTCTGGATGGCGTTTTGGATGCACAAGTTAATTTTGGTGCTGCTAAAATAACAGTTGTAGGAAATACAACGGTTGAAGCGCTTGAAAAAGCAGGAGCTTTTGATAACTTAAAATTACGAGATGAAAAAGCACAAAAAGTAGAACGTGAACCTTTTTGGAAGCAAAAAGAAAACATTAAAGTGTATATTTCAGCCCTATTATTAATCGTTAGTTGGTTATTAGGAGAACAACTCGGAGAAGGTCATATTGTACCAACAATCGGATATGCGGCATCTATATTAATTGGTGGCTACTCCTTATTTATTAAAGGCTTTAAAAATCTAAGCAGATTTAAGTTTGATATGAATACTCTTATGACAATCGCTATTATTGGGGCTGCATTAATTGGTGAATGGGGAGAAGGAGCAACAGTTGTTATTCTCTTTGCCATTAGTGAAGCTTTAGAACGCTATTCTATGGACAAAGCTCGTCAATCCATTGAGTCCTTGATGGATATAGCTCCAAAGGAAGCTTTAATACGACGTGGAAATCAAGAGTTAATGATTAGCGTTGATGACATTCAAGTAGGCGACATTATGATCGTGAAACCGGGTCAAAAGTTGGCTATGGATGGAATCGTTGTAAAAGGGACATCTACCTTAAACCAAGCTGCGATTACAGGTGAATCTGTCCCGGTGACAAAGACCATTGATGATGAAGTATTCGCTGGTACTTTGAACGAAGAAGGATTATTAGAAGTAAAAGTAACTAAATTAGTGGAAGATACTACTCTTTCGAAAATAATTCATTTAGTAGAAGAAGCTCAGGCAGAACGCGCTCCTTCTCAAGCATTTGTTGATAAATTTGCCAAATATTATACTCCGGCAATTGTTGTATTAGCCTTTTTAATCGCTATTGTCCCACCATTATTTGGCGGAGATTGGAGCGAATGGATATATCAAGGGTTATCCGTACTAGTCGTTGGTTGTCCTTGTGCATTAGTTGTTTCTACGCCTGTTTCTGTTGTGACCGCAATAGGAAACGCAGCAAGAAATGGTGTTTTAATCAAAGGTGGAATCCACCTAGAAGAAGCCGGTGCATTGAAGGTTATTGCTTTTGATAAAACAGGAACATTAACAAAAGGGGTTCCAGCAGTAACAGAAATCGTAACATTTGGCGGAAATGAAAATGAGTTATTGACCATCACAGCAGCGTTGGAAAAAGGATCACAACATCCACTTGCTTCAGCAATTATGAAAAAAGCAGAAGCAAACGGATTAAATTATAATGAAGTATCTGTTGAAGATTTTCAATCTATAACTGGTAAGGGTATAAAAGCAAAAGTTAAGGACGAGATGTATTATGTAGGAAGTCCTAGTATGTTTGAGGAAATTCTTCCAAATGGTATAGATAAAACCATTTCTGAACAAATTTCAACCCTACAAACACAAGGAAAAACGGTCATGATTCTTGGAACCGTCAACGCACTTCTCTGTTTAATTGCTGTGGCTGATCAAGTAAGAAAAACATCTAAAGAAGTT
Source organism: Anoxybacillus andreesenii (assembly GCF_030813005.1). Classification (NCBI taxonomy): domain Bacteria; kingdom Bacillati; phylum Bacillota; class Bacilli; order Caryophanales; family Anoxybacillaceae; genus Anoxybacillus; species Anoxybacillus andreesenii. The sequence continues at coordinate 33,941 of NZ_JAUSTU010000028.1, forward strand.
ATTCAAAAACTTCATCAACTAGGAATTGAAAAAACTGTTATGCTTACTGGTGATAACCAACGTACAGCAGAAGCAATTGGTAAAGAGGTTGGTGTATCTGATATTAAGGCCGATCTCCTTCCAGAAGATAAATTGAACTATATTAAACAACTTCGCGAAAAGTATCATAGTGTGGCGATGGTTGGAGATGGAGTAAATGATGCTCCAGCTCTTGCGGCATCAACAGTTGGGGTTGCAATGGGTGGAGCTGGAACGGATACAGCACTTGAAACAGCCGATATTGCTTTAATGTCAGATGATTTAAGTAAATTACCGTTTACGATGAAACTAAGTCGAAAAGCATTGAGAACCATTAAGCAAAATATTACCTTCTCTCTAGTAGTTAAAGCTATTGCTTTACTTTTAGTTGTACCGGGTTGGTTAACGTTATGGATAGCTATATTTGCCGATATGGGGGCTACATTGCTTGTAACTTTAAACAGCTTACGATTATTAAAAGTTAAAGAATAAAATACTGTTTCATATAAAGGGGCTGTCCGATAAGTCTCTAAAATAAAACAAGTGGAGAAGAACGGATTGTTTTTCTCCACTTGCTTTTATATTTTTCCTCGGATCTTCTGAAAGTAGCTGGCGGATGCCTGCTACTTTCAGGA
>NZ_JAUSTU010000029.1:0-32184 GCF_030813005.1 Anoxybacillus andreesenii
TCACACCCGTTCCCATACCGAACACGGAAGTTAAGCTTCTCAGCGCCGATGGTAGTTAGGGGCTGTCCCCTTGTGAGAGTAGGACGTTGCCGGGCAAAAGACATTATTCCGCGGTAGCTCAGTGGTAGAGCAACGAGCGAAACATCATGAATTCGCTGCGAGTTGTACTCATCGAGCTGCTACTTGAATTGTCTCTCTGAGATGAGGACAATCAAAGGTGAAAAAGAGTATAGATAGTTATTAATATTCCGCGGTAGCTCAGTGGTAGAGCAATCGGCTGTTAACCGATCGGTCGTAGGTTCGAATCCTACCCGCGGAGCCATTATATTTATAACATGTTTATGAGCTAGTTAAAATGCTTCCGTAGCTCAGCAGGTAGAGCACTTCCATGGTAAGGAAGAGGTCACCGGTTCGAGCCCGGTCGGAAGCTTTCTTAATAAAAAGAATTTTAATAACGGCCCCTTGGTCAAGCGGTTAAGACACCGCCCTTTCACGGCGGTAACACGGGTTCGAATCCCGTAGGGGTCACCATTTTTATAAGTATTTATAGATTTGCTGGAGGATTAGCTCAGCTGGGAGAGCACCTGCCTTACAAGCAGGGGGTCGGCGGTTCGATCCCGTCATCCTCCACCAGAGTTTTTACAAAGTAATAACTTTCTTTATTTGCCGGCCTAGCTCAATTGGTAGAGCAACTGACTTGTAATCAGTAGGTTGGGGGTTCAAGTCCTCTGGCCGGCACCATGCTTCTCATTTCCTTGTGTTGCTTCCTCGGAAGCATGCGCAAAATCTCGAAAGAGATTTTAAGCATATTTTAGTGTAGGATTTTGAGCATGCCATTAAGTTAGAAATTTTAAGCAATATAATACGGAGGGGTAGCGAAGTGGCTAAACGCGGCGGACTGTAAATCCGCTCCTTCGGGTTCGGCGGTTCGAATCCGTCCCCCTCCACCATTTATAAAAATTGTAAGAATGGGACAAGATAACTTTAGTCCTTTTATTTTTTGAGATTTTTAAGCTTTTTGGATATATTTTTTAGATATCAACACATTTAATTATATCTCAATGGGCTATAGCCAAGCGGTAAGGCAACGGACTTTGACTCCGTCATTCGTAGGTTCGAATCCTGCTAGCCCAGCCATTTCTTACTTCTCAGTTAAGTAATACTATGAGCCATTAGCTCAGTCGGTAGAGCATCTGACTTTTAATCAGAGGGTCGAAGGTTCGAGTCCTTCATGGCTCATCAATTTTTACGGTAAACCTCTTAAATCAATTATGATTTAAGAGGTTTTTTCTATATAGAATTCTTCTTCTTACTCAGTTTCTGTATATATATACATAGGTCTGTCGAGTTGAGTCATCTCTATGTAAGCGTTTAAAATAGAGGTAGCAAAGGGAATTGGGGGAGAATTTAATGAGAAAACTAGCAATCATTGGAATGCCGATGGACCTTGGACAAACGAGACGGGGCGTTGATATGGGCCCAAGTGCTATTCGTTATGCTGGAATAAATGAAAGGCTTAATACCTTGTTTGATGAAGTAAGAGATTTGGGGGATATTGAGGTAGGAAGACCAGAAGTTAGTATTGATAAAGAATCAAATCTTAGAAATCTAGAATTAATTGCGGAAAAAACAACAAGTCTAGCAAAAAAAATCGATGAAGTTGTTCAATCTGGTTCTTTCCCACTCGTATTGGGAGGAGATCATAGCATCGCCATTGGAACGCTGGCAGGAGTGTCCAAGCATTATGAAAACCTTGGAGTGATTTGGTATGATGCACATGGGGATTTAAATACAGCTGAAACATCACCGTCTGGTAACATCCATGGAATGCCTCTAGCTGTTAGTCTCGGTTTAGGGCACCCGCTTTTAATAAATATTGGGGGATATCTTCCCAAAGTAAAGCCTGAGAATATCGTCATTATTGGGGCTCGCTCCTTAGACGAAGGCGAAAGGGAATTGATTAAGGAAAAAGGGATAAGAGTCTATACAATGCATGAAATTGACCGATTAGGCATGACAAGGGTCATGGAGGAAAGTATAGAGTATCTGAAGGAGCGAACGGATGGAGTCCACTTATCACTAGATTTGGATGCTCTCGATCCAACAGATGCCCCTGGGGTAGGAACACCCGTTAATGGAGGAATTAGTTATCGAGAAAGCCATTTAGCCATGGAGATGCTAGCCGAAGCCAATATGATCACTTCCGCCGAATTTGTAGAAGTAAATCCTATTTTGGATGAGAGAAACAAAACTGCGATTGTGGCTGTCGCCTTAATGGGCTCGTTGTTTGGAGAAAAGTTACTATAGCCTCTCTTCTCAAATTAAGGACATTCCATTACCCCGAAAACAGCCTTACTATAAAAACAAGCAGTAGCTGGATGATTCCGCTACTGCTTGTTTTTTTGAAAATTTATTACTTTATACCCCTTTCCAATTTCCTAAACAATTTGGTTCATTTTTTTGGTAAAATAAAGAATATAAAAAAAGATGCTTATAAAATGAAACCTTTTCTGCTATCGATACGTAGATCGAATAGCCGCATTTAGAGCGGAGGTAAATATATTAATGGATGCAATAATAAAGAAAAGGATTAATCAGGTCTTAAAAGGGGACCAAAATGCCTATGCAGAAATAGTTGAACTATACAAAGACAAAGTGTTTCAGCTCTGCTACCGCATGCTTGGCAACCGCCATGAAGCTGAAGACATGGCACAGGAAGCCTTCATACGTGCATATGTTAATATTGCTAGCTTCAATATTAATTTGAAATTTTCCACCTGGCTGTATCGAATCGCGACCAATCTATGCATTGACCGAATCAGGAAGAAGAAGCCTGATTTTTATTTAGATGCAGAAGTGTCGGGTACGGACGGCCTTACGATGTATTCGCAGATTCCATCTGACACGGCTCTTCCAGAAGAAGAAGTGGAAAGCATGGAGCTGCAGGATATTATTCAAAGGGAGATTTCCCGATTACCAGAAAAATATCGTTCGGTTATCGTTCTTAAGTATATTGAAGAGCTATCATTAAATGAAATCAGTGAGATCCTAGATATGCCTCTAGGGACTGTGAAGACTCGGATTCATCGAGGTCGAGAAGCATTGAGACAACAATTAAGGAATGTTTAATAAGAGGTGAGAACTTTGAAATGTCATGAATATGAAGCCTATATGCATGAATATCTAGATGAAGAGATCTCGACTGAGCATGAAAAGAATTTAAAACAGCATCTGCAGCAATGTGTTTCTTGTCAAAAGCATTTTCATGAGCTGAGCAAAACGATTACGTTAGTAAAAGGAATGGCCACTGTAACGGCACCGGACGATTTCACAAGCAAGGTGATGAATAAACTACCTAAAGAAAAGAAAAAGGTGGGAATCCAAAGGTGGTTTAGACATCATCCATTATTAACAGCTGCCTCTCTTTTCCTTATTCTGATGATGGGTAGTGTAATCTCAGGCTGGAATAAGGGGCAGGATCTATCCGTATCGAAGCAGCCGAACCTGATCGTAAAAAATGATACCGTGATAGTTCCAGAGGGTGAGGTTGTAAAAGGTGATGTCGTGGTTCGCAATGGCTCCCTTCAAATTGAGGGCCAAGTTGACGGGAATGTCATAGTAATCAATGGGGAAGTAATCAAAGGGAATAAATATATGGCCTCCGCAGGTCAGGTAACAGGAGAAATTAAGGAAATTAATGCTGTGTTTGAGTGGATATGGTATTATTTGAAAAATACGGCGAAAGAAGTAGTCAATCTATTTGAGGATAATGAAACAGAAGGAGAACAGTCACAAGGTGTGGCTGTTTTTTTGAATTCCATTGATAGATAAAATTGGTGTTTCCTCATTATGTGATATACTATAGGAATGAAAAGAATGTAAAGCCATCGTGCTTTTTTGACAATAGATTTGGAGGAAGTCGCATGTCGATAGGAAATCTAGATCTTTTTAACTTACTGATTAATGCCATTGACATTCTCCTTGTTACATACTTAATATACAAACTCATCATGGTTATTAAGGGAACAAAAGCCGTACAGTTGCTAAAAGGGATTTTTGTCATATTAATTGTGACCTTAATCAGTGAGAAATTAGAATTTCAAACGCTAAATTGGATTATGCAGCAAATCCTTTCCTGGGGGGTTGTTGCGTTTGTCATCATCTTCCAACCTGAGCTAAGAAGAGCGCTCGACCAATTGGGGAGAGGTCGCTTTTTTTCAAGAACTGGGAATAGGGAAGATGAAGAACAGGAAAGAATTGTTGAAGCCATTGTGAAGGCAACCGATTATATGGCCAAACGGCGAATTGGTGCGCTCATATCGATGGAAAGAGAAACGGGATTAGCCGATTACATCGAAACGGGTATTCCGCTGAATGCCAATATCTCCTCAGAGCTTCTCATTAATATTTTCATTCCGAATACCCCTTTGCATGATGGAGCAGTGATTCTCCAAAAAAATACTGTCGCTGCCGCTGCTTGTTATTTACCGTTATCGGAAAGTCCCTTCATCTCGAAGGAACTGGGAACAAGGCATAGGGCCGCTCTGGGGATCAGTGAGGTAACGGACAGCTTAACCATTATCGTTTCCGAGGAAACAGGTGCCATTTCCTTAACAAAGAATGGGGAGCTGTATCGGGATTTAAAGCTGGATAAATTTAGAGAACTTTTGTCAGCAGAAATACTAGTCATTGAAAAACCAAAACAGGCTTCTTCAGGACTTTGGAACTGGAGGGGAAAAGCAAATGGATAAATACATTAATAAATTTCTAGATAACCCTTGGTTTATCCGAGTTATTGCGTTGATTCTTGCCGTGTTGCTTTTCGAAAATGTCAATGAGAAAAGTCAGTCCGTTGTCAATGTTCCACAGGATAAAGAAGCAGAGGTCATTGAAAATGTTCCTGTTAAGAGCTATTATGATGCTGAAAATCTTGTCGTAACAGGCATACCTGAAACGGTGACACTCACTCTTTCTGGCCCCAAGTCAAATCTGCAACAGGCGGTTACCCAAAGAGGATTTGAAGTATATGTGGATTTAACCGAAGCAGAAATTGGCACGAAGAAGGTACCAATCCAAATCAAAGGGATATCCGATCGACTGAAGGTTTCCATTGACCCAGAGGTTGCAGAAGTCTCGATCCAAGAGAAGGTGACCCAAGAATTTAGTGTAGAGGTCGAATTCAATAGCAAAATTATAGCAGATGGCTATATCTCAGAAACCCCGACGATTAAACCAAATAAGGTCAAAATAACAGGTGCGAGGGATGTAGTGGATCAAATTACTTATGTAAAGGCAACCTTAGATGCCAAAGGGCCGATTAAGGATACGTTAAAGAAAGAGGCGGAGATATTAGTCCTTGATCAGAGCTTGAACAAATTGAACGTTGAGGTTGAACCGAATAAGGTAGAAGTCACCTTACCTGTTAAGGCCTCAAGTAAGACTGTGCCGATTAAGCTTGAGCAGAAAGGGACGCTTCCTAATGGAATTAGTATAGGCTCTATTTCGTTAGAAAAAGAAGAAGCAACAATCATTGCCCCTGAACAGATCCTAAAAAATACGGACTCTGTTCGAGTGGAATTAGATGTAAGTAATATAAAAGAGGATACACAGGTGACCTTGCCAGTCTTGATTCCTGAAGGTGTTGTTGAGGTTGATCCAAAGGCCATCAATGTGACGATAAAGGTGAATAATACGGAAGATAAAATCATATCGAATCTCCCCATTCATATAGAGGGTTTGCCTGCAGAGTATAAGGCTGTTTTTCGTGAACCTACAAATGGGTCAGCAAGCATCACGGTTTCTGGCAGACGTGAAGATTTGAAGAATGTTGATGCCTCTGACTTTAATGTTTTTGTAGATGCCTCTAATTTAGATGTCGGAGAGCATGATGTTGAACTTAAAGTGGAAGGTCCTAACCATTTGAACTGGAAGATTGCAAAAGGGACCGTAAAAATCTCCATCACTCAAAATGAAGTGTGATGAAAGCTAAAGGAGCGAAAATGATATGGGAAAATATTTTGGTACGGATGGAGTTCGCGGAGTAGCGAATAGTGAATTAACTCCAGAGCTGGCCTTTAAATTAGGTCGGTTTGGAGGATATGTGTTAACAAAGGATCATGGAAGACCAAAGGTTCTAATTGGACGAGATACACGAATCTCAGGCCATATGCTTGAGGGAGCACTTGTAGCAGGATTATTATCAATCGGAGCAGAAGTCATGCGACTTGGTGTGATTTCAACCCCAGGTGTCGCTTATTTAACAAAGGTCCTCGGCGCCCAAGCTGGTGTCATGATTTCGGCCTCTCATAATCCTGTTGCAGATAATGGAATTAAGTTCTTTGGATCGGATGGCTTTAAGCTTTCCGATGAACAAGAACTCGAGATTGAGAAGCTCTTAGATGTTGAACAGGATGATCTGCCAAGACCAATAGGAGAGCATCTTGGACAAGTGAACGATTATTTTGAAGGTGGACAAAAATATTTACAATACTTGAAACAGACAGTTGATGAGGATTTTTCTGGTATACATATTGCACTCGATTGTGCGCATGGGGCTACCTCTTCCTTAGCGGCCCATCTATTTGCGGATTTAGATGCCGATTTATCGACGATGGGAGCATCACCAAATGGATTAAATATCAATGCTGGTGTCGGCTCTACTCACCCAGAGGCATTGGCTGCTTTTGTGAAGGAAAAGGAAGCAGATGTTGGACTAGCCTTTGATGGTGACGGCGATCGCCTTATTGCCATCGATGAGAATGGAGATATCGTGGATGGGGACCAAATCATGTATATTTGCGCAAAATATATGAATGCCCACAATCGCTTGAAGCATAATACGATTGTTTCTACCGTTATGAGCAATTTAGGCTTTTACAAAGCGTTAGAGGCAAATGGGATTAAAAGTATTCCAACCGCAGTAGGCGATCGTTATGTGGTTGAAGAAATGAAAAAGAATGGCTACAATTTGGGCGGAGAGCAGTCAGGTCACATTATTTTCTTGGATTATAATACGACAGGCGATGGTTTATTAACAGGTCTGCAGCTTGTTAATATTATGAAAATGATGAAGAAGCCTCTTTCTGAATTAGCAGCTGAGATGCAAAAATTCCCACAAAAACTGGTGAATATCAGGGTAACAGATAAGCATCATGTGACCGATAATGAAAAGGTGAAGGAAATCATTCAGCAGGTAGAAACAGAAATGAATGGAAATGGACGTATCCTCGTTCGCCCATCTGGAACGGAGCCACTGGTTCGAGTCATGGCAGAGGCACCGACAGAAGAGCAGTGTGGGGCCTATGTAGATCGAATTGCTGCTGTTGTTGAAGCAGAGATGGGATTAAAAGAAGAATAAGAGAGTTGAATCCTCCGCGCAAGCTTTCTCATAGAGACTTGCGCGATTTTTTCTGTCAGGTACGTTATTTCTATTTTGTGAATACTTTATATTAGGGACGATTTTCAGTTGACGTCCCCCTTATTCTAAGGTATGATAATCCTGTTTTCGCTCCTAACGTGTAACTTATTTTGTTTAGCTTCGTCTTATACGTGTGGAGGGGATTTTATTTGATAAAGAAAGGTGGACAGTGACAATTGAAGTGAAAGCGCCTGGACTAATTGCGGAACGGATACGGCAATTAGTTGACGAGGAGGAGGTTTATCGAAAGATTCGGCGGATGCCTCCCGGTTGAGTATGCACAATCGTCATTTTCTTCTATAAAACATTAAGGCGACTTAATGCACAAAGAGAAGAAAAGTTATGCATACAGACAGCATACGAATCGATGCGTCTAATAATACAGAGATAAGGGGGCAAGTGCCCCCGATTATGTTAGGTTTCTTGCCCCCTTTTTTGGGAGGAAACAGAAATATGTGTGGAATTGTCGGATATATTGGAAACCAGGATTCTAAGGAAATTCTTATAAAGGGCTTAGAGAAGCTCGAATATAGAGGCTATGACTCAGCGGGCATTGCAGTTGCCAATGCGAACGGTGTTCATGTTTTTAAGGAAAAAGGGCGAATTGCTGATTTACGAAAAATTGTAGATGAAGACATGCTGGCTCGGATCGGGATCGGCCATACCCGTTGGGCCACTCATGGTGTACCGAGTACATTAAATGCTCATCCTCATCAGAGTGCTTCCGAACGATTAACGCTTGTTCACAATGGTGTGATCGAGAACTATGAACAATTAAAGGAAGAGTACCTAGAGGGCGTAGCGCTTAAGAGTGAAACCGACACAGAGGTCATTGTACAGTTAATCGAGATCTTCCTTAATGATGGACTTTCCATTGAAGAAGCGTTTCGTAAGACGCTAAAAGCAGTAAAGGGCTCCTACGCATTTGCGCTCTTAGATGCAGAAACCCCTGATACGATTTTTGTCGCAAAGAACAAAAGTCCATTACTGATTGGATTAGGTGATGGCTTTAATGTTGTTGCTAGCGATGCGATGGCGATGCTTCAGGTTACGAATCAATATGTGGAATTAATGGATAAGGAAATGGTTATCGTCAAGCGGGATGAAGTGATCATTCAAACGATTGATGGGGACGTAATGAACCGTAAGCCATTTACCGCAGAACTTGATGCAAGTGATATTGAAAAGGGTACCTACCCGCACTATATGCTGAAGGAAATTGATGAACAGCCACTCGTCATTCGCAAGATTGTGGAAGAATATCGGAATGAAAATGGAGTTCTTTCCATTGATGAAGAGATCCTGGCAGCGATGAATGAAGCGGATCGCATCTATATTATTGCAGCAGGAACTTCCTACCATGCTGGCCTTGTCGGGAAGCAATTCATTGAGAAAATGGCAAAAATTGCTGTCGAGGTTCATATTTCGAGTGAATTTGGCTATAATACGCCACTTCTTTCAGAGAGACCGCTTTTTGTCTTCATCTCTCAAAGTGGGGAAACAGCAGATAGCCGTGCAGTATTAGTTAAGGTGAAGGAGTTAGGTTATAAAGCCTTAACGATTACAAATGTACCGGGCTCTACTTTATCTCGTGAAGCGGATTATACCTTGCTTCTGCATGCAGGCCCTGAAATTGCGGTAGCTTCCACGAAGGCCTATACGGCTCAGTTAGCCGTTCTTGCCATTTTAGCCGAAGTAACAGCGGTTAGTCGTGGTTTCAAGCCGGAAATGGATTTGTCGAAAGAGCTTGGTATCATTGCCAACGCTATGGAAGTACTATGTGACGAGAAGGATGAATTTGAATCCATCGCCCGTGAATTTTTAACGGTCACTCGCAATTGTTTCTTCATCGGCCGTGGAATTGACTTTTATGTTGGCTTAGAAGGTGCCCTTAAGCTGAAGGAAATTTCCTACATTCAAGCGGAAGGCTTTGCAGGTGGAGAGTTGAAACACGGAACGATTGCTCTGATCGAGGAAGGAACACCTGTGATTGCATTGGCCACTCAAGAAAGTGTGAATCTAAGCATTCGCGGAAACGTCAAAGAGGTCGTTGCCCGTGGAGCTTACCCATGCATCATCTCGATGAAGGGTCTCGACATGAACGGAGATAGCTTTGTTCTACCAGAAGTACATGAATTATTAACACCTCTTATCTCTGTTGTACCATTACAATTAATTTCTTATTACGCAGCGCTACACAGAGGCTGTGACGTAGATAAACCACGAAACCTTGCGAAGTCGGTGACGGTGGAATAAGGGGCTATTTGTACATAATGTTTTTGTAATCGGGAACTTTAAGTTTCCCTTAGCAAAGCATTATGTACGGCAGGAAAAATTAATTCTTTCCCTAACACGAGAGAAAATTGGAGAAACCCTCCAGTTCTCCTCGTGTTTTTTGTTTCTAAAAAGTCTGATTCTCCACTTCTCAACATCCTAATTTCTGTCAATCTATTGTACATTTATGTTTTTATCTCCCTGCTAAAAAGTTGGTTCCCACGCTAAAAAGTCGGTACCTACTGCTAAATAGTTGGTATCCAGAGCGGGAAGACCAGCGGGTAAACAAATATGTATTCAATCTTGATTCAATCGTAAAATCAATCAAAATTCGGGGGGCGGGTCCAGTAGGACTTCGTCCCTTTTCTTTTCTAAAAGGCAAAGTAAAGGGAAAACAGCGGAAGTGGTGAGAATTCCTCCGCTGTAGTGTAAATTTGTACATTTTAATTTTCACTTTTAGTAGAGTCGTCTTTTTTACGAGATGCTAAACCTATGACCCCGCCAACTATAATAAATACAATGTCTAAAATGATTTCAAATCCTTGAAAGGCATCAACATAATTAACTAAAAACCAGCTTTTACCTCCATTTGTTAGATGATTAATTAGCCCTCCTACTCCTTGGATAAGGAATAGTAAACTAAGTCCACTAATAATTTCTTTCATGATGAACACCTCATTAAAATTTTTTTAATTTAATATGCCTCTAAGACCGATGTTGAAAAAAACTGCACCTACTACTCCTATCGCTACTAAGAGTGAAGAAATTGGAGCTTCATTTAATTTTGACCTGATTTTATTTAGAAATTGATGTAGTTTGTCTTTAAGCACAATATTAACTCCTAAAAGCAGTAGTGAAGGAAGCACCATTACAAGATTGTACCCAGTTATAATTAAGATAGAAGGAGTAGGCTCTATTGCTAGGTGATCCATTAATAAAATTGAATAAAAGTAAGGCAATGCAGTTACAAATTCAATTAGAAAAACAATGCTTCCTAATATGATCATCCCTTTGATAGTTGTGTTTGTGGGTATAATTGAAATTAAACGTTTTTTTGTAGTATCTTTTGGTTTACTGAAGCTAATTAGAACAAGAACCATTCCAAAAAGGATATAAAACCAATTGATAAAGTCAATTTCAGATAATTGTTCGATTTTCGTCAATAGTGATTCTCCACCAAAGTATAGTAATAAACCCATTACAAAGTAGCCTAATTGCGTAATAGATAGAAAAACAAGCAAGCGAGAAGATAATTGATTAGGTTGTATCAATAATAAATAGGCTGTTACAGCGAGTACACCAGGACTTAATATGTCAACTAAGGCACAAATGGAAATAATTATTAAGGCTGTTGATATGTCTATTAATGAAGATGGCATCATTGCTTCAATCGTTTCTATCAATTAAATAGTACCTCCTTTTTAATATGTGGTATTATTATAATACAATGTGCTAAAAAGATAATAACACACTGTGTTAAATAAGGGAAGTGGTTTTAATAATGCCAAAGATTGTTAATCATGAGCAAAAGAGGAAGTCGATCGCAGAAGCTGCATGGAATATTATTAAGCAAGAAGGGTTTGAGAAAGCATCAATACGCAGAGTTGCAACTGAAGCAGGGATGTCCTCTGGTGCGTTAAGACATTATTTTTCAACACAGGATGAAATGTTATTATTTATCATGAATTATTACCTGGAAGAAGGAAAAAAACGTTCTCAAAGTAAAAATTGGTCAGAAAACCCATTGCAAGCAGTTGAGGAAGTTCTATTAGAGCTTGTGCCAATTGACGAAAAAAAGAAAATTGAAACGAGTGTTTGGTTGATCTTTGCACTTCGCTCACTTACAAGTGATACATTAAAAGAAAAAAAAGATGAAATGACTAACGGAACGTATGAATTAGCGAATTCTATGATTCAGATGTTAGTTTTACAAGGGCTTTTACCCGAGTCAATTAATGTAGAATTAGAAACAAGTAGGCTATCAGCATTGATTGAAGGTTTGTCAATTCATGCTCTATTAAGACCTGATGTGTACTCCTCAGAAAAGGTTAAGGAAGTAATCAGTTATCATTTAGAAACACTTTGCAAAGTATGTAATTAGAAAGTTAATAAAATGAGTGCTCAATCAAATTGGGGGTGATTATGATTGAAAATAAAAAACTGAATCAATTTACATTGGTAGATGTTATTGAAAGGAAAATACATTTCACAAATACAAATACCTATATTCGAGTAACGAGGGCTTTTGCGGAATAAAGGTGGGATCAATACCATGCTTCTTATTTCTCTATTCTTTTTTCTACTATATATAGCTGTCTTATTCCCCTTCCCCATGCTAAAAAGTTGGTTCCCACTGCTTTATAGTTGGTTTCCCAACGGCAAAGGAAGCGGGAAGAGCAGCGGTCAGATCTTTATATACTCAATCGTTTTTCAATCGGTTTTTTCAATAAAATATCAATCAAAATTCGGGGCTGGATTCAATATGATCCAGTCCTTTTCTTTTGCCAAATATTCCTTCAATCCCTTGTCCGATATAGGTTTCAATCGTTTCTCCAATACAAAAATCCGTAGGATTTCCAATCTCTTTTCAGTGTGTTTCCCAACCGTAAAACCGTCCCAACAGGGCTGCATTTCCTTTCTTTTCTCCTGATTCTTTCCTCCATTATCGGTACCAACTCTTTAACATTGTCGGAATATTCTATACAACCCAGAACGGTAAAAAGGGGCGGAAATCGGGTTTTTGGGGAAGAACTATGTAGCATATTGGAAGGAAGAAAAAAGGCGAGATAAGAGGGGTTGTGCTTAGAGCTGCAAGGGTTTGAGGGGAGTGAGGTGTGTGGTGGGGACGATACCGACATTTTAGCAGTTGAATAGGAGGGAAGGACTATTTTTAACAACTACACCAAAATGGTTGTAAAATCTGAACAAAAATTAGAAGAATGTGGGGAAAATGCGGGAACGACTTTATTGGGCGGATAATATTGGGAAATAGCTTGAGGCGTTGGGAGAGAAGGGATAGAGTAGGGTTTAAGGGGGAGGGGAGCGGGAACGAGTTTATTGGATGGATACAAAGGGTTCAGGACTCTTTCGGTTAGACTCCCCAGGTCATTGAATCGGCATCCTTTCCAGTGTTTATCCTCACTCATTAGAATCAGAAAGTCCTCAATCATCTACTCTGTATTGGTCTATTATGGGAACGTAATTTTTTTATCAAAATCATTGTAAAATCGGTACAATTTCATGTACAAATCGGCAAAAAGGCGGGAATACAATTATTCTATAACAGAAAATGGAAGGGCTGTTAAAAGGGGTGTGAGCCCTTGGGAGAGAAGGCGTTGAGAGGAGTGGGAAGGGGAAGTGGCTTGGGAAGGTTAATATTCGATAGGGACATAGTAGACGTGCGAGGGTTAGGAATAAAGGATAGAAAGGGAATTTAGTATAATAAATAGAGAAATGGTATAGAAAGATAAATTAGGATGTGATCAAGGATGCTTTCTCTTGAAGAGTACATTTCAAAAAGAAAAAAGGAAGATCGAATTAATGAATTCGATATTGAGTCAAAGGCTCAAAATATGCAAACGTGTATGAACTATATATTCGAATACTTCAATCAATACCTTGATGATTCAAAATTGGATGAAAAAACAGTGTTAAACGAAGAACGTCTTGAAAAGTATAAAAATTCCCTTCGGCAATATGAATCTGATATTCAGGAATGGTGTTGGAATTTATGACGATTATGACAAGCAACTGAATCGTTCCATTGTTAGTTACCTTAAAAAAGATGATTTATTTGATCTATACAACACTGATCAAGAGTTTCGTAGTGTTTCTTATGATTGTTACGCTTACCTCATAAAGAAAAACCATTTTCTGAAAGAACAGACTGAAATGCTTTTCCTTTTCATCAAAGATCATCATCGAATTCAAAGTAATCCAAAAATGGATTTCGAAAATATCTATATCTCAGAGGAAGTAGAAGAGTGGATTAAAAGACGTGGGACAAATATCAAGTAAATTTGCTGACTTTTGCTTCAAACTATGTGTCTCGCTTTTTTGAAAATGAGGAAACTTGGGATGTAAAGCATAGAATCAGAAGCAGAGATAGTTGGAGAAAATATGAGTATGACTATAAACAAAAAAGTAATTTATTCAATATTAATTCATTACATAGGAAAATTTCCAGCAAACCATTTATCAGAGGTAAAAAACAATTTCTTGAAGTCTTATTAATGTATTGTTGGCTTCATGAAATTGATGGCGATGAAGATTACTGGCAGGAATATATAAATAAGGTCTTACCTTCAATCCCTACTAACAAGTAAGTTGATTAAGAGCAAAAAGCGTTATTCCACTTGGAGTAACGCTTTTTTACGATAGTAACTTTACACTATTTCATTCTTTATCAATTGCCTAATAGACAAACTAGCATCTTCTAAATATTCTTCTGGTGATTTACTGCTGTTCTCTTTCCAATCAATTGAAGCTCCATAAATCATCCAACTTAACATGGTGGCTAGCATTCTTAGCCTTTCATTACTTTCCTTCGGATATTTTTTTAATAGTGATTGAAAAATGATCTGTTCAAGTTCCTTTTTTAATATGGCTTCAATATTCACACTCATATCGAGATAGCTTCTTTGACAACGGGTTGATAAGCTCATATGGAATGTAGTAATAGATAAGAACAAACTCTTCAGCATTTCCTCGCTGAACTCTTCATTATTCGACAATTCCTTAAGTACATTCTCCAGTAAATCCTCTTTTATTACTTTTTCAAGTAAATCATATTTATCGAGAAAATGCCGATAAAAGGTTGCCCGGTTAATCATGGCTCCCTTTGTAATATCACTGATTGTGATACTGTTGAAATCCTTTTTTTCTAAAAGTTCTATAAAAGAATCAATAATAAATTTTCTCGTTCGAATTGAACGTAGGTCTGTGTTTTCTTCCATCTTTAAGTCCTCCATTGAGACATTTTAAATAAGTTGTGGCTTATGCAACAAAGTGAAGATTTTGTTGCTTGAGTGGTGAAGAAATCATATCTATAATTTGATTATACAACAAGTGTTGCGTATGCAATAGTTGTAAAATCAATTCCCTTTTATTGCGGGAACAGGAATTTAGGAGGATTTTTTAAATGAATTTATTAGTAGTTAAAGCAAATAATCGCCCAGAGGGTGTATCTAGTAAAATGTATGAAACCTTTATGGAGTCTATAAAAGAGGCAAAAAATCTTAATGTAACTGTCTATGATGCTTTTGAAGAAGATATGCCTTACTTTGGGCAGGAATTGTTCAATGCTTTCGGTAAATTACAAAGTGGTGAAGAACTATCGGAATTAGAACAACGTCTTCTAGCTGCGAAACAAAAAGCGAAAGATGTATTTGCTGAAGCAGATGTAGTTGTATTTGTTTTTCCGTTGTGGAACTTAACGGTTCCTGCTAAACTTCATACATTTATTGACTACATTGATGAAGCGGGTTATACATTCAAATACGGTCCAGATGGTTCACCAGTCTACTTAATGCCAGAGAAAAAGATTATTCTAATGAATGCAAGAGGTGGGTATTATTCTTCACCGGAAATGCAAAATATGGAACATGCAGTGAATTATATGAGAAGCATATTTGCTGGAATGTTTGGTATGGAAGTTACCGAAGAGGTTGTTATTGAAGGACATAATGCAAGACCCGATATAGCAGAGGAGATCGTTGAAAATGGAATGCGTAAAGTAGCTGTAACTGCAGAGAAATTAATGTATTAATATGCTTAGTCTCATGGTGTAGCATATCCTAAGAAGGAGGAATTGAAATGTCTAATGAATCAACTTTTCATAGAGAAGTAAGAGATTTTTGGTATCCAAAATATAATAAAAATGGCTACCCACATGTCCAACAAGGAGTTATTCTTAATCCTGAGAGGAATCAAGAATTCTCTCCCTTTATTCTTATGGCTGAAGACTGGTATAAGCGTGGAGTCTTCTCTGATCATCCTCACCGAGGTTTTCAAACTGTAACGTATGTTGTTGATGGAAGGCTTGAACATATAGATAATGCGGGTGGCTATAGCCTTTTAAATGCTGGTGATGTTCAATATATGAATGCTGGATGGGCAGCTAGACATGCTGAAGAGGCTTATGATGATGACTTGATTCATACATTACAGCTATGGCTAAACCTTCCAAAATGTTTAAAGCGTACAGAAACATCTTATCAAAACATCTATGTTGAAGATGCTCCTGTTATGAACTTTGAGGGTGGTTCGATTCGAGTGTATTCAGGGGATATTGCAGGGGTAAAAGGACCAATGAATAGTTTGGTACCTATTACAATGGCGGAAATTACCCTTCGTGAAGGAACTGAGTATACACATATTTTACCTGAGAATCATAATTCATTCTTGTACATGTTGGCAGGAGAGATGGAATTCGGAGAAAGTAAGACAAAGATAACTAAAACAGGAGCGGCTATCTTATCCTTTAATGAAGAAGGCTCAGAGTCTAACCAAAGTGAATTAAAAATAAAAGCAAAAACTCGTTCTAAAGTGTTGATATATTCAGGAGTTCCTATTCGGGAAGAAATTGCATTTGGTGGACCATTTGTAATGAATACGGCAGAAGAAATCCGGGAGGCATTTCGAGATCTTCAGCGAGGAGTATTTGGACCACCTGCTGTAAAAGAGTAAGAGGAATTATCATCTGAAAGGAACTACATTGTGTGGAAGGCTGCACTTATAAAATGAAGTATTTTAAATGAGTGATGGACTAGAATTGGATATCAAAAAAGTGTTTATTGATTTTTATTTTGCTTATTACCACATATGAGTTCGTTGGAGTTTTTTCTCCCCTGTTGTACTTACAAATAACCTAACATTATCCCAGCTACGCTACAATCTTCATCTGGATTATCGCAAGATTCCATCCACGAAGCATACTCAATATCTTTTCCAGTTGATATGGCTTCTTCAAGGCTATTGGTAAAGGGGTAGGCAATGGATGGTAAACTCGCTGTCAAAGAGTGGAACAAAAGATGGCATAGGTGGTAAATTCCCATGGCCGTAATCACAACTTTGATGGAGCTTAATTGTAGAGTGGTTAAATTTGGTTATAATTAAGAGGATAGGATACTGGAGTTTCACTATCCTTTTCTGTAACAGAGTTTGCTATGGCAATAAGTAGATCCATGTTGAACTGCCCGCTTAGACTGCGGGTGGTTCTTTTTTGTCAAATGATTAATTAAGGAATTGTAACAGTTGACACGTATAAAACCAATTCTTAATATGTATATAGACCAGTTGTTATAATTTTCGAAATGAGGTAATAAAATGAACGAGAAGGAAAGTACAAAGGATAAGATAATTAAAACTGCATCCAGACTATTTCAAATACAAGGGTATCATGCAACAGGACTTAATCAAATTATTAACGAGAGTGGTGCGCCTAAAGGGTCATTATATTACCATTTCCCCGATGGAAAGGAACAGCTTGCCCTGGAATCATTACAAGTGACAGCTAATTTTGTGTTAGAACAAATAGTAGAAGGGCTACAGAAATCATCTGATCCTGTAATAGCAATTCAGAATCTTATTAATGATATGGCTGAACGATTTGAAAAAGAAGGTTGTAAAGGTGGGGTCCCTGTTGCATCTATAGCACTTGAAACATCATTAATTAGTGAGCAGTTACGAAATGCCTGTCAATCAGCGTATATAAGTTTTCAAGAAGCATTTACGCAAAAGTTGATAAGTTCTGGTTTAGAGGAAAAAAGAGCAATAGAGTTAGGGATTGCGATTAATTCAATGCTAGAAGGAGCATTTCTTTTATCCTTTACAATGGGAGATAGTCAACCATTAAGAATGGTTGCAAAACAGATACCAGTTCTTCTTGAATAGATGAGACTGGTTTCTTTTAGCAAATTATTATATAGACTGGTCTAATGATCAGGGTAACTATTAACAGATTATTAAAGAGAATAAATAAAATTCGAGAGAAGGATTAGGATGAAAGTATTAGTAACAGGTGCATCAGGTAATGTAGGTATGTTACAGAGAATTTGTTAAACATGGGAGAACAAGTAGTTACTGCTGGAACCAATACTCAAAAGTTAAAAGATTTGTTTCAGGATAAGGTCAATCCTGTTTACTTTGACTTTACTAAAAAGGAGACATTTGAAAATGCACTAGCAAATGTGGATCGGGTATTCCTAATTAGACCACCTCATCTTGGAAAACCAGAGGATTTGTATCCTTTTATTGATGCTATGAAAGCTCGCAACATAAAGCTTGTTTCATTTTTGTCTTTAATGGGCATAGAGAAAAATACAATTCCGCCGCATCATAAAATTGAAAAGTACATTGAATCATTGCAAATTCCTTACGCTCATATTCGACCAGGTTTTTTTATGCAAAATATATCAGGAATTCATTCCACGGAAATAAGAGAAATGGATCAAATATTTGTACCAGCAGGAAACAGTAAAACAAGTTTTATAGATGCAGAGGATATTGGTCTTTCTGTTGCAACTTTACTTCAAAATCCAGAAAAGTATAAAAATACAGCTCATACCATTACAGGTGCTGAGGCTTTAGATTATTTTCAAGTTGCAGAAATTTTGAGCAAAGTGACAGGAAGAAAAATTGAGTACGCAAAACCAGGATTTTTAAAGTATAGAAGGCATTATATTAAAAAGCGAGGATTGGAAAAAGCATATGTAAATGTGACAGTGGCGTTGTATTTTATGACAAGGATGGGAACTGCAAAAGATGTCACAGATGATTTCATTAAGCTGACTGGCCAAAAATCACGTACTTTTGAAGAGTTTGCAATCGCAAATATAGATAGTTTTCGATAAGAATAAGAAAAAGGGGATGGAAGAATGGGCATTATTCAAGATATTTCGCGAATATTGAAAAAAAGGGAATTGAAATTCATAGAAAGCTATAAAGAATCTGAAGAGATACATTCGTTTATTTTTGAAAAAGAAAAGGATTTAAACTGGAAAGCTGGACAGCATGGTGTTTTTAGTATCTTACACAAAAAAATTCAAAAACCAACAAGACCTTTTAGTGTGGCATCTGCACCTGAAGAGAATATCGTCAAAATAACAATGGTCATTAGTGAACACCCAAGTGAGTTTAAGAAAGCCATGTTAGAATTATCTCCTGGGATGAAAATAAGTATGCGTGGACCCATTGGGCCTCTCTATTTAGATGACAAAAGTCCATCACTCCTCATAGCAGGGGGTATAGGAGTTACACCATTCAGATCCATATTAAAGCAAATTGAGATGGTGAAGGGAGGAATTAGAAATCCGATAACTCTCCTCTATATGGACAGCAATAAATCATATATCTATAAGAACGAACTTGATGAAATGGCAAAAAATCCATCTATAATGATAAACTATCTGGATTCAAGAGATCGCTTATATCAAGAGATAGATAGATTCACAACAATGCATAAAGAAAGTGGAATTTATTGTATTGCAGGGACAAAGGCAATGGTTGATTCTGTATCGGTCTATTTAAAAGGGCATGGTATTCCTAAACGAAATATAAAAAAGGATGTCTTTATGGGGTATAAATAAAAAACTGTTATTGTATTGAAAAGGGGGATTTTCTTGAGTATTCATCAATTTTCAGCTCACTTGATTAATGGGGAAGAGAAGTCATTGAGAGACTATGAGGGTCATGTACTTTTAATCGTTAACACAGCAACTAAATGTGGCTTTGCTCCTCAACTTAAAGAATTGGAAAAACTATACGGGAAATATAAGGAGCATAAATTTGCAGTATTAGGATTCCCATGTAACCAGTTTGGAAATCAGGAGCCAGGATCAGATGAAGAGGTATCAGAGAGATGTCAAATAAACTTTGGGGTTAGCTTTCCTCTTTTTAAAAAGATTGATGTGAAGGGAAAAGAAGCCCATCCACTATATAAATATTTAACAAAAGAGAAAAAGGGATTGTTAACAGCAGATATTAAATGGAATTTCACTAAATTTCTTATAGATGGACAGGGAAAAATTATCAAACGATACGCACCTACTACTTCACCTTCGAAAATAGAAGAGGATATAAAAGAGCTATTGTCATGTGAAGAATAACAACAATATCGTAACCCTTATTTTCCTTAATACCTGAATTCTATTGTGTCCCCCCAATCAAGTTCTTCCCTCGTAATTCGAGTTGGAACTTACGGTATTTAAGTTGGTTCCTTAATATATTGATATTTTTTGAATTGTAGACGTGAAATAATCCCCATCTGGTTTGAAAGGTGGGGATTATTTCACGTCTAAGTTAAACAAAGCAATATATGTCAAAAAAAATATGTTTTCTTTTGTTATCTTATTTGTAAGGAGGTTCATGGTATGAGCTATAGCCCTATCATTCAAAAAACGATTGAGTATATAGAGCAGAACTTACATGAAGAGCTATCTTTAGAAAGCGTTGCCCAGTTTGCTGGATTCTCAAAATACCACTATCATCGTATTTTTCAAAAAGAGGTTGGCGTAACTGCATCTGAATACATTCGGTACAGAAGAATTGCGGATTCTGCTAACATGCTACTTTATACGGATGAAAAGATAATCGATATTGCTTTCTATTATCGCTTTGAAACACAAGAATCATTTACTCGTTCGTTTAAGAAATATTATCAATTACCACCAGGCCAATACCGTAAAATCATGAGTAAATTAACCATACAAAGGGAGGAAGTAAAGTTGAAAAATGAACAGTTATTAAAAGGATGGCAGTTAAGTGGGAGTCATCCGTTTAATTATCAGATGGGAATTGATAGAGAAATTTTTCATAAAGGAAAAGCATCTGGTTTCTTAAAATCAGTTACTGTCCAATCGCAAGGAGAATTTGCAACAATGATGCAACAGTTCAAGGCAGAGAAATTTCTTGGTAAAAGGATTAAACTGTCTGGTTTTATCAAAACAAAAGATGTTGGTGGATTCTGTGGATTTTGGATGCGTGTAGATGATGCACTTGGAGATGTATTGCAATTTGATAATATGAGTGACCGCCCAGTAGTAGGGAATAGTGAATGGAATCATTATTCCATCGTATTAGATGTGCCAGAAAACAGTGTGGTCATTGCCTTTGGTGTTTTACTTTCGGGAAATGGGCAAGTATGGATTGATGAACTGAAATTTGAGGAAGTTGATAAAGAAACTCCAACAACCAATATTGATTTTTCTGCTGACCTTTTAGATGAACCTACCAATTTATCTTTTGAAGAATGGGAGTAGGCGATATGATGAATTTTCTAATGGCTTTAATGAAAAGTTTTTTACATCTTGGCGGTATTCATCGTTCTTCGGCTAATAGAAAGTTCTAAAATAAAAACAAGGAGCAAGATAAAATGAGTAGACCAGAGTTATATATCACATTAGTTGTTGGACCCAATTGTGATATGGAGGCATTTGCTATGCGTTCAACACTTGAATATTTTGGAGCAAGGGTAACAGTACACTGGGTTGGGAGACCAAATGATTTAATTGATGTATTATCTGGTGAAGAGATGGACAAAAGGTGTGATTATTTGATTTTGGCATTTCATGGTGATGAAGGGAGACTGTGTATGCCAGAACTGGGTGAAGAAGTTTATGAGTCTGATGAACCAAGAGGAGAGTTTTTTGACTTTCATGATGTAAAGCGATATACAAATTTAAAAAATATAAAAGTCATTGCAACTGGTTGTACGTTAGGTGAAGAAAACTTAGCAAAAGCATTCCTTGAATGTGGCTGTCATTCTTACATAGCACCAGATGATTACATTGATGGCAATTCATCGTTAATGTTTGTGATTAGATATATGTATGAGATCATTAATAATGAAAAGAGTCTGCAAGAGGCGTATGAAATCGCAAAGTCCATTGATGAAGAGACACTCATATATCAACTATATGAAAAATGAATACTTACGATGAATATTTGCCAAGGAATTAGCTGTCATAATAAGACAGCTCTTTCTTTTTTATAATAAAAAGGTTAGAGGATTTTAGTGGCGATATTGCTACTTCCCAACTTTAGTGGTAAAATTTTTGTATATATAGTTAGTTAGTTGAATAACTAAAAAGAGGTGTTTAAATGGCAAAGCCAAATGTTGTTAGTAAAGAAGAGCTAATTAATTTTGCTAAAGAGTGTTTAGTTGAAAATGGTATTGAAAAGTTTACATTGAGGGCGGTTGCAGAAAGAGGCGGAGTGACACAAGGTACAGTTTATTACCATTTTAGAACAAAGGAACAGTTGCTATTAAATATCGTGAAAGATATTTGTGATAGTTCGTGGAGTGAATTATCGCAGAGTAGTGAAAATTTGATAAAACAAGCGTTAGAATCAGCAAAAGGTCGTTGTGGAGAAGATTCTTTTTTTCATAAATTATTTTTCACATTAATGGTTGCAGGACTAAATAATGAAAAAATCCGAGAACAGCTTAGGTGTGTTTTAGAGAAGGAAAACAAGGCGTTATCCGATAACTTAACAAGAGTATGGTCGGGGTCACCAATAAACGGAGTTTCGCTTGATACATGGGGTGTATTATTTAATGCAATGGTAGACGGATTGGCATTACAGGCTCTTATGATAAAGGATTTCCCTGTTGAAACAGTTTATGAAGGGATTGAAAAACTTTTTACAACACTTAGCAATGTGACTATTCAGGAGGGTGGCAAATGAGGGGATATTTGTTTACAGCATTATGGGGTATAGTCGTTTGGATTTTTGCTACATTGTTTTTTGTGCTTTTCGGAAAACAGGTTCTCTTTAGCCCCGGTTCAAGTTCATTTGTTATGAGTATTCTTTTATTAATAGTAGGAACAGCCATATTATTGGTGGGTACTACTTCTTTGTACTTATGGTTTGATAAATCAGAAAATGCATCACTAAAATTTGGCATAATTGGTGCAATTGTCGGTTTAACATTAGATACATTTTCCTTATCTAGCCATCAATATATTTTTCCGCAATTGAGTGAATCCCAAGTCATTGCTTTTACCGTTTGGATGTCA
Organism: Anoxybacillus andreesenii; assembly: GCF_030813005.1. NCBI lineage: Bacteria > Bacillati > Bacillota > Bacilli > Caryophanales > Anoxybacillaceae > Anoxybacillus > Anoxybacillus andreesenii. The sequence goes on from NZ_JAUSTU010000029.1 coordinate 22,711, forward strand.
TTTGCATATGCTCTTTACTTAATCATCCCTACTATGATTAATGAACGTAACAAGAAAGGAAAAGGTTGGTTTAAGTTAGCGAGACAAGATTGAACTCCCTTACACCCCTGACCCTAAGCCCTGTACTTCTATCTAGGGTGGTGTGAGAGGCCGGGGGTTAGCCACCCCCTCCTACTCGATTTGAGTTAGTAGGAAATAAGTAAAGCATTGATAGAATTAAATACTTGGCCAATTGTCTCTTCGCCAGCTTTTACCCATCTGCTTTTATCATGAATATTTCCATCTTCATCAATGGGTTCTTGGAATTGAGCAAGCCCTGTAGTAGCAGTTACAAGTGAATTTTCATCATAATCTAATCCAAGGTTCACAATATGCTTAATGACAAATGGCGTTCCAAACTCAATTATTGCATTTGAATGATCTAGGGCTCCATCCAAAACATAGATTGGTACTCTTAAATAAATGGATTCTCCTCCATCTCGCCATAATAAAGCGTCAAATTTCCCTTGATGATAATCAAAATTACTACAAAAACTACACCCATGGGACTGAAAAATATCTCGTACCGCACCAAAATTAGCCCTTTTTCCTTCAATCCCTGTTTGTAATTGAATCATTCTATTCACTCCCTCTAAAAAAGCCTGTTACTATTTTTAACTGGACATTGAATAAAATACCTACTAATATTTTTTTAACTATAGGTTTGTGGTGCGGTGTGACATTGCCAATATGATTATCCGTTGTTTTTACAATACTTCAACCTAAGCCAGTTTAGAATTTAGGATAGCCTATAGTAATTTTCTGCAGTAAAAATAGACCAACACCAAAACTTTGTACCTTGACTAATAACAAATCTGTCAAACCATAATTCAAAGTTCATTTTCAAGGGAGTAGCTTCTTCAAATTGATCTATATGCCCCTTCCAAAAAAGATAATTCTCTTTATCCTCAGAAATCAATCGGGAATTGATCACAATATTATCTTGGTAAATATATGCTATATCATAACAGCCTTCGTATTGGTCGTAGTGTTTATTAAAGTCAATAATCTGTTCTAAGCTATAAAGTTCAATCTCACCGCCATAATGGACATCATCAAATAGCCGACACCCATTGGTTATTTTTAGAAATGCTCTATAATCTGGAGGCAAGATAAATCCTGTTTGTCTTTCAAAATCAAGTATCTCCTCGTCACTTGCTGGGGGATTGAAGGTACATTTAGCATCAAATAAATGCCCCTCCTCGTTTTGGACTTGGATTATGTTATTATTCTCCTCTAAACGCTTTCTTAAACAAAGAAAATTAACCTTTTTAAAAATGGCCATTTTTATTATCGGACTTACGATATTTCTTTTTTGTGTATTATGGTTGCCAAAGTTGGCGGGAGATGCAGCGGTGATGAATCCAGAGTTCGCCTACTTGAAATTCCCTGTTCTTATAGGGATATATATAACCGCAATCCCTTTTTATCTCGCTTTATACCAGGCATTAAGGATTTTAAGCTACATTAAAGGCGGAGAAGCCTTTTCCGAATTCCCTTTGATCTCATTAGGCCGTATCAAAAATTGTGCGTTAGCCATAATCATCCTGTATGTAATAGGGATGGTTTTACTAGCCGGGCAGAACGCTTTACATCCTGGAATAGCCATCTTGGGTATTGTGATAATTTTTGCAACTACTGTTGTTGCTGTATTTGCTGTTATCCTTCAAGAACTATTAAAGAGCGCGATTGAAATAAAAGTAGAAAATGATTTAACAGTTTGAGGTGGCAAAATGGCTATTATCGTAAACGTTGATGTCATGTTAGCAAAAAGAAAAATGAGTGTTACGGAGCTTTCGGAGAGGGTTGGAATAACAATGGCGAATCTCTCAATTTTGAAAAATGGAAAAGCAAAAGCTATTCGATTTTCAACGTTAGAGGCGATTTGCAAGGCACTGGATTGCCAACCAGGAGATATTTTGGAATATAGAAGTAATGAAGGGTGAAGGAGACATATATGAAACGATTGATGATTATTGTGGCTTCCATTGGGATTATTCTGCTATTATCTGCTTTTACATTAGGCCAAAACTTCCCTCGTTCCTACCATCAATTGATAACAAGTACGACAAATTTAAGCGAAGAGGATATTGATTGATGGGTTGTCTTTAAATGATGATTTTTACAGTGGGAAAATAACGGAGAAATATGGAAAGGGAATAGAGAAAAGTCGAGATGTTGAGAACTATGATTATTTTAAACTAACAAATGGAATTGAGGTGGCAGTCGATAAAAAAGGCAAAATGACAAGATTTATTATAACGGATCGTGGTTTGGAAACGGCTAAAGAAATTAAGATTGGTGATACAAAGGAAGATATCATAAAAGCATATGGAGATAACTACTATTTTCGCATAGAACAAGGTGCGAACATTATTGGTTATGTGGATAAGGAAAGAGAAAGATCCTTGGAATTTTGGTTATTTGATAATGAAGTGAATCTTTATAGACTTGATAACAATTTGATGCAATAGAGCTATGCGAAATGCTTAGCTCTAACTTTATTATAGTGTAATTCGGTTACATACTTAAAGCATTTCCTGAGCTTTCCTTCTATAATTTTCTTTATGTCGGCAAACTTCTCCTTGTTGATTATTCCAGGGGGCTGTGCAGTTCATACATTTTGGAACAATAAATCTGTCAATCTATGAAAATTATTAAATAGAATTACATAAATATCTACAAAAATTAAAATAAAATCATTCCAAGTCATATCAACTTTAATTATAATATAAATAAATCATTTTTTATTTCAATAATGAGGAGTGTGTTGGTTATGACGATGAAACAATACCATTTACCTCAAGAACTTAACATAAGCATTGTTGATGGAATTATCGAAGGCTATAAGGATTATTTATCTGTACGAAGAGAGAAAGCACGTGAATTAAAGGTTCATGGTGCATATGCTTGGGTAAAAGGAAACCATATTGACCATCATATAGCGGTGGAATGTGAAAAACATGGGGTGACTGGTCGTCTATCAAAAGCTGGACTAACCTGGCAATATCTTCAATTTCAACTGAAGGAAGACAAGGTTCTTTTCTTAGTAAAAAATGTACGTTATTTTGATCCTAATGCTGTAGATAAAGGCAAAGATGTAAAAGGCCGAACTCGTTCGACTAAAGCATCTTATATGGCTAATTTGACAGATATCAATTCATCTATTGAATTTCCAGAAGTAGCTATACCGATTCCACAAGGGCAATCCACTCAATTGCAACTAGAACTATTAGAAGATGTTCAAGTAGTTCAAATTAATAGTAATGATACATTAGAGATAAGTAAACATTATGATCGTTTCTATATCGTAACTTATGAAATTGATTCAGAGTTTTTAATTAGTGAAATTAAGGTATGGATGCCAAATCCAGTGAATAATAAAGCTTATTTGGTCGAGAATTTAACTAAGTACATTAATACCAAACCTTCACATATTATTGAAATGGAAGATGATACAAGGGCAATATTACAAAGCTCGGCAGAAATTGAAGTGGGTTATGATGCAACAGCTTATGAGATTGCCTTCGATGATGCGAAGGAAAAGAAAAGTTAGATGGAATGAAAGGAGGTACTCCTTTGTTTATTGGTAAGAGCTTAACCAATATACGTATTCTGCATGAATTTAGTCGTGCCCAATTAGCAAAAGAGATCGGGGTTACCGAACAAGCTGTTTGGCAATACGAAAATGGTTACGTGTCTCCTAAATTAGAAATTGTAAACAAAATGAAGAGCCTATTTAAGGTAAAGTCTTCTTATTTTTACCGAAATGATTTATTGGAAAATGGTAACTTAGCAGACAATATCCGCATTCAAAGTATTGCATATAGATCTGAAACGATCAATTCAACGATCAAAACACAAAGCGAATTAGTTCATGTGAAATTTTTAGACGCATTTATAAAAAAAATTGCAAAAAAAATAAAGTATCCTCCTAATATTCTATTAGGACTAAGAAGAAAAGTAATAAAATTCCTTAACTCTAATCAAGATTTAGACAGGGAAGAGCAAATTAAAGCGATTGCTATTTTAGCTAGAGATGAAATTCGACTTCCTCATAATACAAATAAGAATTTACTTTTTTATCTAGAAAAGGCAGGAGCTTTTGTCTTTGAAAAATCTATAGGTGATACGATTGATGCCTATAGCTTGTGGACAGAAGATGATTATCCGTACATTGTTATTGGAACAATTAAGAAGTCTGCTGCTCGTAGAAATTTTGATTTAGCCCATGAACTTGGACACTTATTACTGCATTATAAGGTTGAATTTAATATTTTGGATAAGCAGACCTATAAAAAAATTGAGGAAGAGGCAAATCTTTTTGCATCGGAATTTCTCCTTCCAGAAGAAGAATTCCGTAAAGATTGCTTGAATCTAATTAAAGTTTCGAATCCCGATTCCTATATTGATTTAAAAATGAAATGGATGGTTTCCTTACAAGCTCTGGCAATGCGAGCGAATAAACTAGAAATCTTAACTCATCAACAATTTAGATATTTTTTCATGTCCATTAATAAAAAGGGATATAGGAAAATAGAGCCGTTGGATAACGATATCCCAATTGAACGTCCAATGAAAATCCAAAGTATTTTACAACTGTTATTTGAAAAAGGGGAATATAGCGTTTCTAGTCTAATTGATGATTTAAAAGTGGATATCGGCTTTTTGTCCTTGATTACGGGAATTAATGAAGCATTCTTTGAAAAGTATGTGGATACAGAGCAAAGAAGTTTTTCAGTAAGTGATATTCGTATTGTTAAATGAAAATCCAATTTAAATTATTTTTTTGTGAAATTCTGTAACAAAGAACCTTCCTTTACTCATGGAAGGTTCTTTACGTATGATGTTATATTATCAAACTGTTAGGAAGCATTTTTTAGCAAAAGGATTTCCAAAAACATAGAGGATAACAGAAACCTAGGATGATGTACCTATCCTTCTGCCCAGTCTATTGATGATTCTCCAAAGGGTTAATATTAAAGGGTGAATATAACCTTTTTCCAGAAACCTTTTCAGTTCTATTTTCGTATAGAGATTAAAAACAAAATAGAATGTGGAGGAATGAAAGATGTTCCATGATCCATTCGGAGATTTCATGTTTAGCTTCGGTCCTATTTTTATCGGAATTATTTTCATTATTGTAATTGGGACGTTTTTATTTGCCCTTACTAACGGTCTTAAGGAATGGAGAAGAAATGAGCAGTCACCACAATTATCTGTACCTGCCATCGTAAAAACAAAACGAACGAATGTGAGCAGACATACTCATCATCATGATAGTCATCATAGTCATAGTACATCAACAACCTACTATGCAACCTTCGAATTTGAAAGCGGCGATCGTTTAGAGTTAAAACTAACTGGTGCAGAATATGGTCAACTTGCGGAAGGGGATTATGGGATTTTAACCTTTCAAGGTACAAGATACTTAGGTTTTAAGAGAAGTGTTTAAGAAAGATAGGGGGATTTTTCTCCCCCTTTCTTTCTTGTGAAAAAGTATGATCTTAAAGATTATTTAAAATTTAGCTTTGGTGGGACCTATTCATTCAGTAAATGATGTAACAATCTGTCTTTATCGTCAAAAAACTGCTTCATGATATGATAATGGTTCGTTTCTTCAAGTGTGGTTTCTTTTGCCCCTTCTTCTGTAAGCTCAAGAATCTTAGCTTTTGGATACGACATGATAATAGGAGAATGGGTGGCAATGATAAATTGTGAATCTTGGAGAACTAATTCATGAATGTGAGCCAACATCGATAATTGTCTCAGAGGGGATAAAGCAGCCTCTGGTTCATCTAAAAGGTAGATGCCTTGTCCACGAAAACGATTCATAAAGGTTGCCCAAAAGGATTCCCCATGTGATTGCTCATGAAGCGATACTCCGCCGAAGGAATCAATCACTCGTGGCGCTGGAGCTGGCTCACGGTCTAATTCTTCTATGTTGGATGCCACATTATAAAAGGTCTCCGCACGAAGAAAAAATCCATCCTTTGGTTTGTGGACCCCTCTAATTAATTTGATATATTTTTCCAATGAAGAATGAGAATTATAGGTCGAAAAATTAAAATTGAAGGAACCTCCCTCTGGATTAAACCCAGCAGCAATGGCAATCGCTTCTAATAGGGTAGATTTACCCATCCCATTTTCACCAACGAAAAAGGTCACATTTGGGTGAAATGCTAGTTCATCTAGGTTCTTAATGCTAGGTAAGTGAAATGGGTAGTTTCTAAAAGAAGGAATGCTGTTCCGTTCCAGTCTTATGCCCTTTATATATTGGTTTTCCTCCACAAAACAACACCTCTGTATGTATTTTAAAGGATTCTATAAATGACTTTCTTAATACCAAATAATAACATAATATGATAATTGTTAGATTAATTTAACTGATAGATTTTTGTTAATATGGAATATTCGGGAGGAGCTTTGGGAGTGTATAAATTGGAGAATGCGGATGTAATAACGAAGGAGCAGGAGAACAAATTACCCCTGCTTAAAGGTTAAAATTTTAAATGTTCACTAAAGAAAATGGGAGTTTAGTTGACGAAATAATTTATTATGGGAGGGGGATGAGTATGCCTTGTGTACATGAATTTGGGATACTTGATGCTTTAGACAAGCAGACAAACTACATTCACTATGAAGCAAATAAATATAATTGTATCTCTGTTGATGATGATCTTATAAGCAATTTAGATAAGCATTTATCTATTATGAAAACGTACTTTCATTCATTTAGTCGCCCAGAATATGGTTTAGCCTATTGGGGAATCACAATTATTCCACCAGAGTCTTTATCATTGTTTTATGATATTGTCACGTCTTCAGAGTATTTCAAGAAATCTGATGAACTTAGTGAGCTTGCTTCAAAAATCTTACATGCAAAAGAGGAGGGGAAATACATGATCCATTTTGGAGTTTGAACATGATGTTATAGAGTGCTATTCAATTAACGAGAATTAAAAAAACAATCCGACATTTTTGTGCATGAAATAACGGACAAATAAATACCTTTCTCGATATATTAGGTATGAGAAAGGAGAGGAAGAGGGGGAAAGATGGATTGGATAGATAGAATGAATAGTGCTTTGGAATACATTGAAAACAATCTTGAAAACGATATAAATTATAAAAAAATTGCACAAGCAGCTCATAGTTCTGAGTATCATTTTTCAAGGATGTTTTCATCTATTTCGGGAATATCTCTTTCTGAATATATCAGACGGAGACGCTTGACACTTGCGGCGTTTGATATTCAAAAAAGTGACATTCGAATAATAGACGTTGCCATTAAATTTGGCTATGAGTCTGCTGATTCTTTTTCCCGTGCTTTTCAAAAGGTACATGGAATTAAACCTTCGGAAGCCCGTAATGAAGGGGTACAATTAAAAGCATTTCCGAGAATTTCCTTTCAAATTTCGATAAAAGGGGATACCGAAATGGAGTATCGGATTGAGAATCTTGATTTTGATTTAAAAGTTATAGGGAAAGGGAAGGCAGTCAAAACAAGTAGAGCCTTTAAAACAATTCCTAAGCTTTGGAGTAGTGCCAAGAAGGACGGATTTATGCAACAGTTGATTGATATGTCCTGGGAAGAGCCAAAATGCACGCTTGAAAGCCTTTTGGGTGTTTGTGGAAGAGAGGCAGCCATAATGGATGAAGAATTTACATACTTAATGGGTGTCCGATATGATGGAGAGGTACCAAGTGATATGGAAACGCTCTTTATCAGGCACAGAACATGGGCTGTTTTTCCAGGTATAGTAAATGCTTGGGAGCGATTATACACAGAATGGGTTCCAACCTCTGGATATGAACTGGCTGATATTCCTTGTATCGAATGTTATTATCCCCCAAAGCATAAACCTAGAAACGAACTTTGGGTTCCAGTAATCCCTAAGTAGGCACATTTTTTTATAGGGGAATCAATCATAAAAGAAGTAACTAGAAAGTATATAAAAAAAGAGAGCTTCCATACAAATTCGGGCTGGGTCCAATAGTGATCCAGTTCTTTTTTATATTTTCATATTCCTCAAATCCCTTGTTCAATCATGATCTGTGGAACAATGTTATAGCCGATCATAGAAAAGTCCAAAGTTATTGACATATTTTTTCAGATTGATAGAATAATTATGTCCAATACTTTTGACATAGGTGATGTTCTTGAAAAACAAAATTAAAGAAATCCGGAAGAGTTTGGGGATGACGCAAAAGCATCTTGCCAAGGAGTGCGGTGTAGTAAGGCAAACGATCAATTGCATAGAGAATGATAAATATGACCCCACATTGGAACTGGCATTTAAATTATCAAAAATTTTAAAGGTAAAGGTAGATGAACTGTTTATTTATGAGTAAATTTCATTCAAATTATATAATTACGATGAAGGATATAGTAAGGGAAGGGAATCCTATTCTCCATCAAGCGACACAAGAAGTAGCTGTACCTCCTACTAAGGATGATAAGGAAACATTAATTTGCATGATGAACTTTTTGAAGAATAGTCAAGATCCGGTTCTCGCAAAAAAATACAAATTGCGCGCAGGAGTAGGATTATCAGCGAATCAAATTAGTTTAAATAAGCGTATGTTTGTAGCGTTTCTAACAGATGAGATGGGAAGCAAACATGAATATGCCCTTATTAATCCGAAAATTATCAGCCATTCCGTCTCCATGATTTATTTGCCACAAGGCGAAGGCTGTCTCTCCGTTGATCGGAATGTAGAAGGTTTTGTTCCAAGATATGAGCGGATCAAAGTGAAAGGGATCAATATAGAGGGGGAAGAAATTGTTTTAAAACTACGGGGGTATCCCTCTATTGTTGTTCAACACGAAATAGATCACCTTAATGGAATAATGTTTTATGATCGGATTAATAAAGAGAACCCATTCAAGTTGCCGGAAAACAGCAAGAGTTTATACCAATAGAAAAAAATTTAAGGGACATGGGGACAGAAACCATGTCCCATTATTTTTTAACAAATGGTATTTTGAAACAATAGAGGATTAATAGAAACTTGGGACGATGTACCTGTCTCTTTGTGTATTCCAATTGAAAATCCTTACTTTCATATTCTTGCATCATATTATTCCACCGTTATAGGTGTAAAATAATTGGGATATTTACAATGGTAAATAAGAACAATACATTGATTATTGAACAAATCAACAATACGTTTTATTAAAAATTACCTATTTTATCATTCCCGACAGAAGACTCCCTCTTCAATCGTGCGAAGGGCATAGCCCAACGATAAGTGGGAGATGAATGTCGGTTGGCGGTAGCCAAAAACTCCCACACATGATAAAATAAGAATATACGTTCGCTTAGGAGGTGAAGGTAATGCTAGTCAACAAAGCCTATAAATTCCGTATCTATCCAACTAAAGAACAGGAAATCCTCATAGCCAAGACGATCGGATGCAGTCGTTTTGTGT
>NZ_JAUSTU010000030.1:0-31949 GCF_030813005.1 Anoxybacillus andreesenii
TCTAACCGTAGGAACTACGGGGCTAGCCTAATCAATTAGAAGCCGATAGGCCTCCTTACTTAGGAATCCCCCACTTCAAGCAGCTCGTAAGAGATGCTAAGTGGTGGGTAGTTCAATAGTTCACTTTGTTGCTTGTTCCAACGGGAAAAGCCTTGTTTTAAGATGAGGAACATGTACAATTCACATACTGGACCATAGACATCTTGATACAGTTGGAGTCTTTGCATTCGAAACTAGGCCCATTTCAAGCAGATACTCCACTCATGGTTTGTGTTTGCCGAAAACGAAATTATTATGGGAGCAGGAATTGTACCGTCAAAAATAGAAATAAAACTATTGAAAGAATAAGTTTCAATATTTCTCTCCATACTGATGATGGATTCTAAAAAAATTTAAATATACATCTAGAAATCAAATTTTGTGAAAAATGAGGAGGAACTCATGGGAAGACTAGTTCATTTCGAAATTCATGTAGATGACATGGAGCGAGCTAAGAAGTTTTACGGCGAGGTATTTGGTTGGTCATTTGAAGACTGGAGCGAATATGCGGGGATGCCATACTTTGGGGCTGTCACTGGTGATGCAAATGAGCCTGGGATAAACGGGGCTTTAATGCAACGCCAAAGTCCACCGCCAGCACCAGGCCAATCATTGAATGGCTATGCCTGTACAATGGGAGTAGAAGAATACGATGCAACTGAAGCAAAAATTTTAAGTCAGGGTGGCAAGGTGGCATTGCCAAAATACGCACTGCCTGGAATGGCTTGGCAGGGATACTACATAGACACAGAAGGAAATATTTTTGGCATTCATCAGCCAGACGAGAATGCGAAATAAATGAATAAGTTACACTAAAGCAAAAAACACTTCCTATTTATTGAGAAGTGTTTTTTGCTTCGTTTGATCACTACCTGATTTTTAAAATTATTTTTCCTTTGGCCCTTCCCAACTCCGCATATTCCATTGCCTTTTGGGCATCTTCAAAAGGAAAAACTCGATCAATGACAGGTTTGATTTTACCAGACTCAATAAAGTCTGCAATGATGTGTAATTGCTCTCCACTTGGCTTCATAAACAAAAACGTATATTGAACATGATGCTTTTTTTCAAGCGCAGTAAGTTTATGACTAGCTGCTGAAAACAACAACGTTTTAAAAAATCCGGAACCATATTCTTTGGCAAAGCGAGCATTCGGTAATCCCGAAACGGATACAATTTTTCCTCCGTCTTTAACCACCTGGAATGATTTTTCGAGTATCTCGCCCCCAAGTGTATCAAATACGGCATCATAGTTTTTCAGTATCTCTTCAAATTTTTCCGTCTTGTAATTAATCACATCATCTGCACCAAGAGATTTTACTAAATTCGCACCAGCTTCACTTGCAGTTGTTGCAACAGTGGCACCCATTAATTTGGCCAGTTGAATAGCAAAGGTACCGACACCACCGGCCCCAGCTTGAATCAAAATCTTTTGTCCCTGTTGTAATTTAAATGCATGGGGACTTTCCCATACCGATCAATCATCACCTACACGTAATCCGGTTTGACAATCCATTCCCATTAGAACTAACAAGATCGCTTGACGTGTTTCATCACCAATTGCTAATAGTACTTTTTGACAATTAATAAAATCCTCTTTGAGCTTATTTAGTTGGTGCTGTTTATTCATTCAGTTAAATACCTCCGATAATTAGTTGAATGGTTTAAGTTGATGAACCATATGACTGAATACAACAATATACTATCGTTATGTTAGGTGCAATATTGAGAAAGAAAATCGAGACGAACTGCGATACACCCAATCAAAAAACACTTCCAATTCAGTAAGAAGTGTTTTTTGATTGGAATTCTATAAGAATCCACCCCAGCAAAAGCATAGTATATAATTAAACCGCTTTATGTACGAGGTGGAACCATGTACTTTTTAAAATCAATATCAGATCACATTCAACTAGCTCAATCAGAGTTTCGTAAACAAACCCAAATAAAGAAGCTGGCAGTAGGTTCTGTTCTGGCCTGTATGGCTGCGATCCTTCAATCAGCGGGTGGATTTTTGCCTGGGGTTGGGTATGGAATCAGTCCATTTGCTACATTACCCATTCTGATTTGTGCCATGTTTTCTCTTCCGGTGGGAGTCATATCCTATTTTCTTACGATTCTGCTGCTTCTTATTTTGCAGCCAAGTGAACTCATTGTGTTTCCTTTTACCACTGGGTTGCTGGGCATTGGCATAGGCATAGCCTTCACCTTTTTTAAAAAGAGATTAGTAGTTATTACATTTGGAGCAGTTTTTTTGACAATCGGAATCACAAGTCTCCTCTACATTTTCAACTTTCCTGTTCTTGGTCCAGTGGCTTCTAACATTTTTTCCTTTTTCACAGCCGGAAGTATTTTTTTATTTTCCTGTTTGTATAGTTGGCTGTGGGTTGAGATTGGCTTATTCTTTTTTAACAGGTTGAAGCACTTTATCGTTTCGTAACCCTCCAGATGACACCGGTATTTGGGACGGCAAAGATATTTGTGCCCGGGGGTTTAACGATTCCAAAATCGGTGATAAACATGTCTTTGTGTTGCCCAAAGGTAACATCAATCGGTCTTTCCAAGCCACCTCCACCCGTAACATTCGCAGCAAGGCCTGTTTTATTAATTGCAAAAGTGGTCACCCTTCTCGCTTCTGTATCGATTCGAGAGATCCGGTGACCGACTCTCGGTGCTGGCTTGCCACCTGTTGTAGTAGGAGCCTCACTGCCAAACTCCGCAATAAATGCTTCGCCCAGTGGAGCAAAGGAAGAATCATAGTTGAAGTCAAACCCCATAATCGCAGAATGGGGCGCAAAGGTTACAACAGGTTGTGGCGGCTGCATGGGATGCTGGGCAAGGAGAAAGGTTGGCTGCGGTTTCCCCTCAGGCTTAAAGGTTGGCTGGTTGACTGGGTAACCACCTGTGTAATCTGGCCAGCCATACCACATCCCCTGACGAATTAATTGGAACTCATCAGGGGAATTTTCTACTGGCCGGCTACCACGGACATCCATCCCATGATTTCCGCAAAATAGACGATTGTGCCGGTCAAATTTCATTCGGAACGGATTTCGTAGTCCCCAGGCAACTAATTCTAGCTGGGAGCCATCCGGATTAGCTCGCAGGATGCTCCCGCTTGCCCTAATCATTCCCCTAATCATTTCCCCTGGATAAGTGGCGACGCCAAATGGGGAGTAGGCGCCCGTTTGTATTTGTGTATTTGCCGTCTCCGATAAAAGATTGGTGGTCTTAAAATTTTCTCCGGTAAGCCGAATATACGAACCCGGATAGTCATGACCAAGTGGATGCTCCTTCAGCCACCGGTTATCCTCTCCAACTACACCCGTATTCGTTGCAGTCCCTTGGCCAAAATACATTTTTCCATCGGGTCCAAAAATCACCCGATTATTATGGTGATCACCAAAACTCGGTAGCCCTGTAATGATATCTTGTTTAGAACCGTCTGGTTTCACAATCGTAATAGAGCCACGGTGGGCAACATAAATTTTTCCTTGGTAAAAAGTAATTCCTGTTAACGGAGGGTTGAACCCTTCCGCAATCACCTTTGTTTCAGTAGGTGTAACGATGAGAACTTTTCCATTGCCCGTTGTGATGCCCGCATCAGCTACGAGCATTTCTCCTTGCTCAGTAAAGGTCAGATTAATAGGTGTATTAAGATTCACCATGAAAACCTCAATCCTATAGCCGGAAGGAAGCAAAATATCCTCTGGCTTTAACTTCCGCTCAATCCTTTTTGTTCGCTCCATTTTAGCCCCCCTAGAATAAGTCTTACTATCTACTTATTCCGCTGAAAAAGGCTATATTCCGAACCCGTTTTCAATTCTGCATGACTACTTCGATTAAGATCACTTCTTTTAACGTTTGAAGGGCCACCTTTAAAATATTCTCAAATTCATCTAGATTATGAGCCTTTATTCCTTTGATACCAAAACTCTCCGCAAGAAGGGCAAAATCAGGATTTTGAAAGGTTGCACCATAGCTTTCCCCGTACCTTTTTATCATTTGCTGTACCTCCAGCTTTAACATCGAGTCATTGATAACGATGATGATAAAGGGAAGTCCTAGGCGCCTGGCTGTCTCTATTTCTGCAAAATTCATTAATGCTCCACCATCTCCTGTGATACAAATGACAGGTTCATCAGGGCAAGCAAGTTTCGCTCCAATCGCTCCTGGAATGGCAAATCCCATGGACGCAAGCCCATTTGAGATAATAAGACGACCTGGGTTTTTCGGCTGAAATGTTCGAGCAATGGCAACTTTATGAGCGCCGACATCGGAAATAACAATCGTGTCCCTAGGTATTGATTGTTCAATACAATGCAGTACGTGTTCAATTGTGAATGAACGGTCTTTCTCCTCATCATTTATTTGGTATTCATTCATTATTCTGTCCCTGAGATTTCCGGCAGGTGTCCATGGTTTTGCGGAGGTTTCCAATTTATTAAGAAATTGAAGTGTTTTCTTTATATTCCCGATGCATTCAATTTTTGTAGGATAGTACTCATCGATGTTGGCAGGTAAGCTATCCATATGTAATACGGGAACTTTCATTTTGTTCCAATTCTTCGGTGGACTTTCCACAAAGTCAAAGCCGGTGGTCAGTAATAAATCCGCCTCCCCGATCCCAGGTACGACGACATCATTTTCACTAAATCCAAATGTAAAATAATTGGAGGGATGCTCTTTTGGCAAAATTCCTTTTGCCATAAAGCTGTGTGCAACAGGAGCTTGAAGTACGTTGATAAAAGTTTGAAGCTCATTGACTGCATCCTGTCTTATTACACCATTTCCGACCAATAGAAATGGTTTCTTGCTATTTTGTATCAGTGAATGGGCAGCTATCATTACTTCATTGTCTGGAACTGATTCAGGTATTGGCATCACTGGTAGGGGGTTGTTGTCCGTGCCAAGGGATAATAAATTCTCAGGAAACACAATGGCTACCGAGCCCGGTTTCTCCAGTTTTGCAAGCTTAAAAGCTTTTCGGATGTTGGAAGACACAGTTTGGGCGTCGATGATTTGAGTACTCCACTTTGTTGCGGGTTCAAATATTTTCACAATGTCTAAATATTGATGTGATTCGGGATGCTGCCGGTTCATACGAGCTTGGCCAATTAACGCTATTAGTGGGGAATGCTCAAGCTGTGCATTAGCGATCCCAGTTAAAAGATTGGTTGCCCCAGGACCTAATGTTGATAAGCAAATACCTACTTCCTTTGATAATCTTCCATATACATCCGCCATGAATGCTGCGCCTTGTTCATGCCTGACATTGACAAACTGAATGTGGTTTGATTTTGATAGAGAATCAGCGAGATCAAGCGTCTCTTTGCCAATGATCCCGAATACATATTTCACACCCTCGTTTTCTAAACAATGGATAATGACATCGGATACTTTCATATGTCCTCCTTAGAACGTAAAAATCGATAGTTGATTGGAAAGGATTCTATTCATTAGTTTGAGGTAATGAGTGGTTCCTATTCTTTTTTTCTGGAACCCCAGATACTAACCAATCAACTGAAGTAAAAAGAAAAACAGAAGCCAGTGAACATGGTAGTAAAAATATTTAGAATATATTGACAGTATTAATATTAAATACTAAAATATTGGTAATACCAAATTTTATATTGGTAATACCAATAGGAAGGAGACATAAATCATTGAAGCCACGCACCTCCGAATTGATTAGAAAAAAAATCATAAAATCCATTTTAGAAGGGGAATACCAAATTGACGAACCCTTGCTGCCTGAAAGGGAGTTAGCAAATCTTTTTCATGTGGGGAGACCTACTGTTCGGGAGGCGCTGCAGAGCTTAGAAAGTGATGGCTGGATTACGGCTCGAAAGGGAATGCCGGCAATTGTAAATAATTACTGGATGCAAGGCAATTTAATGACCATTGTCAATATTCTTCAGTGCTATGAGGATATCCCAGATATTTTTATTGAGTATATGTTGGAACTAAGGATTTCACTTACACCAACCTATATTATGGAAGCCGTTCGCCACGCACCTGTTAAGGTAATTGCCTTATTTGCCGATTTGGAGAATCTACAGGACCATGCAGAAGCATATGCGGTCTTTGACTGGGAACTACAGCTAAAACTAGCTAGTCTATCTCCTAATCCAATCTATTTATTTATCCTGAATAGTTTTTCTGATATCTATGTTCCGATGGCAAAGAAGTATTTCGATGTACTGGATCACAGAAAGGCCTCTAGGCACTATTATGACGAACTGCTGGCAGCTGTTCTAAAAGGTGATTTATTAGCAACAGAGCAACTTACAAAAGACATGATGAAGAAAAGCTTACAGCTATGGAAGAAGAAATGTGATGAAGAGGAGAGTGGGAAATGAAGAAGAAAGGGCTGTATCGTGATTTTTTCTTGTTTTTTGACATCACAGTTATGCTTTGCCTGTTAATTGGGATGGCCAGTTTTGTATTAATAAAGGGATCGACATGGTTGCTAGCCATATACTTTGTAATCGGACTTGTTGGATACATGTTTATCGAGTATATAACCCACCGATTCTTATTTCATTTGAAAACTCCCGATAATCCGTATCTATTAAAATTCTTAAAACGCATCCACTACGACCACCATAAAGACCCAAATGACCTGAAGCTACTATTTTTACCACTTTGGTACACCATTCCGAACTTACTCATCGCAGGAATCATTTTCTTTTTCATTGAGTCTACCTTAATCGGGACACTTTCGTTTGTTTCGGGGACGATTCTCATGCTACTTATTTATGAATGGAAGCATTATGTTGCCCATCGTCCAATCAAACCGAGAACGAAATTTGGCATCTGGGTTAAGAAGCTCCATTTGCTTCATCATTTTAAGAATGAAAATTATTGGTATGGGGTTTCCACACCTTTTGTAGATGTGATTTTTAGGACATTAAAGGATGAAAAAATGGTTGAAACCAGTCAATCCGCACGTGATTTAGAAAAGCGGCAAACAATGTAAGGTACAATCGTGGTCCCTCGCGGAAAGCGGGGGATTTTTGTGCGTTTTGGAAGTGGATATTTGTTTCCAAGTCGAGTTGTCTCCATCATAGAGAACATAATTATGCCACAATCCTCAACAAAAAATGTTGCGGACGGCTGGTAGATTTCCTCTAAGGCCTTATATATATTTAATCATATGGCAGTGTTAATGATGGCAGTTGATTTTAGACCAGGGGTTTCCCTTATAGAAAACCGAGTGTCTTCAAGGTGTCAACAACACCCTTTGGAGACACTCGGTTTCGTTTTGTATCAGCTAAGAACAAGGGTATCATTACTGACGCAGAAGCTTTTTCACGTCATCTACACGGACATTCATAAATACATTAATTGTGAATATTAGGACACTGAGTACGAGGATATTTGGAAAGATTCTTAGAAGGATCATGAGTGAAGAATCGCCTAAAAGAAGGAAGCTTAACCCGAGCATGAATAATGGGAACGAAATGTTATAAAGCCAGAAATGAACCTTTGCCAGGGTTGATTCACCCGCCTTAGGGAAAAGAATGTAGATTAGCCCAAAGATAGCCATAGAGACCCATCCAATCAAATTGATATGAGCATGAGCACCTGCAAGTCTGTGATCTTGAATAATTTCCATGGTTAGCCCCATCCCAACACCAATTAGGAAATACAAGGCTGCAATCTTTAGAAAAGATACACCTGTTTTCATAGAATTCACCTCCTTTTGATCACAGTATATTGTATTAGTACTTTATTCCATTTATAACAATGCCTAAGTTGTTTTCTAAAAGGAAAAACCGTAACGGTAAAGTGAGGCTTGTGCTTATTGTTCGACAAAAATAGACAAATTTTTAATAAAAACTTGACAAATTAATGGGGAAATGATAAATTATTTATTGTCATTATTTTAGTAACGCTTATGCGGGTGTAGTTTAATGGTAAAACCACAGCCACGAGCGATGCCTCTGTGAATTACTACGAGTTGCCTCGACGCATCCAACATCTTTGAATTAGCTGGAAGAGGAAGAGGCATGATAAGGCCAAAATGCGTAAGAAAAAACTTAATAACATTTCAATCTTTATGCGGGTGTAGTTTAATGGTAAAACCACAGCCTTCCAAGCTGTTGTCGTGGGTTCGATTCCCATCACCCGCTCCATACATAGGCAACGCAGTATTTCGTTTCGGAAAGAACGAAGTATTGCGTTTTTCATTTTCTAAAAGAAAAATAGAAACTTTTTGCAGCTGTATCCGTCTAAGAATAGGAGAACATGATTTTCTCTCATAGCGCGATTCACCCTTTAAATATAAATGGAGCCAGTAGCATATGCTGCTGGCTCTTAATAATTTCCTTCAATGACTTTGAAATGAGCTTCCCCACCATGAATTTGTGTAAACATGTTCATCAGAGAGTGAACCATTTTTTCAGCTTCAGCCGTATCCATCGAAGGCTTTAGATAGACGATTTGCAAGGCATTTTTAGTTGATTCAGAAACAGCGCTTCTGTTAGAGTCAACAAAAGGACTGCCAAAGGGACCCTGTTCATCAGCGGTGAGAATCAAGTTATGTAAGTTGTTAACCCGCCCATTTAAGCCAGAATACTCCTCACCTTCAGCACCAAGCCTCATTGAAACATCACCAGAAAGCTGAACAAGATCATAGATGCCTAATGGAATTTCATATTGCAAGGAAAAGAAGTTATTTAAATCCGTTGCACTATTTACTGAATGCAGAAATTGCTGCTTTTTCACTCTGCGATAAAGTGCCTCAACAGAGGGACGATAGCGATTCGGGTCTTTTCCGGTTTTTTTGAAAATGGCTCTCCACTCACGAATGCCCTCGTAATCGGTTACGTTCTTATCCTCAAGTTCAAAAAATAATGACTCCTGAAAAAGCTGTAGTCTTCCTTTTAGCATTTCTGGAGCTGCTCCAATTTCGATGTTGCGATAATTAATTAAGCCAATTTTAAAATTCGGTATGGTTGCGCACAACTGGGGTGATAAGTTGAATTCCAAGTTTTCCACCTCCAAAAACAGTTGAAAATAGTTTATCATAATGGAGGTAGTTTTACATGGAATATCAATTAAAAAGAAAGGTGGGGCGATATGGATTACGATAAGCTAAAGCAAGAAATTATTGAATATAGTCAAGTCATCGGAATTGACAAGATCGGTTTTGCCTCTGCCTCCACCTTTGATGAGCTAAAGAACCGACTTCTTCGCCAACAGGAATTAGGCTATCAATCGGGCTTTGAAGAGCCAGATATTGAAAAAAGAACGAATCCAGCCCTGCTGATGGAAGGGGCTCGCACGATTATTTCAATTGCTCTTGCCTATCCTTCCAAAATGAGTAAGAGGGTAGTAAGTAAGAAAGGTCAACGAAGGGGGCTTTTTGCCCGCGCCTCGTGGGGGCTGGACTACCATTTGATTCTGAAGGAACGGCTTAGTAAGTTGGAGGAGTTTATTAAGGAGAGGGTTCCTGAGGCAAAATGTAAACCCATGGTGGATACGGGTGAATTATCAGACCGAGCCGTTGCCGAGAGAGCAGGCATTGGCTGGAGTGGGAAAAATTGTGCCATTATCACACCAGAATTTGGCTCCTATGTATATTTAGGCGAAATGATCACCAATCTCCCATTTGTACCCGATGAGCCGATGGAGGATCGTTGCGGGGACTGTAATAAATGTATTGAGGCTTGCCCAACTGGAGCACTCGTACAAGGCGGACAAATCAATGCGCAGCGCTGTATTAGCTTTTTGACACAGACAAAGGACTTTGTCCCAGATGAATTTCGTGATAAAATTGGCAACCGTTTGTATGGCTGTGATTCCTGTCAAACCGCTTGCCCGGAAAATAAGGGAAGGAATTTTCATTTTCACGAGGAAATGGAGGCGGAGCCCGAAATGGTAAAGCCCTTGCTTAAACCGTTGCTGCAGTTAAGTAATCGCCAGTTTAAAGCAAGCTTTGGTACACTAGCTGGAGCATGGCGCGGGAAGAGGCCCATTCAACGAAATGCAATCATTGCTCTCGCTCATTTTAAGGATGAAACCGCAGTCGATGATTTAGTCGATGTGTTAAATCATGATCCCCAGCCTGTCCTTAGAGGAACAGCAGCCTGGGCACTAGGAAAAATAGGTGGAGAAAAAGCGAAACAGGAGCTATTTCATGCACAAAGTAAGGAAACCGATGATGAAGTACTAAAAGAAATTGAAAAAGGATTACAGCTTCTTGATTGATTCATCCCTTTTGTAATTTGAGCAAAAAATGAACAGGAAGTCATTTCCACAATGAGGAAATATCCCAAATATCGGCTTTCTTCATATTATATGATGTGAAGGGAGTTGGATAGAATGAAAGAACAGCTTCAGGAGCATTTGCTAAAAAGAGTGAATCAATGCGTATCAAATCCGCGAAACAAGGTATGTGAAAAGATAGAAGCGAAAAAAGAGTCCTTAGCAAAAAGAAATGCGGAAATTGTGAAGGTCAAGGCGATCGGGAATATCATTAAGGAGCTCGATGAAAAGGAACCCAGAAAAGTATTTTATCGTGCGCATTTTCAATATTTAATCAATCATAAGGAAAAATTATATATTGAGGAAGAAGTGGAAGAACGAGTTGCGGAGTTTTATAAGGATATTCTCGTAGAAGATAAAGAAATGAATTTAGATGTGCTAGGAAGTCCAGAAGAGGTCACTAGAGCAAGCATTGAAGAGGAAATCACGAATGACGAACGAGTGACTTTTTTCTATGATCGTCTTCAGGCGGTGAAATATGCGGAGAGATGGTGGAATGACTACAATCCTGCCTTCCGAAAGTTTGATGTTGATTGTACGAATTATATTTCTCAATGTCTTCATGCTGGAGATGCCCCGATGGTTGGCTATCCCAACCGTAGTAATGGATGGTGGATGAGAAGTAATAATTGGAGCTATAGCTGGACCGTAGCCAACTCACTAAGATGGTATTTGCCTGGTGCAAAAATTGGTATACGGGCAAGAGAGGTGTCAGATCCACAGGAGTTAAAGCTTGGTGATGTGATTTGTTATGATTTTCAAGGGGATGGCCGCTTTGACCACACTACGATCGTAACAGCAAAGGACGTAGATGATATGCCGCTTGTCAATGCTCACACGGCAAATAGCCGGATGCGGTATTGGGCGTATGAGGATTCGACAGCCTATACTCCTAATATCAAATATAAATTTTTGCATATTTTGGATGACCAATCCTAAATCCATCCTTTTTTCAATAAAATTTTTCTTAAAAAGTGGTATAATAGCCCGTAGAGTTTGCAATAAGTGGGTGAATAACGTTTTGTCAATTCATATCGTTTTATATCAACCAGAACTTCCAGCCAATACGGGAAATATCGCTCGCACTTGTGCAGCAACCGAGACAACCTTACATTTGATCCGGCCGCTAGGCTTCTCGACGGATGATAAAATGCTAAAGCGAGCTGGGCTAGATTATTGGGAGTTTGTAAATATTATTTACTATGATTCATTAGACGAGTTTTTTGAGAAGAATGCAGCTGGTGAGTTTTTCTATTTAACAAAGTTTGGCATAAAGCCTCACACGGCTTTTGATTATAGCCAGAAGGATAAGGATTATTATTTTATATTCGGCAGAGAGACAACCGGTCTACCGAAGGATCTAATTGCCAAAAATCAAGAGCGTTGTCTTAGAATTCCAATGAATGATCGTGTTCGATCATTGAATTTATCCAATACAGCAGCTATTTTAGTGTATGAAGCATTGAGACAACAGGATTACTTGCAGCTGAAATAATGAGGGTGAAACCGCTAATGGCGGTCTCCTCTTTTTTGTATAGGAGGAAGAAAAGATGAACCAAGTCATTGAAACCATCTTAAACCACCGTTCCATCCGCAGCTTTGAGGACAAGCTTTTATCAAAGGAACAAATTGAAACCATTGTAAAAAGTGCACAAGCAGCCTCCACCTCCAGCTATATTCAAGCGTATTCCATTATCGGAATTACCGATCAAGAAATGAAGAAAAAGCTTGCTGAAGTTGTTGGAAATCAGCCATATGTTGAAAAGAATGGCCATTTCTTTGTGTTTTGTGCCGATTTGTACCGCCATGCCGTAATTGGGAAAATGGAAGAAAAGGATGTCGAGCCTTCGATCGAAAGCACGGAGAAATTTATGGTGGCACTCATTGATGCTGCTTTAGCTGCACAGAATGCGGCCCTTGCGGCTGAGTCGATGGGGCTCGGAATTTGCTACATTGGTGGAATTCGTAATAATCTTGAAGAAGTGGTCAAGCTTTTGAAAACACCTGATCGAGTGATTCCGTTATTTGGTCTTGCAGTTGGCTACCCTGCAAAAATAACAGGGCAAAAGCCTCGCCTTCCACTTGAGCATATCTATCATGAAAATACATATGAAGCGAACGAAGAGAAGTATACCAAGGAGCTTGAAGAATATAATGAAGTGATTAAGAAATACTATCTCGAAAGAACCGCTGGCAAAAGAAGTGAAACCTGGACTGAGCAGATGGGAAAAATGCTTGAGAGAAAATCGAGAATGTACATGAAGGAATTTGTCGCGGACAAGAAATTGAATTTGCGCTAGAATGAAAAAAGCTGCTGAGTCTATGTCAGCAGCTTTTTTCATTATTTATTTGCACCTGGTTTATCATTGTAGCCTGCTGTGAAGATAGCAGATAAAAACGCTATCATAACGCCAAGGATTAGAATTAGTTTCATTTATGTATGCCCCCTCAAGAAATTATTTAAGTACAAATTTTAACATATACGTTCATTATAGCTTATTCTATCCAAACTGTGAATGTAAAGTATGGATTTTTTTTGACAAGCGCTCTTTTTCAGGAGGCATCTGAAAACTCCCCCTTGTTACGCATGTTCACAAGACGTGCCGCATAGATTATATTAATCGTCTCTGATCAAGCTACAGGGGAGGGTCCTTATGGATATATTGAAAAAGATTGAAATGCAAAGATATGAAGACGAAAAGTTAAAATGGGAAGGGACTTTTGCAGAATATCTTGAGATTCTAAAAGATAAGCCATTGGTTGCTCAATCAGCACATTCACGCGTTTATAATATGATTAAGGATGCCGGAGTCGAAAAGGTCGATGGCAGGAATCAATATCAATTCTTCAGTAGCCAATTGTTTGGCCTTGAGGAAGCTTTGGAAAAGTTGGTGGAGGAATACTTTCATCCAGCAGCCAAACGGTTAGATGTCAGAAAACGGATTTTACTATTAATGGGACCAGTTAGTGGAGGTAAATCAACTCTCGTAGCTATGCTCAAAAGAGGACTAGAAGCGTACTCACGAACAGACCGAGGAGCGATCTATGCGATCAAGGGCTGCCCCATGCATGAGGATCCTCTCCATCTGATTCCTCATCATTTACGCCAGGATTTCTATGATGAATATGGAATTCGAATTGAGGGCAATCTGTCTCCTCTTAATACGATGCGATTGGAACAGGAATATGGGGGGAGAATTGAAGATGTTCTGGTGGAACGGATCTTTTTCTCTGAGGATAGACGGGTTGGAATCGGTACTTTTAGTCCATCCGATCCGAAATCACAGGACATTGCTGATTTAACAGGCAGTATTGATTTTTCAACGATTGCAGAGTATGGCTCAGAGTCCGATCCCCGTGCTTACCGCTTTGATGGGGAGCTTAACAAAGCAAACCGCGGGATGATGGAATTCCAGGAAATGTTGAAGTGTGATGAGAAGTTTCTATGGCATTTGTTATCACTGACGCAGGAAGGGAACTTTAAGGCTGGACGATTTGCGCTGATTTCGGCTGATGAGCTCATTGTCGCTCACACGAACGAAACGGAATATCGTTCTTTTATTTCGAATAAGAAAAATGAGGCGTTGCATTCACGGATCATTGTGATGCCAGTTCCGTATAATTTAAAGGTTAGTCAAGAGGAGAAAATCTATGAAAAAATGATTCGAGAAAGTGATGTGGCAGATGTCCATATTGCCCCACATACACTTCGGGTTGCTGCGATGTTCACAATCCTTACTCGATTGAAGGAACCAAAAAAGGGTGACATCGACCTTGTGAAAAAAATGAGGCTGTATGATGGCGAGAATGTGGAGGGCTTCAATTCAGCTGACTTAGAGGAACTGAAAAAGGAATACAATGATGAAGGAATGAGCGGGATTGACCCTCGTTATGTTATCAACCGCATTTCCTCCACGATTATTCGCAAAGAGATGACGTCCATTAATGCACTAGATGTGCTCCGTTCATTGAAGGAAGGGCTCGATCAGCATCCGTCCATTACTGATGAATTGAAGGAGCGCTATTTGAATTTTATTTCCGTCGCACGTAAGGAATATGATGATATTGCGAAAAAAGAAGTTCAAAAGGCTTTTGTGTATTCGTATGAGGAATCTGCAAAGACCTTAATGGATAATTATTTGGATAATGTGGAAGCATACTGCAACAAGAACAAGCTTCGGGATCCATTGACAGGTGATGAGATCAATCCAGATGAAAAACTCATGCGCTCGATCGAAGAGCAAATTGGTGTTTCCGAAAATGCGAAAAAGGCTTTTCGTGAAGAAATTTTGATCCGAATTTCTGCTTTTGCGAGAAAAGGAAAGCGATTCGACTACAACTCCCATGATCGCTTGCGTGAAGCGATTCAGAAAAAGCTCTTTGCTGACTTAAAGGATGTCGTCAAAATTACAACCTCCACAAAAACCCCTGATGAGCAGCAGCTTAAGAAAATTAATGAGGTTGTGGCCCGACTCATTGATGAACATGGCTATAATTCAACCTCGGCAAATGAGTTATTGCGTTACGTAGGAAGTTTATTAAATCGATAGGATAAATATGAAAAGTGCAATGGCTGGCAGAGCGTTCTGTCAGCCTTTTGTATCTAGGCGGGTTCTAGTTATGTTTCTAAGTGACTGATGGGGAAGAGGGTGAATGCGGACAAGTTAGCTTGGGTAATCGTTGGACTTGTCTTCATTGGGAGGGAATGGCGCCAAGTTACGTTGGAAAACGTTTGACTTGACGTCATAGGTCGTGAATGGCGTCAATTTCCGTAGCGAATCGATGAATTTGTCGTCATAGGTCGTGAATGGCGTCAAGTTACGTTTGAAAAACGTTGGATTTGTCGTCATAGGTCGTGAATGGCATCAATTTTCGTGTGTAAATCGCCGGATTTGACGTTATAGGTCGTGAATGGCGTCAATTTCCGTAGCGAATCGTTGGATTTGGCGTCAAATTTCCGTCGGATAATCTCCAAAACTGTCCGCATTAACTCCACAAGCGCAGTTTTCAGCTACCGTACAACAATTTTATTTCATCATATATAGAAAGGGCCTGTCCGCCATATAGGCAATCCTCTAATATCGAAATTATTTGTAAATTAATTTTGATTGCTGCATAGGATAAAGTAATCACCATTTATCTTCAGTTGTATTGCGGCATATCATGGGATAATATTCTATTTCTATTTTGGCACTCGAGATATTATATGCATTAAGGTGAAAAGTGTGTAAAAATTTGAAGGAGGGGTTACGATGACCGATGCAAGTAAGCATCAATTTGTGATTTCGAAGGAAGATTGGTCCCTCCACCGCAAAGGCCACGACGATCAACAACGCCATCAAGAAAAGGTACAGGAAGCCATTCGCAATAATTTACCTGATTTGATTACAGAAGAAAACATAGTTATGTCAAACGGGCGAGAAGTTGTGAAAATACCGATTCGTTCATTAGACGAATATAAAATTCGCTACAATTATGATAAAAATAAACATGTAGGCCAAGGGGATGGAGACAGTCAAGTTGGTGATGTAGTTGCTCGTGATGGATCCAGTGGCCAAAAGGGACCGGGAAAAGGTCAAGGTGCAGGCGATCAAGCCGGGGAAGATTATTTTGAAGCGGAAGTTTCCCTTATGGATATTGAGGAAGCATTGTTTAAGGAGTTGGAGCTACCGAACCTAAAACGTAAAGAACAGGATAATATTGTTGTTGAGAACATTGAATTCAACGATATTAGAAAAACAGGATTAATGGGGAATATTGATAAGAAAAGAACGATGATGGCTGCTTTTAAAAGAAATGCGATGCAAGGAAAGGCGAGCTTCCATCCAATTTATCGAGAGGATTTGAAATTCAAGACCTGGAATGAAGTAGTCAAGCCAGAATCAAAAGCCGTCGTCCTAGCGATGATGGATACAAGTGGTAGTATGGGGATCTGGGAAAAGTATATGGCACGCAGCTTCTTTTTCTGGATGACAAGATTTTTAAGAACGAGATACGAAACGGTAGAAATTGAGTTTATTGCCCATCATACGGAAGCAAAGGTCGTCAGTGAAGAGGACTTTTTTTCAAAAGGAGAAAGCGGGGGAACCATTTGCTCATCTGCCTATCGAAAATCATTAGAACTCATCGAGGAAAAATACAATCCGACCAGATACAATATTTATCCTTTCCATTTCTCTGATGGGGATAATTTAACCTCTGATAATGCCAGATGTGTGAAACTTGTGGAAGAGCTGATGAAGGTTTCCAATATGTTTGGTTATGGTGAAGTAAATCAGTATAATAGACATTCGACCCTCATGTCCGCGTATAAAAACATCAAAAATGAACACTTCCGTTATTATATCCTCAAGCAAAAAGCCGATGTATTCCATGCTATGAGAAGCTTCTTTAAGAAGGAGCAGGATGATAAAGTGCTTGCGTAAGAGGCTGACATCAAAAGGTCGTATAAATATGACGTTTTGATGTTAGCTTTTTTGTATTGAAAAAGGTCTATCTTTCTATAATGAAGGCTCTATTCTCAAACATTGTTGATTTTGAACAAAAAATAATTAGACAAAACTCTTGTTTATGCAGTCTATATGTAGAATCAACGGAGAAAAGCGCTGCTCAATCTATGCGTATCGCTCGCCTAGTATGAAGTGGAATGGCCGGTATTAAGGACATTCCAGAACCACAATCCGTGAGAAAACAGCCATAAAGAAAGAGCAGACCTAAAACCTTACATAATCCCCTACTTTGATTCCATTCCTTTGAAACCATCCTAAATTGACTTCAACTGCGTATTGATAATATACTCCTGGATTATAGATTGGACAAGGGTATCTTGTACAAGGAAACATATCAAGTATCCTTAGGATTTCACCATTTGTATCAACAAAAGCAATGGATAAAGGAATGTACGTGTCCATCATCCAAAAGCCAGCAGCTGTTTTTTCTAGAAATACAAATAACATTCCCTCGTTTTCTGGTAACAGCCTAACAAACTTTAACCCTTGTTCTCTTTTTCTTTGAGTATCTGCAATTTGAACAGCTAATTTCGTTTTTCTTTTCCCGCTAACTATTTCAATTATCATAAAGGCATTCGTCCCTCATGACCTTTTCCCATGGAAAGCTATTCTGTATGCTCGATGAAGTTTTGTGCAAATTGATAGATTTTTTCGGAAGGGACTGCCAAATTTAAATTTTGTCCTTGGTCAAAGCCTGCGGTAATAAGACCGACTAATCTCCCGTACATATCCATGAGTGCCCCGCCAGAGCTACCATCAGAAATGGGGGCCGTGAATTGGACCATGGGAATTGAACGAATTTCCCTGAAACCCGAAACAATCCCGTCAGACACTGAATTGAATAGCCCTAAAGGACTTCCAATAGCGACAATTTTTTGCCCACGGACTAAATTATCTACTGTTTTTACGGTAAGGGGCGAGCTTATTCGGTCAACTTTAATGACAGCTAGGTCAAATAATGAATGGTATTTAATCAGATGATCAGTAACATATTCTTCCGTTTCATTCTCATATAGAACGGAAAAATAATGTCCACCTTCAACGACATGTAGATTGGTTAAAATATATCCATGGCTATGAATGACAACACCCGAACCGAAGCAAATCGCCTTATTCTCTTCATCAAAAGTCTTAATCATGACGACAGAGTTCGCCATACTCGCCAACTGTTCGTAATTGAGCTCGCTACCCTGAATTCCACTGTTACTTACCTTTGGAGTAACGGGATTAGACGGAGTGGGCCTATGTTTTGGAATAGTTGGATTGGCTCGAGCAGATACAGGTGAAAAATCGGATATAGTCAATTGATTAGTTAAAACGGTACTGCATTTATATAATGTAGAAATTTTTTCAATCTCAGGATATAAATGAACAATATCCTCCTTTGGATCCATATAGCATATGTCACAGCCTAGGCGGAATAAGAAATACAAAAATAAAATTTCATGCTGCTTAATCTCTCCAACAAACAAGACCTTTGGTGAATCCTCTTTTGAACGAAGGAGCTTTGGTAAATAAATATCGATCCAATGAAGAAATTTTAAAGAAAAATTCTTTTGGGTTGTATCATTTACATTTGGATTCGCCTTCTTGTACATGGACATGATTTCTATGAATAATAGCTTTTTTGTCCATTCAAGAATATCGTCTTCTAAGCGAACAGCAAGGGGTGCCTCATATAGAGCGTAAGGATTTGAGGCTGATTCTATCACATATTTCTGCCATTTTTCCCAAACAACGGATAGTCTGCTAATATCACTTGAATTTGATAGTTTTTCAAGGCCTTGCAAGCGTACATATCTTGAAGAGGAATGATCGGAAAAATAACGATCTAATTGAAGGATTTGAGAAACATACTCTTCAGCAGAGAATGGTGTACCAATATATCTTACAAAAAGAACTTCCTTCGTAGACGAGTGTTGGTGACCGTGATTTATCAACTTGAAATCTTCAAGTGGATTTTGAGATTGTTTGAGTTTGGTTTTTAAAGGCTTTGTTCGAACGATCATAGGCATGCTCCCGTATAAAAGATAGAGATTCTTCTAGAATTATCCAATACTACTACAAGATTACATAAAAAATCTTTTTTGGACAATGGAATGAGGGCTAATTAAATCTGTCAAATTGAAATCTGCAAACGGTTCAAAAATATAGTAAAGTAGAATTAAGTAGAAAGAATTGAGTTTTTTCCATGGTTGATAGTTCCTCATCACCGTAATCATTTGCAGGAAGTGAAAATGATGAAATATGAAAAAATTGTTCACGGACGATTTCTGAAGCGGTTGAATCGCTTTATTGCTGAAGTAATCATAAATGGTACGAAAGAACTGGTCCATATAAAGAATACAGGTCGGTTAAGGGAGTTGCTTTTACCAGAGGCTGAGGTCTCATTAGAGCCTAGCAACAATCCAAATAGAAAAACAAGGTACTCGCTTATAGCGGTAAAGGCAAATGGGGAGTGGGTGAACATTGATTCCCAAGCACCGAATGCTGTTGCTTTTGAGGCACTAAAGGCAGGTAAACTAAGGGAGTTAGGTTACCCGCACCTGGTAAAAAGAGAGGTCACCTATCAGGATTCCCGCTTTGACTTATATTTTGAGCGGGAGGAGAAGAAGGTGTTCATGGAGGTAAAAGGAGTCACCCTCGCAAAAAATGGGATGGCCATGTTTCCTGATGCACCGACAACTAGGGGGACAAGGCATTTAGTGGAACTTTCAAAGGCTGTTCAAGATGGATACGAGGGTGTTATTTTGTTTGTCGTTCAAAGGCCAGACTGTCACGGATTTTCTCCTAATCACGAAATGGATCATGAATTTGCTACGGCCCTGTTAGATGCATCAAGACGGGGTGTTCAAGTTTTGGCATATGATGCGATAGTCAAGGAGGACGAGTTAGTGCTTGATAAGCCACTTCCAATTGAATTGTATGAAATGGAGTGAGACTATGAAACTAAAAAAATGGTTCAAAAAAATTATCGCAATTCTAGTTATCCTTAGTGCTGTTGGGTTTGTGTCCGTGCTTTTAATCAATCATTATGTAAAATCATCGGTTGAGGATCGTATTTTTACAGAGTCTGAGGCTGCCAAGCTAGATGTTGATTGCATCTTGGTTTTGGGTGCTGGTGTTTGGGAAAATGCAAGACCAAGCTACATGCTTGAAGATCGGCTTTTGCAAGGAATTGAGCTCTACCAAAAGGGGGCATCTGATCGCTTGCTGATGAGCGGCGACCATGGTCGTAAGGAGTATGATGAGGTAAATGTGATGAAACGGTTTGCGATGGAGCATGGGATTGACTCTGAACACATCTTCATGGATCATGCTGGCTTCAATACCTATGATAGTCTGTATCGTGCGAAGGAGATTTTTCAGGCTAAAAAGGTAATCATTGTTACCCAAAAATACCATATGTACCGTGCTTTATACATAGCAGAGCAACTAGGACTTGATGCATATGGTGTGGCATCAAACCCAAGGGATTATGCCGGTCAAAAGGCGAGAGATGTTCGCGAAGTTATTGCGAGGGCCAAGGATTTCTTTAATGTTGTTGTTAAGCCTGAGCCAACTTATTTGGGGGAAGCCATCCCTGTAAGTGGTAATGGAGATTTGACGAATGATTGATATTCATTTGAGTTGGATGAAGAACAACAGAGCGGGAAAAATAGAACAAAACTGTTTGTTAAGGAGTGTACAATAAATGTCATTCTATGAGTCTTTATATCCTTTTTACGATAAAATTTTTCCATTAAATCAACAAGCAGTAACCTTTCTTCTATCCCATTTCCACAGAGATGCAACCATTCTAGATGTTGGATCTGGCACCGGGAATATGGCAATTGCCTTAGCCAAAGAGGGACTAAAAGTAACAGCAATCGAGCCAGAGCAGGCTATGGCCAATGATATTCTTTCAAAAGCAGATGCTGAAGGGGTATCCGTGGAAGTACAAACGAAAACAATGGAGCAAATCGGACAATTGGACGAGACATATGATGGCATCTATTGTGTTGGAAATACGCTTCCCCATTTACAAAGCATTACAGAAATACAGAGATTCCTGGAACAATGCTTTGCGAAATTAAATAAAGGTGGAACACTCATTATACAAACCGTGAATTTTGATAAGTTCTTGGCTAGTGATAATTTCTCATTTCCTGTTATTGAGAAAGAAGATTTTAAATTCGAACGAAAGTACGAGAGTTTGGGAGGAAAAGTTCAATTTACTGCAATTTTGACTACGAATGGTAAATCAAGCACAAACACTATTCCTCTATTTCCTGTTACAGCCAAGGTACTTGTTCCCCTTTTAGAGAAAGCTGGTTTTAAAGAAATCAACGTATTTGGGAACTTCAAAGGTGAGGCGCATTCTGTAAAGTCTCCTGCATTAGTTGTGGTGGCAGAGGTTTGAATGAGTTGGTAAAATAAAGGTAAAAAAGTAGGTGTGATGTATATGAGTCTCTATCGTACTGATGTTATTTCTGTCGAGGAATATTTTCAAATTCGAGAAAGTTCCGAGGAATTGCTGGAATATATCGATGGTTATGTTTATATGTCCTCTTCACCAACTATCAAGCATCAAAGAATTTCAGGTAGATTATTTCTATGTTTGGGGAAATTTCTTGAAGGAAGCTCTTGTGAAGTGTTTCATGCACCCATGGATGTCGAATTAAGTAGTGAGGAAATTAAAGGAACAAAAATTGTCATTCCAGATTTAACAGTCATCTGTGACAAGGAAGGCTTTACCGCTCAAAGATATGTGGGTATTCCTAGTGTAATTATCGAAATTTTAAGCCCCTCCAACCAATCACATGATTTAATTACAAAATTAAATCTCTACATGGATTATGGCGTTCAGGAATATTGGATTGTTAACCCAATGCTAAATAGTGTCATGGTCTATACCTTAAATGATAAAGGCATGTACGAGCAACATGATTTAAAAATAGATAAGGGAACGATTTCCTCAAAAGTTTTGCAGGGGTTTAGGGTGAATTTGGAGGAAATTTTTCAAGATTAATAGGGATTTGTATAAGAAGGGAGGACTGGTTTTGCGAACTCAAAAAGCGGAACGATTATTCTACATTATTAAGTATTTGGATAATCATGAAACAGCTACTGCCGCTGAATTAGCAAAACATTGTCAAACATCGGTCCGTAGTATATATAGGGATATGCGGGTATTAGAAGAAATCGGATATTATTATATAAATGAAGGAAAAAAGGGGTATAAACTGATACATAAGCCGATAGAATCACCACAGAATTTGACATCAGATGAATGGATGGCATTGGTTCTATACCCGTTTATATCTGGTGATATTACATCGGTGCAGCATCCACTTTTCCCAACATATCGCTCAGGGTTAGAAAAAATTGGCGGGAAGGTTCTCAATAACAAGAATGCTCTCCCGATAAGTGCACAAATTGGGGAAAGAATTCTATTCCAGGATCAGTATCGGGAATCATACCAAATTGAGATTATGCCAGTCTTACTGGAAGCAATCGTACATAATCGAACCATTGACGTCTCCTATTATTCTATGCATCGGAATATGATATCACAACGAAAATTAGATCCCTATTATCTTGTTCCTAGAGGCGGACAACTCTATGTAATTGCATACTGTCATAACAGAGAAAAGATTCTAGTGTTTCGCCTAAATCGAATTCAAAAAATTGCACTAACAGAGCAACAGTTTACAATGAAAAAGGACTTTAGTATTTCTGATTTTCTAGCAAACAGATGGTCCATTTTCGCAGAGGAACATGAGCCAATTAGCTTCACTGTGAAATTTTCAAAAGAAGTATCCAGGTACATATACGAACATGACTTTTATACAGAAACGTCTCTCATCGAGCAGGAAGATGGTTCACTACTGCTAAAAACAACAGTCAAAAGTAAGCTCGAGTTCTTGAGGTGGATTCGCTCATTTGGAACCAATGCGGAAGTGTTGCAGCCTGATGAGGTACGGGAAGAGTTGCGGGATGAGTATGAGGAAATGGTTCGGAAGTATTGGGAATAACCGGAATCTTATTATTTGAACGTGTGGGAAAAAATTATTGATTTTTGAATAACTTAACTAACTTTAATTAACTAGTGAGAACTCCAAAAGACGTACCTCTTTAATGAATGTTAAAGGGGCTTTTTAACATTCATTAAATTGTCACTAATTCTTTTTACCCCTGACAGTATTTGTCAGGGAAAGGGGTATAATTAAATTAATTTAAATATTCATAAAGTAGAGAGGACTCACCTAATATGCAGATGAGCCCTTAGCAAATGACTAAGTAAATATATTTCAATCCACGCTACAGAGTAGCGACAATGTTATTCTAACATGATTTTTTAAAAATGCAAAAAGAGATTATTGCTAATTGTTAATTATTAAGTTAATATGAAGATAATAAAGGGATGGAATATTGTGGATTTAAACAATAATAAATGAATTCTAGCGGATGGTGGTGAAAAAAATGTTCTATGCTCATACCAAAGAAGGTGTACCAGAAGAAGAGTGGCAACCACTTGAGGAACACTTGAAAAATGTATCAAGACTAGCTGGTGAATTTGCTGGAAAATTCGGTAATAAGGAAATGGGAGAGTTAATTGGTTTAGCCCACGATATAGGAAAATATGGTAAGGAATTTCAGGAACGGCTGAAGGGGAGCAATAAGAGAGTAGACCATTCTTCTGCTGGGGCTAAGCTAATGAAGCAAAAATATGGTGACACCATAGGATTAATACTAGCAAACGGTATATTAGGACATCACGGAGGATTAAAGAATTTCTACGGAGTAACTGGTAGTGGTTCATCAGTTCAGGAAAGACTTAAACAAAACGTAGACGATTTTCAAGCCTATCAAAGTGAGATTAGTTTTCCAAAACAAGTATCTCCATTTATAAAAGATTTGCAGAAAAGTCAAATGAATTTTTCGCTATCATTTTATACTAGAATGCTATTCTCATGTCTCGTAGACGCTGATTTCCTCGACACTGAGCGATACATAAATGAAGAAAAGACAGAGAAAAGAAGTGTTAATATTCCTATCCCATTTCTTAAAGAAAAGTTTTATGCTGAACTAGAAGAGATGAGGAAAGGTAAAAAAATAACAGAACTAAACAAAATACGAAATGAAATATTAGATGATTGTATAAACGCTGCCAAACAAGAGCCTGGAATGTTTACATTAACCGTACCTACTGGAGGTGGAAAGACTTTATCCTCAGCAGCTTTTGCATTAAAACATGCTGAAGAATATGGACTAGAAAGAGTTATCTATGTTATTCCCTTTACTTCAATAATTGAACAGAATGCAAGCGTTTTCCGTAATTTTCTCGATAAAGAGGTAGTTTTAGAGCATCATAGCAATGTTGATTACAGTGAAATATTTGATGATGAAAATTACAATAGGTCTTTACAAGAAGAACGATGGCGTTTAGCATCAGAGAATTGGGACTTTCCATTTATTGTATCTACGAGTGTACAATTTTTTGAATCCCTTTTTCACCATAAAACTTCTAAGTGCAGAAAGCTTCATAATATGGCAAAGAGCGTAATTATTATTGATGAAGCGCAAAGTATACCAGTGGATTATTTCAGAATGTGTCTTGAAGGGCTAAAAGAACTAACCCGTTCGTACGGTTCAACTGTTGTACTTTGTACTGCGACTCAGCCTTATATAGATCAGTTTTTCTTAACAGAAAAAAAGCCAGTTGAGATAATTTCAAGGCCTTCAGAGCTATATCTATTATGTAAAAGAACAGAAGTGGAGTACTTATCTGAAATATCTGATGACGATATTTGTGGAAGATTGTTAGAAAGTGACAAGGCTCTTTGTATTGTAAACACAAAAAAGCATGCACACTACATATATCAAAAGTTAAGCAGGGATAGTGATGAAGGGATTTATCATCTAAGTACCCACATGTACCCCGAGCATCGTGCCAACATTCTAAAGGAAATTCGAGAAAGGTTGAAGACAGAAGAGAGATGTATTGTTGTTTCTACTTCATTAATCGAGGCAGGTGTGGATATCTCATTTCCATATGTATACCGTTCCTTAACGGGAATTGATAGTATAGCCCAAGCTGCGGGAAGATGTAATAGAGAGGGGGATCTAAAGGATGAATGGGGGAACAGGATTAATGGAAGAGTCTATGTTTTTGAATCTATTGAAAAACATGCATTGCCTAAGGGGTGGATGAGCTATGCAGCTAGCTTAGGTAAAGAGATTCTACAAAGATATGAGGATCCTCTCTCATTAGAAGCAATTGAGGAATACTTTAAACAATTATTTTCTAAAGATACCACAGTATTAGATAGGAAGAAAATATTTGAAGATTATAATGAAAATGAATTGCAGTATGAGTTTAGAGAACTTTCGGAGAGATTCTCCTTCATTGATTCAAATACAATCCCGGTAATTATTCCAATTAATGATAAGGTTGAAGGGAAAGTATCGGAATTACACTATGCGAAATACCCTTCTTTAATCGTTAAAGAGTTGCAAAAGTATATAGTTAATGTTTATGAGTACGAGTTAAAAAAATTGCAAGAATCAAAGTCAGTTCTTCTGGTTCAAGATGGTTTATATATATTAAATGATGACAGTCTGTATAGTGAAAAAGAAGGATTACTAGTAGAGGAGGACAGCAAATATTTGAATGGATTTCTAAATATATAAGTGGGGTGTGATGAATGGGTTATGGAATAAGGATGAGAGTATGGGGTGACTTTGCGTGTTTTACCCGTCCAGAAATGAAGGTTGAAAGAGTAAGTTATGATGTTATAACTCCCTCAGCAGCTAGGGGGATATTAGAAAGTATCCATTGGAAACCTGCAATACGTTGGGTTGTAGATAAAATTACAGTTGTAAAGCCAATAAAGTTTGATAATATCCGTAGAAATGAAGTTAAGGATAAAATGTCTGTTTCTGCATCAATGATCGAGAAAGCGATGAACGAAGGAAAAGCAATTTATCTTGATTCAAATGACAATAGGGCACAAAGAGCTACTATGTTACTTAAAAATGTTGAATATATCATTGAAGCCCATTTTGAACTCACAGAGAAGGCTGGAGAAACTGACACTGTTGAGAAACATTATAACATTGTACTTAGACGACTAAGGAAGGGGCAGTGCTTTAGTCGTCCATATTTAGGGTGTAGGGAGTTCTCAGCTAACTTTGAAATAGTGGAGGAGGAAAGAAAAATAGATTCTCACTATCAGTCTACTGAAATTGATTTAGGTTGGATGCTATGGGATATAGACTTTGACAGAAATTGCAAATCAATTTTTTATCGACCCAAAATGGTAAATGGGGAAATTGAAGTTCCTAATCTTTGGAGGTGAATTCTATGATTCTTAATTCCCTAGTTGATTATTATCAAGTACTTTCCAAACAAAAAAATAACAACATTCCTAAGCAAGGATATAGTGAGGAAAAGGTTCATTTCTGTCTTGTGATTGATACAGACGGTAATTTAAAAAGCGTTCGTGATCTAAGGGAACTAAGTACGAATAAGAAAAACTCAAAATTGCTTCCAACAAAACTCACGTTACCTGAGAGAGTTCAGAAATCAAGCGGTATAACCTCCAATTTTTTATGGGAAAATTCAGAGTATCTACTTGGGCTTGAAAAGAAGAAAGAGAAAGGTAACAAAAAGAAAAAGGAACTCACACTAAAAAGATTTCATTATTTTTCTGAGTTTCATAAAAATCTCCTTAGTAATATTGACGATGTTGGTGCTCAAGCGTTCCTTCACTTTTTGGAGAAACATAATAGCAATGGGTGCCAACATCCAATAATCGAAAAAATGGAAGATGAAATGAATAATGGTGAAATGTTCGTTATTCGACTTGAAGGAGATGCTGGTTATCTGCATGAAAGACCAGCTCTTATAACAGCTTGGGAGAATCATTATTTCCGAAATGAAGGTAGTACTTATGGGGTCTCTCTATTATCAGGTAAGGAAGGAGTAATATCTGAAGGTCATGCAACCATTAAGGGAGTAAGGAATGCACAATCATCTGGAGCAAGAATAGTCTCTTTTAATTCTTCTGCATTCGAATCTTACGGCCATAAAAAAGGATTTATATCTCCAATAACCGAGGAAGAGATGTTTCAGTACACAACGGCATTGAATTATCTACTTGAAAGAAGAAACCAATGTATTCAGATTGGTGATGCAACTACGGTTTTCTGGTCAAAGTCAAATTCATTAGACCAAACTGAGATTATTTACAATTTGTTTTCAGGCGGAGATTTGGGACAAAACACTACGGAAAAAATTGAATTGACGGAAAATCAGCATGAAACTAATAAAATTCGTTCATTTTTAAGGGGGGTACAACGAGGCAATAAGGTGATTTGGGATGAACATAGTATAGAGCCAGAGACAGAATTTTATATCCTAGGTTTGTCTCCCAATAATGCAAGAATATCAATTCGCTATTTTTATAGAACCAATTTTGGGACTCTTATAGAGAATATAGCAAAACATTTTAAAGATGTCGACATCTTTACAAATTATTCATACACAGCATCCTTGACACCATGGAGAATGCTTAATGAAACCTCAGTAAATGATAAAACACATCCTTTACTTGGCGGTAGCTTATTTAAAGCTTTAGTAACTGGAGGCAGCTATCCGAATATGCTCTACCAGCAAATTTTATCAAGAATTCGTGCTGGTGAAGAAGTTAACTATTACAAAGCAGCATGCATTAAAGGTTATTTATTGAGAAAAGCTCGCATGGAGAGTAATAAAAAAATGGAGGGATTGATAACCGTGTCTCTGAATGAAAAAAGGGAAGATTTTGCATATTTATTTGGAAGGCTATTTGCAGTTATGGAAAATATTCAGGTAGCAGCTTATCGTGATACGGAAGGTAAATCTGGTATTGAACGTACGATAAAAAACACCTATTTTTCAAGGGCAAGTACAACACCAAAAGTAGTCTTTTCGACCTTGATTAGACTAAATCAGCATCACCAAGATAAATTAGCCAAGGAAAAAAAAGGGTTACAAGTGAAACTTGATAAGTTAATTACTGAGATTGTTGGAAATATTTCTAATGTTCCTGCTCAATTAAATTATGAGGAACAAGGAGAATTTATGCTAGGTTATTATCAGCAAAAACAAGAACTTTATAGAAAAGGAGATAGTGAAAATGGGGAAAGTAATTAATAATAAGTATGAGTTTGTATTGTTGTTTGACGTAGAAAATGGTAATCCTAATGGGGACCCCGATGCAGGGAATCTACCACGGATTGATCCAGAAACGGGTATAGGGATTGTTACTGATGTATGTCTAAAACGGAAAATTAGAAATTATGTGGATTTAAGAAAAAAAGGGGAAACTGGATACAATATCTATGTTCAAGAGGGAACAGTTTTAAATAATACTCAAAAATTTGCTTATGAATCGCTGGGTCTTGAAAAAGGTGATAAGAAGGATAAGGAAAACAAGATTCTTGCAAGAGACTTTATGTGTCAAAATTTCTTTGATGTAAGAACCTTCGGTGCTGTAATGACCACTGGTGATTATAATTGTGGACAAGTTAGGGGTCCAGTACAGATTAACTTTGCGAAAAGTGTTCATAGTGTCATACCACAGGAGATGACGATTACTCGATTGGCTGTTACAAATGAAAAAGATGAAAAAAAAGGACAAACAATGGGGAGAAAAACTTATATTCCTTACGGATTGTATAGAGTAGAAGGATATATTGATGCGAACAGAGCATCTTTAGAAAATGGAGGTACAGGATTTACAGAAGAAGACTTAGAATTGGTTTTTGAAGCACTAATAAATATGTTTGAATTTGATCGTTCCGCTTCTAAAGGAAAGATGATGGCTCAGAAATTAATAGTCTTCAAACATGATTCTGTTTTTGGGAATGCTCCATCTCATAAATTATTTGAGAGATTGTCAATAGAGTTAAAACAAGACGTAATGATCCCAAGAGCAATTCAAGACTTTCAAATTTCAGTGGATTACGAGGATCTACCTAGTGGTGTGGAGATAATTGAAAAGTTATAGGAGTATTGAAAAACTAATTCTATTCAGCTAGGAGGTTTTTAAGCTGAAATCTCTAGTAGATTCAAATGATGATGCTGATTATCTTATGCTTTCCGGTATCCAACACTTCCAATTCTGCAAGCGCCAGTGGGCTCTTATTCACATCGAGCAACAATGGGAAGAAAATGTTCGAACAGTTCAGGGGCAACATCTTCATCAAAAAACGGACAAGCCTTTTATAAGAGAAAAGCGTGGAGATAAACTCATTGTTCGAGCAATGCCAGTAAAATCAAATGAACTCAAAATTACAGGAATTTGTGATGTGGTTGAGTTTATTAAGGATTTCGAAAATGGTGTAGAGATAGATGGTTTAGAGGGGAAATTTAAAGCGTATCCTGTTGAATACAAGCGAGGAAAACCTAAATCTCATGATTCAGATGTTCTTCAATTAATAGCCCAAGCCATGTGTTTAGAAGAAATGCTGCTCTGTGATGTAAAAGTTGGCTATCTATTTTATCATGAAATCAAACATCGAGTTGAGGTTGCTATTACTGAAGAGAAGAAAAATCAGGTAAGAAAAGTAACGAAAGAAATGTTAGATTACTATGGTAAAAGATTTACACCTAAAGTAAAGACTGGTCCTTTTTGCAAAAATTGCTCCCTTCAAAATATTTGTATGCCAATATTAATGAATAAAAAATCAGTGAAAAGCTATATTGAAGGGAGGATTTATGAATGAAAAAGTTATTGAATACTCTCTATGTTACTCAAGCTGATGTTTATTTATCCTTGAATGGAGATAATGTTGTCATTCAAAAGGAAGAGGAGAAACTTGCGCGGGTCCCTCTTCATAATTTGGAAGCCATTACAACATTTGGGTATATGGGAGCGAGTCCTGCTCTTATGGGATACTGTGCAGATAAGAACATTTCGATTTCATTTTTCACAAAAAGTGGCCGATTTTTAGCACGGGTGATTGGTGAGAGCAAGGGGAATGTAGTATTAAGAAAAAAACAGTATCGCATTTCTGATGATGAAGTTCTTTCTGCGAAAATTGCAAGGAACTTCATCATAGGAAAAATCTATAATAACAAATGGATCATTGAAAGAATGACTAGGGACTATCCTCTTAGAGTCGACGTTTCCCAGTTCAAAGCTGTATCCAAACATTTATCTTCTATTATCCGTGAGATTAGAATTTGTGAGGATCTAGAACAACTAAGAGGCTGGGAAGGGCAGGCTGCGATCAGTTACAATAAGTTATTTAATCAGATGATCTTGCAGCAAAAGGAAGATTTCTATTTTCATTCTAGGTCAAGAAGACCTCCAATGGATAATGTGAATGCTATGCTTTCATTTGCTTATTCACTGTTAGCCAAGGATATGGCCGCTGCGCTAGAGGGTGTTGGACTGGATGCTTATGTCGGCTTTTTGCACAGGGAACGACCAGGAAGAGCATCTCTTGCTTTGGATGTGATGGAAGAGTTACGAGGTGTTTATGCTGATAGATTTGTACTGTCCTTGATTAATAAAAGGGTCATGAATAAAGATGATTTTCTAAAGAAGGAAAATGGTGCCGTAATTATGACGGATGAGGGTAGAAAGACATTTTTATCAGCATGGCAAGCACGAAAGCAAGAACAAATTACTCATCCCTATTTAGGAGAAAAAATCTCTTGGGGATTGGTACCACATGCTCAATCATTATTGCTAGCCCGATACTTACGTGATGATCTAGATGAATACCCACCATTTTTATGGAAGTAGGTGAGAAATTGTTAGTATTAATTACGTATGATGTCAGTACGGTTAGTAAAGGTGGTCAAAAAAGATTAAGAAAAGTTTCAAAGGCTTGTCAGAATTACGGGCAGAGGGTTCAAAATTCAGTTTTTGAATGTGTCCTAGATTCCACTCAATTTGAAACACTGAAGTTTGAGCTAATGAGTATTATTGATGAAAATCAAGATAGTCTACGGTTCTATCGTTTAGGGAATAATTACAAATCAAAGGTGGTGCATCTAGGAGTTAAAGAATCACTAGATATAGAGTCACCCCTAATTATTTAGGTGCGAATATGAAGTGAACATGGAATGATAGAAGTGTTCGCACCAAATATGGTTTATTTAACATGCTAATTTATAATTATTATTAATTGTCCTTTATTTATATAAAGGAAATGGCGTTCTTTTTTATAAGAAAATCAATATGTTGTATTTTTTTTATAAAAAATCGCTGTCGCACTCCTTGTGAGTGCGTGGATTGAAATATCAAGGAGTGAGAACATTGTGAGTACCGAGTTAAGGTCGCACTCCTTGTGAGTGCGTGGATTGAAATGCCATCAATTACTCGTCTTTCACCATACAGAATAGTCGCACTCCTTGTGAGTGCGTGGATTGAAATACATAGACGTATCCATTACCATAGCCAAAGTCCGTCGCACTCCTTGTGAGTGCGTGGATTGAAATTAGTAAATGTCCATCGTGTAAGAAACTGAATAAACCGTCGCACTCCTTGTGAGTGCGTGGATTGAAATAGCAGAAATGCTTTCTAACTACCTTGAGTTAGTGGGTCGCACTCCTTGTGAGTGCGTGGATTGAAATCAGTAATGACATTGAATGAAGGGTATTCCCTTCCACGTCGCACTCCTTGTGAGTGCGTGGATTGAAATCGTAAATATAATGGCTCAACAGCTCTTACAGTTGTCGCACTCCTTGTGAGTGCGTGGATTGAAATAGAAGGCATAAGAAAGGCTACTGGTACGCAAAGAGTCGCACTCCTTGTGAGTGCGTGGATTGAAATATCCCAGTTAGGCATCACATATCACCTACACCTCCGTCGCACTCCTTGTGAGTGCGTGGATTGAAATAATATAAATCGCAGTTACAGAGTGTAGGAGTCACTGTCGCACTCCTTGTGAGTGCGTGGATTGAAATTTGCAATCTCAAAGAACAATAAGCCTCGCTCATCCGTCGCACTCCTTGTGAGTGCGTGGATTGAAATATTCTTTACGCCATGCGGATTAACCCCCGAATTTTGGACAATATCACTCTTAATCTAGCTTTTTCTTAAAATTACATTGTTTTTCGTTTCCTTTTGTCCTTTTTGGAGT
>NZ_JAUSTU010000031.1:0-31116 GCF_030813005.1 Anoxybacillus andreesenii
TCAGCGAGGTTTTTCAGTGAGGATTGTAGAGCAATGCTATCAACTTCTTTTAGCCATACTAATTCCTTTTTTAACTGTGTTAGTTCAGCAGAACAAGAATCGTAGGTTAATCCCTTACCGGTCTCTTTGTAGGTATCATTCCATTGTCCCAAAAAGCGATTGAACACAAAACGACTGCATCCGATCGTCTTGGCTATGAGGATTTCCTGTTCTTTAGTTGGATAGATACGGAATTTATAGGCTTTGTTGACTAGCATTTTTTTCACCTCCAAACGAATATACGTTCCTATTTTACCATATTTGGGGGATTTTGGCTACAGCCAACCGACATTCATCTCCCACTTATCGTTGGGCTATGCCCTTCGCACGATTGAAGGGGGAGTCTTCTGTCGGGAAATAATAAATCAGTCCGTTGATATCCATGTCGTTACTTCATCAATAGATTTACGATTTCGTGCAGGCGGTTCCAAATCTGGGTAGCCAATATAGATAAAGCCCACCACTTCACCTTTGTCGGAAAGGCCGAATGACTGACTCATTTCTTGATCATAGCATGGCTTGCCTGTACGCCAAACCGCTCCTAATCCTAGTGAGTGGGCCGCTAGAAGCATATTTTGGATTCCAGCATTCACGGCTGCATATTCTTCCTTTAAAATCACGCGGGGATCATCGCTTGGTTCGACTGCTGCCACAATGACAAGAGGTGCCCGAAATGGGTTATTTCTTGCTCTCTCCAGCTTAGCTTGATTCTCATCTGTAGTCGGATCATCCATATCTCTTTCAGCAATCCTTGCAAGGGTCTCACCTAACCGCTTCCTGCCATCGCCTGTTAGAACGAAAAATCTCCAAGGCTCTGTTTTAAAATGGTTGGGTGCCCATGTAGCTGCTTCTATTATTTTCTCAATCAACTCCTTAGGCACCTCTTTATCAAGTACTCTACCAATACTTCTCCTCGTTCTAAGCGCTTCCATTAACTCCATTATCCTTCCTCCATTTCCAAATCCAGTAAAGTATATATTGATAGTGTTAATTATTGCATCTAACCTCAAAAAAAGCTACCGATTCGATCGATAGCTTTTTTGATAGCTTTTACAGCTTTACTTTTTGGAGTCGCAAAGCATTAAGCACAACTGAAACGGAGCTAAATGCCATCGCCGCTCCCGCAAGCCAAGGAGCGAGAAAACCTGCTGCTGCAATTGGAATACCAATGGTGTTATAACCAAACGCCCAGAAGAGGTTTTGTTTAATGTTGTTGATGGTCTTCCGGCTCATAAAAATGGCGTCCGCGATACTATTTAAGTCCCCTCGAATAAGGGTAATATCAGCAGCCTCCATCGCCACGTCCGTTCCCGTTCCGATCGCCATACCGATATCCGCCACCGCTAATGCTGGGGCATCATTGATCCCGTCGCCCACCATCGCCACTTTTTTGCCTTCTTTCTGAAGCTTCTTCACTTCATCGGCTTTTCCTTCTGGAAGCACTTCTGCGATATAATGCTCAATTCCTACCCGATTCGCAATCGCCTTTGCCGTTTCTTGGTTGTCACCAGTAATCATAATCACATCTAGTCCCATATCCTTCAGGCGTGCAATCGCAGCTACGGAGGTCTCTTTAATGGTATCAGCTACGGCGACAATTCCAGCAAATTGACCATTTACTGAGGCGAGCATAGCTGTTTTTCCTTCTCTTTCTAAGACTTCCATTTGTGTTAGAGCATGATCGATGACAATTTGATTTCTTGTCATTAATTTTCTTGTACCGACTAAGATTTCACTACCATCAACCACCGCTCTAATCCCAAAGCCAGGAATGGCTTCAAAATCAGCCACTTCTTTTAAAGAAATTCCTTTTTCCTTAATCCCTTCCACAATGGCTTGAGCAAGGGGATGCTCTGATTTTCTCTCTGCACTTCCTACAAGAGCAAGGAATTCCTCTTCATTCCTATCCGTGATCACATCTGTTAAGACAGGAGTACCATTTGTTACCGTCCCTGTTTTATCTAACACAACCGTTGTAATTCGGTGTGTCATTTCTAAATGCTCTCCACCTTTGAAAAGAATGCCAAATTCAGCGGAGCGACCTGAACCCGCCATAATCGAGGTTGGAGTTGCAAGACCTAATGCACATGGGCAGGCAATGACGAGAACCGCAATCATTTTTTCAAGGCTTTCGGCAAAATCACCTGGTGTCACGAAGAGGAACCAAATGAAAAAGGTCACAACCGCAAGTCCCACGACGATCGGTACAAAGACGCCTGAAATCTTATCGGCTAATCTTTGGATTGGAGCCTTAGAGCCCTGTGCTTCCTCAACCACCTTAATGATTTGGGCTAAAGCCGTATCCTTTCCAACCTTTGTTGCCTCCACTTTAAGGAATCCGTTCTTGTTAATCGTCGCCCCAATAACCTCATCGCCCACTGTTTTATCAACGGGAACACTTTCCCCTGTTAACATCGATTCGTCAATGGCAGACTGACCTTCTTTAATCACTCCATCGACCGGTATTTTTTCTCCAGGCTTGACATGAAAAATATCTCCAGTTACGACTTCTTCTAAAGGTATTTCTATTTCTACTCCATCGCGCTCTACGATGGCAGTCTTCGCTTGTAGTCCCATCAGCTTCTTGATGGCTTCAGAGGAACGACCCTTTGCCTTTGCCTCGAACAGCTTGCCAAGAATAATTAACGTAATTAAGATTGCACTCGTTTCATAGTAAAGCTCTGGTGTATGTCCGTGCATCCCGATAGATCGAATCGATAAGTATAAGCTGTAAAAATAGGCAGCCGAGGTTCCAAGTGCAACGAGAACATCCATGTTTGCACTCTTATTTTTCAGTGCCTTATAGGCACCTACATAGAATTGCTTTCCGATAATGAACTGAACAGGGGTAGCGAGTAGAAGC
This sequence comes from Anoxybacillus andreesenii, assembly GCF_030813005.1. NCBI lineage: Bacteria > Bacillati > Bacillota > Bacilli > Caryophanales > Anoxybacillaceae > Anoxybacillus > Anoxybacillus andreesenii. The sequence goes on from NZ_JAUSTU010000031.1 coordinate 2,903, forward strand.
TGCACCCATGGATTCATGAGAAATTCTGGAACATAGATGAAGGATGTAAATGAAAAATGGCCGACCATCGTCCATAGCAATGGAAGGGAGAGGATGACAGCAAAAACAAATTTTCTCGTCTGTTTTTTGATTTCCAGTTCCCGATGATCTACGCCTTCTTTCTGATCTTCCTTTACGGATGCTCCATACCCTAAATCCTGCACTTTCTTAATGATATCAGTTGCTGAGAGCTCAGAAGGATTATACTCGACTGTTGCTTTTTCCATGGCTAGATTAACATTGGCCTTGGATACACCCTCGAGCTTGTTCAGTCCCTTTTCAATCCTGGAGGAGCAGGCCGCACAGGTCATTCCCGTAATCTCAAACTCCGCCTTTTCATTGACGACACCATAACCTAAGTCCCGAACCTTTTGTTGAATCACTTCTACCGTTGTTACCTGTGGATCATATTTGACAGATGAGCGTTCAAGGGCTAAGTTCACATTCGCTTCCTCGACTCCATCAAGCTTTCGTAAGCCCTTCTCGATCCGAGCGGAACACGCCGCACAGGTCATACCGGTTATTTGCATACTGGTTTCTTTCAAAGCACCCATAACTCTCTCTTCCTCTCATACCCCTTATGGGTATATTTTTAGCGATAAAGAACGTGCTAACCCTGTAGCACGTCCCTAGGAGTTATTCTACATCATAGCCTTGATCATCGATGGTTTCCTTGATTTTATCAACAGTTACTTCATCATGATTATAATCAACTGCTACAGTACCCTCTTCTAAATTTACCTTAACAGTATTTACTCCTTGAAGCTTGCCAACGCTACCTTCGACCGCTTTTACACAGTGACCACAAGACATTCCTTTTACATTAAGAACAACATTTGACATAGTAAATCCTTCTTTCTCATTAATTTTATTTTTTCATAAGCTTTTGAATCGTTATAAGTAACTCATCAAGAGCTTCATGATCCCCATCTTGAACTCTTTCTAGAATACAGCTTTTCATATGGGCTTCTAGAAGGAGCTTCGCCACGCCATTCAATGCTGCCGTAGTTGCGGCAATTTGCGTGATGACATCATCACAATAAGTATCCTTCTCGATAAGTCCCTTTATCCCGCGAATCTGACCCTCGATACGGTTCAATCTTGTCGTCAGATTTTTCTTGGTTTTTTCTGAGTGATGACTTTTTCGATGATCATGACAACATTCTTGATCCTTTTCTTGAGGTTCATTCAATGTATCCATGCACAAAACCTCCTTCACTTAAGATATTACTATACCCCCCTAACCTATGTAAAGTGAACTTTTTATGAACAGTTGAAAGTATTTGCGGAAAAATGATCTTTTTTGCGAACAACCAGATATATTTGCGAAACGAAAAAACAACTCTAAGACCCTAGACTTAGTCAAAAATAAAGCTATAGAACAATGAACATTTCTTTGTCGTCGGGTATGATGGTACTAACAAGTAGGAAAGAAGGGTATGAAGTTGAAAAAAATTCTTGTGATTTTTTTAATCATTGTAGGTGGTTACCTTTTATTCACATCAATCATGGGAAACTTCCCTGCATTATTCGGGAAGGAACAAACAAAGGCGGAAATCACAAACCGAATTGATACGATTGAATTCGATATTGCTTCTGCTAGTTTAACCATTATTCCAGAAAAACGTGACAACCTAGAGGCTGTCTTGAAGGGAAGAGGAAAATTATCAGTTGACCAAAAGGGTGATACGGTGACTGTAAAGCACAAAAAAAGCTGGTTTGAGTGGGTCCCATTTTTCAATACTGCTAAGCTAACTGTATACGTACCGGAGGATTACAACAAAGATATGCTCCTTGATGTTGGTTCAGGGAATATGAGCTTATCAGGAAAATCAGCTAAGCAACCCTATGAGCTAGATAATTTGACTGTTGATATGAGCTCTGGGAATGTAAATCTTGAAAATCTACAGGTTGATACGTTTGTTCACGATGCTTCTTCAGGAAATTTAACCGTACATTCTCTCGTGTCTAACTCAAGCTCCATCGACATTAGTTCTGGGAAAGTGAAAATGACCGATTATGCTGGGGAATTGAATGCTGATTTGTCTTCCGGAAGGCTTGTAGTTCAAATGTCTGAGCTTAAGGATTCCATTCAAATAGACGTAAGCTCTGGATCGGTTGAACTGGATCTTCCTGATCAGGCCGATTTCACCCTAGATGGAGAGACGGGATCAGGGAACATCTCCTGTGATTTCCCATTAGCGATCAAAAAACAGGATAATCACAGAATCAAGGGCTCCCACGGTAGTGGCAAGCATGAGATTGAAGTGGGTGTATCAAGTGGAAATGTGAGGATTTTTTGAGTATTGAGTCGCTTTTCTATCTTATACGTGGTACGTTTACTAAGTTACTCGTACTGAAAAGAACCCGTTCACGTGCACGTATAAGCCTAGCATCAAACATAGCCAAATATGAAAAAACGAACTCGCTGCTAATATGTAGCGAGTTCGTTTGTTTTATTCTTATACCGTTACTACTTCAGCTAACGTCTTACGAATCGTTGCTTGGGCAGCCGCTAGTCTAGCAAGTGGAACACGATATGGGGAGCAGCTGACATAATCTAGCCCTGTATTGTAGCAGAATTCGATTGAGCTTTTCTCTCCACCATGCTCACCGCAAATCCCGGTCTTAAGCTGTGGCTTTGTTTTACGGCCTAGCTTCACCCCTGTTTCAACTAGCTTTCCGACACCCTCTTGATCTAGAACGGCGAATGGATTATCCGGAAGCACCTTGTTCTCGATGTAGGCTTGAAGGAATTTTCCTTCTGCATCGTCACGGCTGTATCCGAAAGTTGTTTGTGTTAAATCATTGGTACCGAATGAGAAGAAATCCGCTTCCTCGGCAATTTGATCTGCTGTTAAAGCCGCTCGTGGAATTTCAATCATCGTTCCAATCATATAGTCAAACGGATAGCCTGTTTCTTCTTGCACCTTTAATGCCGCATCAACAACGAGCTGACGCATTTCCTTTAACTCATTGACATGTCCGACTAAAGGAATCATGATTTCAGGTTTTACTGACATACCTTTTTCGGATAGGGTCGCAATCGCATAGAAAATGGCTTTTGCCTGCATTTCATAGATTTCTGGATAAATCATACCAAGTCGGCAGCCACGGTGACCAAGCATTGGGTTGAATTCATCGAGCTGGCGTACCTTTTTTAGCAGGAGTTCTTTTTGAGCTAATTCCTCTGAATCAGGATTTAGAATTTGTAGCTTCGTTACCTCGACTAAAAGCTCTTCCTTATCTGGCAAGAATTCATGAAGTGGAGGATCGAGTAAGCGAATCGTCACCGGTAACCCTTGCATCGCTTCAAAGATTCCTTCAAAATCGCCTTGCTGCATTGGTAGGAGCTCTGCTAATGCTGCACTTCGCTCTTCATAGTTCTCGGCTAAAATCATTTTTTGCACAATTGGAACCCGCTTCGCATCCATGAACATATGCTCTGTACGGCATAGTCCGATCCCGCCTGCGCCAAATTCAAATGCCTTCTTCGCATCCTCTGGATTATCAGCATTCGCGCGAACTCCAAGCTTTCTTGCATCATCTGCCCATTGCAGAAGAAGCTGGAATTCATCAGATAGCTGAGGCTCGATCATCGGGATTTCCCCAAGCATGATTTCGCCAGTTGCGCCGTCAATCGTAATAATATCTCCATGGTTCACGATCGTTTCACCAACACGGAACTGTCTAGCCTTCAAATCAATTTTCAAAGCTTCACAGCCACAGATGCAGGCTTTCCCCATTCCTCTTGCGACAACAGCAGCATGGCTCGTCATTCCGCCACGGCTTGTAACCACTGCTTGGGCTGCAATAATTCCGTGAATGTCATCAGGCGTTGTTTCCGGACGGACAAGAATCACTTTTTTACCTTCGTTTCCGAGCTCCTCTGCTTCATCTGCATCAAACACAACCGCCCCAGTTGCTGCTCCTGGAGAAGCTGGCAATCCTTTTGCAAGCTGGGTACGCACAGCAGATTCGTCAATGCGACGATGCAGAAGCTGATTCAATTGATCAGGATCGACGCGAAGAAGAGCGGTATTTTTATCAATAATGCCTTCTTCGACCATTTCAACTGCAATGCGAATCGCAGCTTGAGCTGTTCTTTTTCCTGTTCTTGTTTGAAGAATAAAGAGCTTACCTCGTTCCACGGTGAACTCGATATCCTGCATATCTTGGTAATGCTGTTCTAATAGATGGCAAGTTTCAGAGAATTGCTTATATACGTCTGGCATTTCGCTTTCAAGTGTAGCAATCGGCTCTGGAGTACGAATTCCAGCAACCACGTCTTCACCCTGTGCATTAATTAAATATTCTCCGTAGAGGACATTTTCCCCAGTCGATGGATTTCTTGTAAAAGCCACCCCAGTACCAGAATCATTTCCAGTATTACCGAACACCATGCTTTGTATATTAACCGCTGTTCCCAAATGATCAGGAATCTTGTTGAGGCGGCGATATACAATCGCACGTTGATTGTTCCAGGAATCAAACACCGCATTAATGGAGAGGAATAGCTGCTCCTTTGGCTCCTGCGGAAAGTCCTTTCTTGTACGTTCCTTGACAATTTTCTTATAGCCAGCAATTACTTCCTGCCAGTCTTCAGCAGTAAGCTCAGGGTCAGAAGTATACCCCTTGTTCTCTCTGTAATCCTCAAGAAGCTGTTCAAAGAAATAGACATCTACCTCGAGCACAACATCTGAGAACATTTGAATGAAACGACGATAAGAGTCGTAGGCAAAGCGTGGATTATTGGTAAGCTGGGCCATTCCTTCAACCGTTTCATCATTCATTCCAAGGTTAAGAATCGTATCCATCATCCCTGGCATTGAGAATACAGAGCCTGAACGAACGGACACAAGCAGTGGGTTGGATGGGTCCCCGAGGCGCTTGCCTGTGTTTTCTTCTAATCTAGCTAAAGACTGAAGAATTTGATCCTTTACCTCTGGTGAGACCATTTTTCCTGCCTCATAATAATCATTGCAGGCTTCTGTCGAGATCGTAAATCCATAGGGAACAGGTAAGCCAATAGAGGTCATTTCAGCTAGGTTCGCCCCTTTTCCTCCTAGTAGCTCCTTCATTCCGCTGTTGCCTTCGTTGAACATATAAACAAATTTTTTCATGATTATGAATTCCTCTCTTTCTTCAGGACATTAAGGATGTAATCGGCTGTTTCCTCGATTGCCTTATTGGATACGTTGATAACCGGGCAGCCAATTCTTTTCATGATTTTCTCTGCATAGTCTAGTTCCTCGAGGATGCGCTCAAAACTGGCATAATTAGCCTGAGAGGTTAAACCAAGATTCTTCAAGCGTTCCTTTCGGATAGAATTCAGCTTGTCTGGACTAATGATAAGACCAACACATTTCCCCCTCGGAATTTGATAGATTTCATCGGGAGGAGCTACTTCCGGCACCAAAGGGACATTGGCAACCTTATAGCATTTATGTGCTAGATACATAGATAAAGGTGTTTTTGATGTTCTAGAAACACCGACTAGAACGATATCGGCATACAGAAGACCTCTCGGGTCACGACCATCATCATACTTAACCGCAAATTCAATCGCTTCAATTTTTCTAAAATAGGAGTCATCCAGCTGTCTCATAAGCTTCGGTTGATTTTTTGGATTCTTGTGGAAGGTCCCGCTGAATGCATCCATGAGCGGATGGAGCAAATCAACTGCGACTAACCCCTCCTCCTTCACTCTTTTGTCGAGATATTCCTTAAGAGCAGGAATCACAATGGTATAGGCAATAATCGAGGGACCTTGCTTCGCCATTATGATCAAGTCTTCGATATCTTCAGTATCCTCAACGAAAGCGTTGCGCTTAATTTCAACAAATCCCCCATTAAATTGTGTAGCAACAGCTTTTACCACCAAATCAGCTGTCTCTCCTACTGAATCAGAGACAACGTATACGCATTCCTTTACTTCCAAATGATCTTCACTCCTATTTTTGTTAGGGTCGAATTCGTCTATAAAATTTCTACCTTAAACGAAATAGTATTTCTAGCGTTCAGCTAATTCTATAAAAGCACGAGAGATGGTTGTCTTTGTGATACGCCCAACGACCTTATATGTATGGGTCCCTTTGTCAATTTCCTGCACGACTGGCAGGGAATCAATATGATGTTCAATCATTTTTTTCGCTGCTAGAAGTAGGGTGTCCCCAGGCTTAACCGTAATAATCTTCGGCATCCTCGTCATAATGACACTTACCGGAATACCATGGAGGTCCTGATTTCCCATACAAGCCCTCAAGAGGTCCTTTCTTGAAATAACTCCAGAAAGATGGCCCTCCTCATTAACAACAAAGATCGCCCCTACGTCTTTAAGAAAAATTTGGACGATGGCATCATAGACAGAGGTAGAATTCTTGACGACAATCGGATGGGCTTTGTACTCACGAACAAAATGCTCTTCAAACCACTTCGAATACTTCTCGCCTTCAATCTCCTTGTAGCTATATCCTACACGGGTACGTGCTTCTAAGTTCCCCGCCATTGTTAAAATTGCGAGATCTGGTCTTAATGTTGCTCTTTTTAACGATAGTCTTTCAGCAATTAGCTTGCCGGGAATCGGGCCTTCCTCTTTCACAATTTGAAGAATTTCCTCTTGCCGCTTGGTAAGCTTCAATTCCACCACCCTCTAGTTAAAAAATGATATGTTATATCAAAGCATTTTGGATAAATGTGTTATACTTAATTGTATATAGTATATATTAATTGAAAGCATTTTGGGAAACAATTTTTTTATTTTTTATGGCGAAAATAAAAACTTTCCTTAGGAGATGGGTCAATTGGCGACGGAGCAAGCTCTGATTCTATTCCTTTGGGGGGCAAGAGGGCCTGTCGGCGACCGAACAAGCTCTTACTCTCTTCCTTCGGGAGACAAGAACGCCTATTGGCTACCGAACACACCCTGACTCACTAACTTCGGGGGACAATGGTACAGAACACTAAAAAAAATAGCCCAGAGCAGAACTCTGAGCTTCATCTTACCAATATGTAATCATGCGATTATTTTTTATTAAAAACAAACTCCACATCACCGTTTTTCTCTTCTATCTTCATATCATATTCATCCAGGAACCACGAATCTTTGTCATTGAAATAAAAGGTGATTCCTTCAACTGTGGTCTGAACATCGATCGTTCCTTCCTGACCGACCGATACACCCAGGAAATAATTTGGATGCTCCGTCGGAATCCCTCCATATAATTTCATGAAAAATTGGACAAAGTCGCCGTCCTGTAAATCCATTTCTTCCTTATACCATTTGGCCGCATCTTGGCTCACTTCAAGACCCATTACTACACCTCATTTATTAAAGTTCATTTTATTATTTGTAGCTAATCAAATTTTACTACCCTATCTAAAAAAGAAAAACCCTCCCCCATCGACGAGGAAAGGTATTTTAGAAAAGCCCTTACTTATTTTTAGGCTCTGTCATATTGTATTGATGATCTACATACCGCCTTATACGTGTACGTTCTCTAAGTTATTCGTACCGAATAAAACCCGTTCACATACACGTATAAGGCTAAAATCAACAACAGACTTTAATATAGCCTATTTATAAAATTCACTTGGAATTTTGCCAAACTTTCTTCGGTGGTATAAAAGCGGATCCTTTTGCTCACTAACGATATCAATTACTTCACCAATTAGAATCGAATGGTCGCCCGCTTCCACGACTTGGTGTGTCTTACATTGAAGCACGCCTAGTGCACCAGAGATGATTGGAAGTCCGTGCTCTGATGTTTTCCATTCACAGCTCCCAAAGCGATCCGTTCCCTTCATCGCAAACAATGAGCAAATATCCCCCTGATCATCTGCTAAAACATGAACAGCAAATTTATCTGCTTTCGTGAATGGCTCATAGGAGGAAACCCTCTTATCAATCGACCAAAGAATCATTAATGGGTCGATGGAAACAGATGCAAATGAATTGACCGTCAAGCCTAGTGGTGTTCCATTTTCATCCACTGTTGTTACAACGGTTACACCCGTCGGATAGTTCCCCATAACCTCTTTAAATAAAGCAACATTGTCCATAAATCAACTCACCTTTCCCACTTTGTCGATCCATTTTTATTTGGTTTACATATTTTTTATAGTATTAACACCTTTATTATGGCGGTATTTTATGGGTTTGTCGAATAATTGAACTGTGTCAGCGTTGATAGCCCTTCAGCTTCTCCAATAATTCCTCAGAACTATCGGCCGCTACAAACTCACCATTAACAATCGTATAGGGTGACTTCTTACATTCCTTGCACCTGCTTTGACATTCATATTCTTTATACACGACATTTTTTTCGTTAAAAAAAGAATGATATTTCGGGAAATTCTCCTCGGTTAAGAAGCGATCCAAATTTTTTTCGCAAAATTCCACCGTCAGCTTCTTTTTCTTAGAAAATAATTGATTTAATCGCTTCACGGAAACTACATCCTTTATTGTAATCGGCTATTTCAAAACAGCCTAGATTTAAGAATCTACCCTATTTTATCATAAAACAGGTGTGCCCCGTCTAGTGAAGTCACCCTTCTTCAGAATTCCAAAACCCCTTGGACTCCCTCAATATCTTAACAAATACCTCTAATGCCTTCGTTTGAAAAGCGCTCTGCAAAACGATGGAGAAATCTCTTTTTAGAGGAGTTCCTTTTACTCGAACGATCTTTAATAAGCCCAGCGATAATTCCTTGCGGATGGCGAGGTGAGAAAGAAAGGAAATCCCAAGGCCTGATTCCACCGATTCTTTAATTAATTGGGTGCTCCCAAATTCCATCATCTCTTTCGGAGCAATAGATAGTTCCCGGATGATTCTCTCTGTCGCCTCTCTCGTGCCAGAACCAACCTCGCGGACAAGCCATGTTTCCTTTTCCAGCTCAGATGCAGCTACTTCTCCCTCCAGCCATGCAAGACGGTGCTGGGTGGATGCGACAACAACCATTTGATCATCTGCAAATGGATCGATCTTTAATTGAGTGCTCTCCAGGTTTCCTTCAATAATCCCGATATCGAGCTGATGTCTGAGCACTAAATCAGCAATTTTTCTCGTGTTCCCAATGACGATACTCGGCCTAATAAGAGGGAATTCATGATGCAATTTGGCGATAAAATGCGGGAGAACATATTCTCCAAATGTATAACTGGCCCCGATGGACAAGGATCCGCTTGCCCGATTTGTCAGATCATCCATAAGGCCTTGCATTTTGGTATAGAGCCCTAATATTTCCTTCGCGTGGAAGTAAACAATTTCCCCTGCTTTATTTAAGCGAACAAACTTATTATTTCGATCAAGCAGCTTTACCCCATATGTATTCTCCAAAACTTGAATGTACTGGCTTACAGCAGGCTGCGTCATATGCAAGGCTTCCGCTGCCCGTGAAAAGCTTTCTTTCTCCACAACTGTCACAAACACAAGCAAATGCTGATCCATCTTGGCTCTCCTCCCTATGATAAGTATTTACTTATTAATAGGATAATATATAATTATTTTCCTTATCGTCAATCGACGATTATTATTAGTTTGAAAGGTTTTTGATTGGAGTGAAAATATTGGAGTTAGAAAAAACAGCGTTGAAAGCAGAATTGAATAAGAAAATGATGCTTTGGATGATGGGGGTTTCCTTCACCTTTGTGATTGCTTATACCGGTTCCTTACTGGCCAAGTTACCCGGATTTGACCATGTCGGTTTATTAGCCTGTGCGATCCTTCTTGCCATTATCTATCGGCAGTTTTTTGGGTATCCCGAGGCACTTCGTGAAGGCATTTCATTTTCAACAAAGAAGCTATTGCGCTTTGCGATCATATTGTATGGCTTAAAGCTAAATATCCATACGGTATTCAACGATGGGATCGGTCTGCTCATTCGCGATGCCGGTGTGATTGCTTTTGCTATCGTCGCAACAATGGCCCTTGCCAAAGTTTTTAAGGCCAATAAGATGATCTCTTTATTATTAGGTGTGGGAACAGGGGTATGTGGTGCCGCGGCCATTGCGGCTGTTGCTCCGATTATTAAGGCAAAAGAAGAGGATACGGCGATGGGGGTAGGAATTATTGCGCTCGTCGGAACGATTTTTGCCGTTACCTATACCCTGCTACGGCCTATTTTGCCGCTGTCTCCGATTCAATATGGAATCTGGTCAGGTATGAGTTTACATGAGCTTGCCCATGTCGCCTTGGCCGCTGCCCCTGGTGGTGAGGATGCGCTTGCCGTTGGCCTACTTGCAAAACTGGGGAGGGTATTTTTACTCGTTCCACTATGCTTTATAATCATGTATGTAATCAAAAGGAAAAAGGAGCATCAGCCAACATCCGATAACAAAATCCCATTCCCATGGTTTTTAATCGGCTTCATTCTAATGAGTCTTTTCGGAAGCTATATTCTGGGAACCCATATTCCCGTAACAACAGAGGCGATGAATGGGGTGTCAAGCATCACAACCTGGAGTTTGACGGCTGCTATGGTCGGTCTTGGTTTGAACGTTAGTCTCCATGACCTCAGAACAAAAGCCCTCAAGCCCCTTATTGCAATGCTTGTCACATCTATTTGTCTTAGTCTATTAACCTATTTAATCGTTTAATTTTTTAGAAAAGCTCTACGAATAGATGGCTCTTTGTCTGATCCATTTGGTTGCGACCCATTTCTCTCCCTTGCTTACAGGAATGCTGCTATGGACAGACATGCGGTCAACCTGACCGAGGCTATTCCCATAATGAAAATAGACAGCCGTACCCTTTTTCGGAACTATCGATGCTCCGATTTTCGGAAAAACGGTTTCGCCACCTGCTTCAACATCGTTGAGATAAAGGAGCAGGGTCCCAACCCTTTGTCCTCCCTTATCCTCTTGAATTCGATGAGGGGGGAAATAATCAAAATGCGCCTTATACTCCTCGCCCACCTGGTAATTCAAGACCTGAAGGCCTTCTCCATTCTCTACTGGAAACCCGGTCAGCTCGGCAAACCTCTCTTCCAATCTCGTAATAAAATCATTTTCATTGATAGAGAAGTACATTCCCTTACTCGTTCTCCCAGGTACCGTGCGCTCTTCGCCGGTGCTCGCATCAACTACTCTAGATGGCTGCAAGCGCTCTCTCGATAGCTCGATCAATGCATCACATTCCTCTTCACTTAGAATATTATCTAAATGAATAATACATGGTTTCTCAATTCTTGATAGAACCTTAATTTCTCGATCCCCTGCATGAATCGTGTTTCCCTTCTTGGCAATCTCAGGCAGCTCGTACTGATAGGGACCTTCTGCACTTTCAGAGGTTTTAATCGCTTCATTTCCAACGATACGAAAAAGACTTTCATAGGCGAACCTTGGTTGAAAACCCTTCTTCACAAGGGCATCCGCAATCACAACAGGGCTAACCCCACTATTTAAAGTATCAATAATCCAATCCCTTAGCTCATTTGAGATTTGCTTAATGGTTCCCATCTTACTTCCCCCTTACACCACAAAATCAGTGTTTCTAGCATTCATTCTACCATAGTAAAGCGGTTTCAAGCTTACTAAATGCTACTGTTGCTTGAAGAAGGAAATCCACTTTATTACAATTCCTACAAGTAAAAAGACGCTTGCGATCAACAGTCCTTCCGTTAAAAAGGAGAGGCTCGGAAGCTGCAGCCATTGTAGCAAGCCCTGGGTGAAAAGGATGATTTCATTGAGTAAAAGTCCCACAAAAAAAAGGATAAATCCAACGTGAAAGAATTTACTCGAACGAATAATCCCCACCATACGATATTGTGTGATAATAAAAATACTCACAAATCCTAGCAGGGTTAAATGTAAGTACCCGATGACAATGCTTCTCGTATCATAGACAAGCTCAGCTAATCCCGGCGATATGAGCCCTAACTCCATCGTGCTTTTTGCGAATAACAACAATAAGGTGAGCCCTAGCAAGATGACAATCGATTTCGAGTACTGCTGAAGAAAAGACTTCCAAACCCTCCTGCAAGCAAACAATAGCAGCATGATTCCGATCCATTGTCCAATGCTTCCTACAAACGCAAGGATTTGTGCGAGAACGCCTAAGTCGACCCAGAGGACACTTAAGAAATAGCCTGGAAAAAGGGACAGGAAATAAATCCAAAAGGCCGCTTTGACAAGTCTAGGAGGCAACGCAATTTTTTCCCTATCGATAATCATGATGAACATTCCGAGTAAAAATAGAGTCAGCCATCCATTGTATTGAAAATGCAGGTAGAAATAAATCGCCATGTCAAAAAAATAAGAATCCTTTAACCCATTTGCCGATATATACCCGAGTGCAAATGGACCGATGGAGGAAATAAATAAGGTGAGAAGCGATGCTTTAATAAACAACAATCCTGATTTAGGAGCATCCCGCTTAACTTTCAGCTGGCGATACATGAAAATTGCGGCCCAATATTCAACAAAAATGTGAATTGTGGACATGATGATGGAATAGATACCATAACCTTGATATAAAAATGCGCCAAACATGCCAATTGAGATGATCAAAAGGGTCCAAGCAATCATCTTAGCCTGCTTTTTCTGTTGAATCGTTGACCAATAAGTGGCCAAAAAGATCACAAACACCGCTAAAAAAGCCCAGCCAATTATCGCTAAATGAGAGTGGGCATGCAAAATATTCGTATATGTAAGGGAGAAGGAATGGAACGGATAGAGTCGCATCCAAACACCAGATAAGGCTGTGAGAGTAAAAAATAAAAACGTAAAATGAACAAGCGATCGCGGCAATGTTGCTCCTCCTTTGTAAATGTCTTCAATTTGATGCTGCAAACAAATTCGAGCACATCCTATTATACACTTTGTCTAACGCAATTTGGATTGACATTGGTCACAAAAAAACTGGCTATATGCCATAACATATAGCCAGCTGCTCATTTATTTTTTGATGAAAAGAATTCATTTACCCCAACGCCACATCAAGAATCATCATTACGACAAAACCAATCATCAAGCTCATAGATGCTAAATCTTTATTACCTTTTTCCTGTGAACCTGGGATGACTTCTTCCGCTACTACAAAGATCATCGCACCTGCAGCAAAGCTTAATGCGTAGGGAAGTAATGGTTCAACAAAGGCAACAGCAAATGCACCAATGACAGCAGCAATCGGTTCGACCATCCCGGAAAACTGTCCATATAGGAAGCTCTTCCTTCGTGACATCCCTTCTCCTCGTAATGGCATGGAAACAGCGACCCCTTCTGGGAAGTTTTGAATCCCAATTCCGAGTGCCAGTGTCAAAGCCCCAGCAAGAGATGCCTCCGTACCCCCATTGGCTAGTGCCCCGAAAGCAATTCCCACCGCTAACCCTTCAGGGATATTATGAAGTGTGATCGCAAGCACCAAGAGCGTGCTTCTCTTCCTCTCCCTTGGATGGTAGCCTTCAGCTGCTCCAATGGGTGAATTCGGATGAAGATGGGGCAGTATTTTGTCAATTCCCCACAAAAAAACTCCACCTAATAAAAAACCAAATGCCGCCGGGAACCAAGAGCCAATCGCATTATCAGCAGACATTTCAATTGCGGGAGAAAGCAGGGACCAATAGCTCGCTGCAATCATCACACCGCCCGCAAACCCTAACATGCTATCTAACAGACGCTGGTTAATGGTTTTTGTAGCAAACACGAGAGCAGCCCCTAGAGCTGTCATGCCCCATGTAAATAAAGTAGCTATCAGCGCTTGAGTTATAGGCGTCAAATTATAAAAAATATCCATCATAGCGCAAGAACCCCTTTAAATTTGGAAAATGATTTCAGCAATATTGCCTATAGGAAACATTTTAAGCCTGAGTCAAACAATAGTCAATTTTTTTATATTCATGTGCAACAGTGTGAGTGGTTTAAGGTAACTTAAATGATGAGGAAAACAGAGTGATCAAGTAGAAGAGGTAAATGGTGAATAACTACAAATTTTGAAGTTGGAGGTTAATGGTCTATGATGAAGAAGTTATTCATCAACAGCCCACTAACCCCGCGTTTACTGACTTCTTAGCTTTTCATATAGGTACTGTACCCCATATAATAAATAGGCTTTATAGTGCAGATACCAAAAAAACTGGACATGGTTTAACCGATTGAGCCTAATAATTTTAAATCTTTTCAAGATATCAATCAGAAGAAATGCAAAAAGCCCATCCGAAATTACATTTATCAGTACGAACTTTTTAAAATTTCCATATGAGTATTTTAATATCCACATGGACAGCGGCATATAGGGTCCAATGCTAAAAGGAAGCTCATCCTTAAAAAAGGATTTGCGCTTATCATAGAATTTCCACCATTTCCTTTTATGACCATATATATGATTGATGATCTCGAAAATGACAATGATAATTCCAGCGAAGGAAAACCGCTTTATATGACTCTTTCCCAGAAACAATAAGGATAACCACGGAATGATGATAATCGAAAAATTAAAAACCATATGCCTTTTTTCTCTCAAAATACTTTCACCCCAGCCTTCTTTTTCGATTCTTTTTTAACGTATCCAAATCACGGAGAAAAAAACATATTACCTCCATCAATCTTTTTCATATGATATGTAGAATCATCCACAAATGGGGGTATGGTTTTGATTATTAGAACGGATAAATGGCTTTTGAATTCCTATGACAAGCCTCTTGAGCTTTGCAAACAGTTAATCGGATTATTTGAAAATGCAACGACCTATGAAATCTATGAGTATCTAGTCCTGCACGGAATGTATCAGCCCGATAAAGATGGGAAAGAGCAAGTGAGACAATTAAAAGAAAAGCGAATTTGGGATATTGTAGTGGAGGAGGAAAAGAAGCTTCAGCAATTATGGCATGGTCCAGATATTCCTATTTTCATTTTTCCTTCCGATGCACATAACGAAATCTTGAAGCAAGAATTTAACGGAAAAGCAGGTCTTGCCTTTAAAGATAAATTATTTCTATTTATCTCTACGGATAACAGCGAAATGGAAATTCGAGCCTTACTGACGCATGAATACAATCATGTTTGTCGTCTAACCCATTATCAAAAAGCGGAAAAAGACTATGTACTACTGGATACACTTATTTTAGAAGGATTGGCTGAAAGCGCTGTCCTTGAACGGTTCGGACAGAGCTATTTATCGCATTGGATGTCCTTTTATTCAGAGGAAGAACTAGAACAAATGTGGAGAACAAAAGTATCTCCCTACATCCATACAAGAAAATCTAGTATTGATCATGATGAAATTCTATATGGACTACCTGATTCCCCTAGGATGTTAGGATACTGTGTAGGTTATTATCTGGTCCAAAAGTTCATAAAAGAACAGCATTCGACAGTAGGTGAATTACTCAACGAGCCTTCTCAAAGCTTTTTGAAGTAGCGACATTCGCCATAATTCCACGATTAACTCAGAGTATTTGTCCACTATTTTTATGAGTAACCATCATAAGATGGTATATACTCATAGGAATGGAGGAATTGTATATGTCAGTCCAGCATTTTCATGCCATGTGTCATAAATATAGAGGAAGAGCTGTTGAAATTAGAACTCATGACGGCAGGGTGCATAGAGGTATTATTCATCAGGTCACTCCTAACCGTGTATACTTGCAGCCACTTGCAAGACGGCGAAACTTAGGTGGATTTGGTTACGGGTTTGGCTGGGGTTGGGGATGGGGCTTCGGTATTGCAATCGGAGCAATCGCGGCCATTGGTCTGTTGTCGCTCTTCTGGTGGTAAAGAATTAGATCCAAAAGCTTGGGCTCTTATGGAAAAGAGCTCAAGCTTTTAAAAGTCATCTCCCAACTTTAGGGATTGGAAAAGCTACTATTCTTTTGTTCATTTTTCAATTTCATCGTCCCAGGTGTTCATCCCGCCCGTCATATTATAAACCTTCTTGAAACCTTCCTGAACTAAAAGCTCACTCGCTTGAGCAGAGCGGTTTCCACTTCGACAAACAACTAGATAGGTTTCGTCCTTATCTAATTCACCCAGTCTGCTCTCTAATTCCTGCAATGGAATCAATGTTGCTTTCGGAATATGCCCTTCTTCAAATTCTTCTGGTGTTCTAACATCTAATACGACAGCCTCGCTATGGTCCACCAATTTCTTAGCTTCTTCTGTCGATAAATTCTTATATCCATCCCCACTACATGCGGAAAGAATAATAGCAAGAAAGAAGATGAGCAAGAGGCCCGTTCTTTTCACCTATAATCACCTATTTCCCCTCATATTCTTCCTTTAACTTCGCAAGATCAAACTTCTTCATTTTTAGAAACACCTTCGTTACACGCTCCATTTGCTCCGGTGTACCATTGAACATCATCTCGTCCATTTCCATAGGAACAATCTGCCAGGAGAGACCGTACTTATCCTTTAACCAGCCGCATTGCTCTGCTTCCGGAACGGCGGAGAGCTTCTCCCAATAATAATCAATCTCTTCTTGTGTGTCACAGTACACCATAAAAGAGATAGCCTCATTAAAGTTAAATTTATGCTCCCACGCACTGTCCATTGCTGTAAACCACTGATTTTCTAATCTAAAATCAGAGAACATGATTGTCCCCTCTCTGTCAGGCTCCGACCCTTTAGGATAACGGGCAATATGCCCTTCCTTCGAATTTTTAAATACTGACAAATAGAATTGAAGCGCCTCCTCCGCCTTCCCACAATTATCATTGACGAACAAAAGCGACGGCAATATCGGAGGACGCTCTTCGCCTTCTGGATTCGTAAGAATTAATTGCCATGACACTCCATACTTATCTTGAATCCAGCCATATCTCTCACTGAATGGATATTTATCAAGCGGCATTAATGCGAAGCCACCCTCAGACAATTTGTTCCAAACCTCATCTAACTTTTCTCTCGCATCCTCTATTCGTGATGGGTCAAAATTCACCATAAATGACACTGATGGATTGAGCTTGAAAATTGGCCCAGCACTGATTGCCATGAACTTTTGCCCCCAAATCTCGAAAGAAACTTGATCACTATCGCCCGATGGTGTGTCGTGGAGTGTTGTAACACTCACAATTTTCGAATCCGGAAATACCGAGGTGTAAAACTCTGCTGCTTCTTTTGCCTCCTTATCGAACCATAGATGCGGAACAACTCTTGGATTTGTATTGTTCATCACTTTCCCTCCTAGTTAAAGCTATCATTTAATTCTCTTAATTCTCTCACAACTAGCTAAAATCCTTTTTTCCATTTTCGCTACCTATTAAACATACGGCTTCCTTGGAAGCACAAGAATCACCCCTATTGCCGAAGTAGTTTAAAATTTAATTGTATAATGTACTATTTTAAACTTGAAAAAATAAAAAACTTTTAGGATAATCTAATTAATGATAGTGATACTATCAAAAATCAAAGGGGATGATTTGTATGTCTAGTTCCATTCCAACTCATTGGGACAAAGAAGTAGATGTCATAGTATTAGGGACAGGTGGTGCTGCATTAACTGCTGCTGTAGCCGCTTCTGAAAACGGTGCCAACGTCCTTGTATTAGAGAAAACTCATCAAATTGGGGGAACAACTGCATTCTCAGGTGGTGTACCATGGATTCCACTTAATCATTACATGAAAGAAGCTGGCTTTGAAGACAATCGTGAGGATGCAATAAATTATATTAAACGTTTGGCACTTGGTAGAGCAGATGACCATATGATCGAAACCTTCGTCGATAAAGGCCATGAGGTAATTAGGTTTTTACATGACCATACGCCTGTAAAATTTGTCATGCCAAAAAGTTATCCCGAATATTATGCGCGCATGGATGAAGCATTAAAGCACGGAACGCGTTCATTAGACCCTGCACCCTATGACTTAAATGAAATTGGCGAATGGGGCCCATTAGTACGACAAAATCCTCTCTTCCCTCCGCTTACATTAGAAGAAGGTGGAGCAGTAGGCGGGATTGACTTCCAAGTGGTTGCTGAACGGATGCAAAATAATATTGTCACCATGGGTCGTTCATTAATTGCATCATTATTTAAAGCTTGCTTAGATCGTGGAGTTGAAACCTTAATTGAAACAGCTGGGAAAGAACTAATCATAAATGAAGATGGACAAGTTGTTGGTCTAATTGCTGAAACAAAAGTTGGTGAAGTCTTACGAATTGCTGCACGCAAAGGGGTGGTTCTTGCTTCAGGTGGATTCGAATGGAATAAGCAATTAGTCAGAGCCTTCCTCAAAGCAGAATTTACCCATCCAGTCACACCTCCTGGCAACGAGGGAGACGCACTAATGATGGCCATGAAGGCTGGTGCTGCACTTGAAAATATGAGTGAAGCATGGTGGTATCCAGCGATGGTCGATCCAACATTTGAGTACGAAGATAACGTGATGGCACAGCTTGGTAGCGGCCGTATGGGTCCCAACTCCATTGTCGTGAATAAATACGGACGCCGCTTCGTCCATGAAGGAACAACCTATAACGATATGCCAAGATCTTTCTTTAATTATGATCCAGTAAAGATAGAGTTTCCAAACGAAGCACCTGTATGGATGATTTTTGACCAACAGCTTAAGGACAGTCAATTAATTGTTACCATGACACCTGGTGACCCTGCTCCAGAATGGGTAGACCAAGCAGATTCTATTCGTGAGCTAGCTGAAAAAATTGGTGTTGACCCAGATGGTTTAGAGGATGAAGTCCGTAAATGGAACGAATATTGCGAGCAAGGTGTGGATCCAGACTTCCATCGTGGAACAATTCAATTCGAAGCATTAACAAACGGAGGCGGAAGCCCCGCTAACAACCTTGGGAAAATTGAGAAATGTCCATTCTATGCACTACCAATCTATTTAGGTGCACTTGGTACAAATGGTGGACCAAAAATCAATGAAAATGGACAAGTTGTTAACTTTAGAGGAGAGCCGATTAAAGGCCTTTATGCTGCTGGAAATGCTTCTGGAAATCCACTTGGCCCAATTTATCCAAGCGCTGGCGGAACCATCGGACCAGCAATGGTATTTGGCTTCTTAGCAGGACAGCACGCAGCAAATTCTTAATCCAAACAAACTCTAAATAGAAGCAGGAAGGTGCAAATGATGCCACAAGGAACTCATACAGTAGACGTACCATTAGATATTCAAACGATTTGGAATTTCGTGCATGACATGAACAACTGGGCTCCACTCGTTCCAGGATATATTGAACATGAAATCTTGAGTGATCGAAGGTCCACATGGGCTTTCAAGGGTGACTTAGGGTTCATGAAAAAGACCGTCAAGCTACAAATTGACATTCAAGAATGGAACGAGCCTTCCGAAGTAACCTTTGACTTAAAAGGCCTGTCCGATAACTTTAAAGGCGGAGGCTATTTCCGTGCAGAAGCCATTGATGACAAGACAACAAAAATGTCAGGACATCTTGATATTACCGCTGGTGGTATGATGGGGGCAATGGTCAACCAAATTTTAACGAAGTTTGTCCCGCAAACAGCAGAAGAGCTTACAGAAGCGATTGTGGAAAAACTACTAGAAATTAATCTAGTAAAATAACAAATAGGAACTTTTCTCAAACAAAATGGAAAAGTACTAATTATTCTATCTGTATTGCACAACTAGTATAATAAAGAATAGTCTGCATTAGGTACGCCATTCCAAAACTACAATACTTACAATATAGCATAAACAAAGCGGTCTCACAGATGGAGACCGCTTTTTATTGGGTTGAATTCTTCAGGAAGGAGATCATAAATTTTTTTACCATCATTAGTTCCTCCTTACTCGGAACAGGAAGAATGGTATCTGGTAGAAATGTATATAGAGTATATTTTTTTACAGCTGTACCAAACATACTAAAGATTGTATTCCAAACGAACTCGTCACTGATGGAAAGCTGAATGCTCCCATCCTCTTTTCCTTCCTTAACAATTTCAGCAACAATAGAGCTAATTTCCCCATATGCCTTTTCAATTTCCTCCAACATGCTCTTCTCAACCGGGACAAAGGTAATATATAGTTCAAAAGCCTCCAGGAGCTTTGTCGTTTCGCGATATTCTTCGGAAATGAAATCAATATAGGCAGTTAACACGTCCTCCATCTTCTCTATGCCTGTTTTATTAGACTGGGTAATCTCTTCAAAACGAGGGACCTGTTGTTCGATCGCTTCCTTAACAACCTCAATAATTAAATCCTCTTTCCTTGGGAAATAACGAAATAATGTGGCCACTCCCACCTTCGCTTCATCTGCGATATTTTGCATCGTTGTATTTTCAAACCCATATTCAGCAAATAATTTCCTTGCTGCTGAGATCATGCTCCTACGTCTTTCTGCTTTCCTTACCAAATGATCACCTTCTTTAGTGATATTATACACATTGTGAACTGTAGTAGCTTGTTTTAAAGACAGTTTTATCAGATTTCTTTAAAACTTTAAAGTTATCTACTGTCCCCCAGTCATATCCAAATAAGTTCACGGCAAATTATTGACTTTCCACACTCCGCCGATGTCACTTTCATTTACTCTTACAACTTCTAAAGTAACTACTTCATCCCCATGTTTGATTGGTGTAGAAGACTCATCATCTACTCCTGTATAATTTTCATACAACCATACATGAAAATGATATTCCCCTTCCTCTACCTTTTCCTTTCCAACAATTTCAAAAGAATGGTGATATGGATTTGAAGTTCCAGTGAAATACATAACTAGATCAGAGGAATCTGTTTTTCCTATTAACTCTTCTGTCAGGAGCGTTTGTCCGAGCTCGGGATCCCTCTTTTGCCAAGCTATTAAAAATTCATTAGCTGTTCGGAGAGCTTCCTTATAATCCGTAGTAACTACAATATTGTCTTGTTCACCAATTATTCCGATGTCGTTTTGGCCATCTGAGGAAGGGCTATTTAACAGATCTTGAAGCGAATTTTTCAACTGTGGGCCAGCTAGAACGATTACTAAAAAGGCCATCGCAATAGTTGCCAGATAATATTTTACATGAATTCGATTTTTCGATAAGGAATTTTTATTCATCCTTTGATTGATTTCGTTCAATACGTAATCATTTTCTTTATCGGACATGGTGATTTTGTGATTCAAAGATTTGAAATCCTTCTCCAATCTATTTTCAGAGTGTCTCATGGACATATCCCTCCTCTTCTAATACCTTTTTTAAAGCTGACATTCCTCGAAACAAGGTAGTCTTCACTTTACTTTCTGACCATCCCAAAATTTCTGCTGTTTCATTGATCGAAAACTCTTTAATTTTCCTCAGGATGATCACATCACGATAAGAACGCTTTAATTTATTCAAAGCAAAGTACAATTCCTTTTCTGTTTCACTTAGGATGGTAAGTTGTTCTGGGGTAAATTCAACAGCCTTTAAGGTAGGATTAATGTCAAATAAATAGGAAATCGGCTTTGTCTTCCGGAATTCATCAATGGTAATATTGCGAGCGATTCGAAATAGCCAACTTTTTATATTTCCTCCTTGAAACGTATAATATTTCTTATAGGCTCGTAAAAATGTATCTTGCAAAATATCTTTTGCTAGCTCATGATTCCCAACCATAAAAAAAACGAAGTTATATACATCCTGACTATAGGAATGATATAAATCATTAATCTGTTGCTTAACCAACTGTTGATCCAATTTTATCGCCCCCTTCTCTTTATCTACTATAGCCTGTTTTCTATAACAACGAGCACCAGATAAAAAGGTTACAGTTGGATATCAAGCTCCATCAAATTTGATTCAAAGGAAAGAAAACAGCGATATTTATTTGCCTCGTCAAATTGGCTGAACAAATATTAAAACAGACTGGAAATCTTATATAAGAGATTCTAAACGGTTTCATAATTTAGTAATATGAATGAAAATACTTGATTTGTAATAGGAGCGATGGGGATGTATAGGAAAATTCTTTTCACTATATTTTGTATAGGGCTCGTTGTGGTCATTTACTTCTCTGCATCACGCCCAAGTGAGCCTGCTAATTTTATTATTCCTGCCACATCCTTGGAAGAAAATATATGTGAGAAAGTATCAGCACAATTTGGTGATTGTAAAAAAATCCTTTTATTCGATGCTAATTCACATTTAGTTTTTGCCGAAAGCAGTTCGGGAATCATTCCTGTGCTTACCAATAGAGAGTTCACCCATTTTAAAAAGTTCATTTATCCAATGATGGATTTTCAAGAATTTGACGAGGAAAAGATCGAAAGAGGATTAATAGACTGGCGAGCTGATAATCATGTCCAAGAGGATATTTCCATTATATACGGATTTGCCGCAGAGGATGCAAAGACGATAGTTATAAATAGTGAAGGTAATGTCCAGCCAAACAGATTTTTCGTTCGGGATAACTTGTGGGTTTGGTATGCTGTTTTTCAAAAAGATCAAGTTACATTGCCAGTTGAAGTCACTGTTTATAATGCAAATGGTGAAATTATTTACGGAGGAAATGAAACGGAATAGTGTAGACATACAAAATAAGAAAAAACATGTACAGTATGGCTGATTCCGGGGTGTTGCCCCAAAGAACTGAAGACATTTATTCATATTATTGACTCAAAAACATAAAGAAGTGCTGTCCTTAAACTCAAGGGCAGCACTTTTTTGATTAAACCTCGACTACATGATCTAGGCTTGTTTTTTCGTTATATACTTTTTCGTTAAAGTCGCCGGTAATTTTACTTGTTAAAATACCAGATGTCATGCTTCCGCTTACGTTCAAGGCTGTACGCCCCATATCGATAAGTGGCTCAACAGAGATTAATAACCCGACGATAGCCAAAGGTAAGTTCATGACGGAAAGAACGATTAAGGAAGCAAATGTTGCTCCACCGCCTACTCCTGCTACACCAAATGAACTGATGATCACCACTAAAACCAAGGTGATAAGGAAACTAGGATCTAGCGGATTAATTCCGGCTGTTGGAGCCGCCATGACAGCTAGCATCGCTGGGTAGATTCCTGCACATCCATTTTGCCCTATCGTTAAACTGAAAGGACCAACAAAATTTGCAACCCCTTCTGATACACCATATCCACCTGTTTGGGTCTTGATATTAAGTGGTAATGTACCTGCGCTTGAACGAGAAGTAAAGGCAAACGTTAAGGCAGGCATCCCTTTTTTCACATAGGTTGCAGGATTTAATTTGGCAAGACTAATCATGACTAAGTGAATTAAGAACATGGCAATGAGTGCTACATACGAAGCAATCACAAACTTCCCTAGGTTCACAATCGCTTCATAATCACTGGTTGCTGCTACCTTTGTCATTAAAGCTAATACTCCATATGGAGTCAGCCGTAGGATTAACGTGACAATGCGCATGATAATGGCATATAGAGCATCCACAATTTTTGCAAATAATTCTGCTTGTTCTTGCTGTTTCCTTCTTACACCTAAGTAGGCAATCCCAAGAAATGATGCGAAAATAACGACCGCTATGGTTGACGTTGGGCGTGAACCCGTCAAATCTGCAAACGGATTCGCTGGAAGGAAGGCTAGAATTTGTTCAGGAATAGTTAGATCCTCAACCATTGCGGCCCGTTCAGTCAATTCTACATTACGAGCCGTTTCCGCCTCACCTGCTTGGATCTGAAGTCCTTCTAAACCAAATCCAAGGGCTGCTCCAATTCCAATTGCTGCGGCAATCCCCGTTGTGACTAATAATATCCCAATCCCATATACACTAATTTTACCAAGGTTCTTGGAAAGTTTGACCTTTGTAAATGCACCCACAATGGAGATAAATACTAATGGCATGACCACCATTTGCAACAATTTCACATAACCAGAACCAACAATGCTGAACCATTCAATCGTTGTTGAAGTAACTTCAGATGTTGTTCCATACAAAAGATGAATAATGAGACCAAATAATATCCCTAGCCCAAGTCCAGCGAATACACGTTTCGAGAATGACACATGTTTCTTTTGCATCATAAAAAGGCCAATAATAAGTGCGAAAAGGATAACGATGTTAAGAATAACAAGAACCGTATTCAAGATAGCCCCTCCTTAAGTTGAATTAAATTAATAATCATGATCCCTGCTTAATCAAAAACAGGTGTATCCATACTATAATATAAGAAAACCAATTGGTAAAGTATGAATTAAAATTTCCCATGGATATATTCGTGATTTCTCTCGTGTTTGATAAAATGGAAAAAAAGATAATATTTGGTCCAAATGCTTTTCAGTGGGAGAAAGGGGAAAAGAATAGATGGGAAAAGGGAAAATTGTGATCATCACCGGAGCAAACTCAGGAATTGGGAAAGCGGCTGCCTTCCTGTTTGCAAAAGGGGGACATACAGTCATTATGGCATGCCGCAACCTTGAAAAAAGTAGGCCTGTTCAACAGCAAATTTTAGAGGAATCCAAAAACGACAAGGTTGAGCTAATGGAGCTCGATATGGGTTCTTTTGCATCCATCTGGAAATTCTGCTCTGAATTCAAGGAAAGGTTTGAAAGATTGGACATTTTGATACATAATGCCGCTTATTTTAATCATGGTTCGAAATACCGTCTGAGTCCTGACAATATTGAACTTACCTTTGCCACAAATACATTCGGACCATTTTTCATGACTGAATTATTGCTGGAGCACTTGAAAAAGTCCGAGGATGCGAGAATCCTTCATGCCTCTAGCAATATTGTGAAACATTTTTTTGATTCGAAACGAAAAATTGATTTTGACCGCTTAATCGGAGAAATGAAAGATACGAGAGGATTCAGTGTTTATGACATGTACTGTCAATCCAAGGCCGCCCTTGTTATGCTTACTTTTAAAATGGCAGAGGAATATAAGGAACAGAGCATTAAGGTCAATGCACTCCAAATAAATGGTGCGAAGATGTCTAAAGAAACCCTCCAAAAAGTAACGGCTGGATGGCGAATCATTGCAAGAATCCAAAACCTCTTCTTCCCTCCTGCAGAAAAAATGGCCGACATCTACTACAATATGTGTACATCAGAGGAATATCAGAACATTACAGGAAAGCTCATTAATGACAAGAAGGAAATCATGACTAGAGGAGTCGATAATCCCAGCCCACTTATGCAAGTAAAACAATTGACAAGAAATAGCTTCTATCCTAAGTATGTAGCTCAAAAAGAGAACCAGGAGAAAATTTGGAGTTTGTGTTTGGAGGCTGTGAGGACTTTTAGATAAGGCGGAACGCACCAGGCGAGGGAATTGGAGAAGAAAATATCGTTTCTTCCTTGAATGGTTGTTTTCTTCCTGAATTATTTTTAATCAGTTCATGGCCCAGGGTTTTTGACGAGGCCTAAAGGGGAAAATCCATTATAAAAAAGTATGAATCTTGGCCAAACAGTCCTCTACTGTTTCTTGAGGAGCTTGTCCTTTTATTTCCAGTTTATGCACTTTCCAGTCCAAGTTTTTTACTTGATCTGTCAATATAACACCTTGAAAAACCAGATCTTCAGGGAGTTGCACCTCATAACCCCAACCTCTGACAGTATTGGTAATTGGACATATAGAAACAAAGCCCGTTACCTCGTTGAACGATTTTGGAGACAAGACAATGCCTGGCTTTTTTCCTACTTGTTCGTGTCCTGCTTGCGGATTGAAATTGATATAAACAAGATCGCCACGTTCCGGTGCTGCCATTAGATGAGTTCCTTCCCTTCTACTCCAAAATCAATTTCCTCATGGCGATTTTCCGGATTACATTGTGCAAGAAGATCCTCTAACGAATATTTTATTTGCGGTTTCTTAGGCATTAAAATTATTTTCCCTTCTTGTTCAACTAAATCTATCTCAGATCCTTGTTGAATCTTAATTCGTTCCGCCATATCCTTTGGAATCCTTACTCCAAGACTGTTTCCCCACTTTTGAACTGTAGTCGCTACTGTCATAAAATCCACCTCATTTTCTTTGTTTATATCCATTCTACTTCCTCCAAACTTTTTTGTATATACTCAGTATATACAAGCGATGAAATCATGATTCCTAGAAATAGGAAGAAAATGAGAAAAACAAAGGTTGACCTTCCCACAAATAAAAGTTTCTATTTAATTAATAATCTGACTTATTTATAATACATTGTAAGAATTACAGTTTAAAGGATGTTTTCGTATTGTATTTTTCAAGAAAACAAACCTGTTGTTATGAAATGACCTAGGTTAGGAAGGTGGAACATGGAGAATTTCTATCTGTTTGTTCTTATGTGTATTTTACTGATTATTTTGCCTGGTCCCGATACAGCCATTATTACAAAAAATACGCTCACCGTTGGGCGAAGTGGTGGTCTTAAGACCGCTTTCGGGACTTGTTGTGCCCTTCTTATCCATACTTCTGCTGCTGTGTTAGGCCTATCAGCCATCATTGTGAAATCGGCGTTATTATTTTCTATTTTTAAATATGTGGGTGCAATTTATTTAATTTATCTAGGTGTTAAAACATTATGGTCCTTGAGGAAAAAGGAAGCAGCCGCAACGATGGATCTAAACACAAAAAGCCAGTTTAAACATACATCTTGTTTAAAACAAGGGTTCCTGACGAATATCTTAAACCCCAAAGTTGCTGTCTTTTTCTTAACCTTTCTGCCTCAATTCGTGGACTCTGGAAGTAATGCTTTAATACCATTTCTAATAATGGGGATCACCTATACTGTACTAACTGCCATATGGTTTTTATTTTATGTCTCTTTAATTAATCAAATTAGCACTTTTATGAAAAAACCTAAGGCACAAAATATGATTGAAGGCATCACAGGTACCATCCTAATTGGTTTTGGTATCAAACTAGCCCTAGAAAAATCCTATAATTAATTTTTGTATTCATAAGAGAAGACCCTGATTATGCTAAATCGAGGGTCTTATTTTTATCGTTTTCCGAAACAGAAATAACAAAAAGATGTCGGTAGTCAGACAATTCGAATTGTAATCGAGCTTTATCAAAATCTATATAGTTCAGTACTTGAACTTAGAAATTAAAACATTTAGTTCCTCCGCCATGGAGGAAAGGGATTTCGCTGAAGCAGAAATCTCCTCCATCGATGCTAACTGTTCCTCTGTAGAGGCTGCCACTTCTTCCGATGTTGAAGCATTTCCTTGTGCAATTAAAGACAATTCATTTGCAGTTGTAGAGACCTCTTGAAGCGCTGCCGACATCTGTTGGGCAGTTGATGAGATTTCCTCCATTTGTGGCGTAACTTCTTTTGTACTCTGAAGAATTTGATTAAATTTTTCTATCGCTTCATGAGATATTTCTACTCCTTCTTGAACATCGTCGGTAACACGTGCCATCACTTGAACAGATCTTTCTGTATCCTCTTGAATTCCTTGAACGATTTCATGAATCTTCTGGGCTGAAATTTGAGACTGTTCAGCAAGCTTCCTCACTTCATCGGCAACGACAGCAAATCCCTTCCCATGCTCGCCAGCCCTTGCAGCTTCTATTGCTGCGTTTAAAGCTAGGAGATTGGTTTGGTCTGCAATATCTGTAATTACTGCCAAAATAGTCCTTACTTCTTTGGAACGCTCGTACAAGGATTTAATCATAGTATTCGATTCCGCGACGGAATTCTGAATAGAATTCATTTGGTTAACTGTCATTGTCACAGCTTGTTCGCCAACTTCTGCTTGCATCGTTGTTTGCTTAGCAAGATCCGAAACCTCAAGTGAATGATGGGCAATTAAGGCTATCCCCTCAGAAACTTCCCCTAAGACGTGAGCATTTTTCTCCACACCTTCTGTTTGTTTTTCTGCACTGCTCGCCACCTCTTGAATGGAAGCTGATACTTGTTCCGTAGCGCTGGCTGTTTGGTCAGCACTTGCGGTTAGTTCTTCAGCAGAAGCTGCAACTTGATTAGCATGATGTTCCACTTCACGAACCAATACACTTAGGCTCTTTTGCATCTCATTAAAGGCTAATCCCAATTGGCCAATTTCATCTCTCGATTTAACCTCAATTTGCTCTGTTAAATCTCCTTTACTAACCGTAATCGCTTTTTCTTTTAGATCTTTAATCGGTTTTAAAATAGATCTTGTAATGAAGACAATTATTAATGCTCCAATAAGTAAAGCCATTGCGATGATAAAGGCTGTTTTTTTCATAATGGGTGCAGTTGCATTATTAATCTCAGATGAATATAGGTTCCCTCCTATTTTCCACCCCGTTGTTGTTATTAATCACCCTGTTTGTCGGTAGTTTCGGAACCGACAATGGCGGTGATTTTTTTAATTTTTAACCGTCATTTTCGTTGACGATATATAT
>NZ_JAUSTU010000032.1:0-30814 GCF_030813005.1 Anoxybacillus andreesenii
GACTCCAAAAAGGACAAAAGGAAACGAAAAACAATGTAATTTTAAGAAAAAGCTAGATTAAGAGTGATATTGTCCAAAATTCGGGGGTTAATCCGGATATACAAGGACGTCTAAACTCATTTTTATGATTTTTAGTAAGTGTAATTGATCCTTCTCCATCAATAATCCCTGCTAAATATGCAGCCTCCCATTCTTTCACAATAATCCCCTCCATTAGAATGTATGTTCTATTTAATTTTAACGGAATAATTATTCTTTATCAATTGGAGAATGGATAGGATCTCTAAACGGATCAACATACAATTGCAACGCAGCTTCTGAAAGTCTGAAAATCTTTTAGTAAGAAGTAGATAAAAAGGGTTGACATGATCTTATATATTTAATAATATACCCATAGGGGTAAAAGTGTTATTTTTTTAATTGATTATATACCCCTATAAGTATATTGGGATGGTGGAGGAAAAATGACTGATAGAAAGAAAACAACGATAGTGCTGTTAAGTGGAGATTATGATAAAGTGATGGCCGCATATATCATTGCTAATGGTGCTGCAGCTTATGATCACGAAGTAACTATATTTCACACATTCTGGGGACTAAATGCGCTCCGAAAAGATGAAAACATTCAAGTAGAAAAAGGATTTCTTGAAAAAATGTTCGCAAAAATGATGCCAAGAGGCGTTGACAAAATGGGGATTTCAAAAATGAATTTTGCTGGGATTGGCCCAAAGCTGATTAAATCAGTAATGAAAAAGCATAATGCACTTCCTTTACCTCAGCTCATTGAAATGGCACAAGAACAGGATGTTAAATTAATTGCATGTACAATGACGATGGATTTGCTAGGTCTTCAAAAAGAAGAATTGCTCGACAACATTGAATATGCAGGAGTTGCAGCCTATTTGGCAGAAGCCGAGGATGGGAATGTGAATCTATTTATTTAGGATAAAGCAAGGCCGCATATGTGCTGGGATTTGGTGATATATTTTTTTAGACAAACAAATACCCGTATAGGTATAAAGATGGAGGTTAATTTATGGAAAACATTAAGGCAAATGATATTTTGGACGCAAAAGGATTGGCTTGTCCGATGCCAATTGTGAAAACAAAGAAAGCCATGAATGGGCTAGAACCAGGTCTTGTACTAGAAGTTCAGGCAACAGATAAAGGGTCAAAAGCAGATATAAAGGCATGGGCTGAAAGTACGGGGCATCAATATTTAGGAACTATAGAGGAAGAAGACGTCTTAAAACACTATTTAAGGAAATCTTCTAGCCAGGAAAATAGAGAAAGAAAGCATCAACATATCGCAACCAATGAAGAACTTGAAAAGAGAATTGAAGCAAAAGAGAACATTGTTATTTTAGATGTGAGGGAGTCAGCAGAATATGCTTTTAATCATATTCCCAATGCAATTTCTATTCCTTTAGGTGAACTAGAAAATCGTATGTCTGAATTAAATAGAGAGGATGAAATTTTTATTGTCTGTCGCACTGGAAATCGGAGTGATTTGGCTGCACAAAAATTAACAGACAATGGATTTAATAAAGTAATAAATGTAGTACCAGGGATGAGTCAATGGAATGGGAAGAGTGAAAGTCTCAACAAATAGTTAAAAAGATACACACGAACATTTTAAAAAATTTTACAACACATTATACCTTAGGGGGTAAATGGAATGACTGTTACTGTTATGAATTCAAAAGATTTAACAAAAAAAGTATTCAATAAGGATGAGTTATTTATTTTGGATGTGCGAAATGAAAGTGATTTTCAGGATTGGAAAATTGAAGGGGAAAATTTCCAATATTTAAATATTCCTTATTTTGAAATGCTGGATGGAGTAGAAGAAATCCTTCCCAAAATTCCAACAAATATGGGATTACTAGTTGTCTGTGCGAAGGAAGGGTCATCAGTGATGATTGCTGAAATGCTATCAGATGCGGGTCGGGACGTAGCATATCTTGAAGGTGGAATGAAGGCTTGGAGCGAACATCTTGAGCCTGTGAAGGTTGGAGAATTAAAGGATGGTGGAGAGCTATACCAATTTGTTCGCATTGGAAAAGGATGCCTATCTTATATGGTTCTGTCTAATGGTGAGGCTGCTCTAATTGACTCAACTAGAATGACAGATATTTATCTTAATTTTGCTGAAACTATGAATGCAAAAATAACACATGTATTCGATACTCATTTACATGCGGATCATATTTCTGGTGGGCGTGTGATTGCAGAAAAAACAGGAGCAACTTATTGGCTACCCCCGAAAGATGCGACAGAAGTAACATTTGACTACCAACCACTCGAAGGTGGGAATGATGTGATGATCGGTGATACTACTATTAATATTCATTCCATCTATTCCCCAGGTCATACAATCGGGTCAACTTCATTTGTAGTTGATGAAAAGTTCCTTCTCTCTGGGGATATACTTTTCATTGATTCTATTGGGAGACCGGATCTTGCTGGTTTAGCTCAAGATTGGGTTGGAGACTTAAGAGAAACTCTATATACTCGCTATAAAGAATTATCAAATGAACTAGTTGTTCTGCCTGCACACTTTATGATCATTGAAGAATTGAATGAGGATGGCAGTGTTTCTGAAAAATTAGGAACTCTTTTTGAGAAGAATCATGGACTAAACATTGAAGATGAACATGAGTTTAGAAAAATGGTAACCGAAAATCTACCACCACAACCGAATGCCTATCAAGAAATTCGTGAAACAAATATGGGGAAAATTAATCCCGACATAGAAAAGCAACGTGAAATGGAAATTGGACCAAACCGTTGTGCAGTACGCTAAAAAACGAATTGGAGGTTATCGAGGATGGATGCAAAAAAAGTATTAGATGCTAAAGGACTAGCGTGTCCCATGCCAATTGTAAAAACAAAAAAGGCAATGGCAGACCTTGTAGCAGGTGAAGTTTTAGAAATTCATGCTACAGACAAAGGGGCAAAAAATGATTTGGCAGCATGGGCAAAATCAGGTGGCCATGAGCTTGTCAAACACGAAGACGAAGGTGAAGTTTTAAAATTTTGGATTAAAAAGGGTTAATATTGGGGACCATGGTAGGTTCCCTTTTTAAAAGGGGATGTGTGAAGGTGGATTTTGGCTTTATCTTAACTATTTTTCTAATCGGATTTATCGGATCTTTCATTTCTGGAATGCTAGGAATTGGAGGTTCTATTATTAAATACCCAATGCTATTATATATTCCTCCTATGCTAGGCTTTGCTGCCTTCACCGCTCATGAGGTGTCAGGGATAAGTGCGGTGCAAGTGTTTTTTGCAACAATTGGAGGGGTTTGGGCATACCGCAAAGGTGGATACTTAAATAAAAGCCTGATTGCCTACATGGGTGTAAGTATACTAATAGGTAGCTTTTTAGGTGGTTATGGCTCTAAATTAATGTCAGAAGGTGGCATTAATCTAATTTATGGATTATTAGCTTTAATTGCTGCGGTTATGATGTTTATCCCTAAAAAAGGAATTGATGATATTCCTTTAGACCAAGTGAAGTTTAATAAATGGATAGCAGCTATCCTTTCTCTAATAGTCGGAATTGGAGCTGGAATCGTTGGAGCAGCAGGAGCATTCTTACTAGTACCAATTATGCTGGTTGTCCTAAAGATTCCAACAAGAATGACCATTGCCTCATCACTAGCTATTACACTCATATCTTCCATTGGAGCAACTGTTGGGAAAGTAACGACCGGACAAGTCGATTATGGGCCCGCTGCTATTATGGTAGTAGCTAGTCTGATTGCTTCTCCACTTGGAGCAATGGCAGGTAAGAAAATGAATACGAAAATACTACAGGTGATTTTGGCGCTGTTAATTTTAGCTACGGCTATTAATATTTGGAAGGATATTTTGTAATCTTATTATTCAAAAAGGACTTTTTGTTGTAATTGTGATCACAACTGCAGTATAGTCAGCTTAAATTATAGAATCCTAATCAAGTTATTATTAAGTTGTAAAAATTACTTTTGCGACTGTACCTTTTCCCGAACTACTGGTAAAACTCAAATCAGCACCGTGACTTAGAGCAATCTGTTTACAAATAGCAAGCCCCAGTCCGGCTCCTCCGTCACTCCGGTTCCGTGATCGATCTCCTCTGTAAAAGGGTTCTGTTATTTGTGAGAGGACTTCGGCTGGCATGCCTTTTCCATTATCTTTCACGCTGATTGTTTTCATTCCATTTTCCATTGCAGCAATAACTACAATGTGACCGTTCTTTCCACACGCCATTATTGAATTGTCGACTAAGTTAACAATTAAGCTTTGCAGCAGAGAAGCATCTCCCATAATTGTCTCTACTTCACTCCTAAATTTTATCTGTATGTCTTTTCCTGCAAGCCTACCGTACAAAGTTTTTTTGACAGTCTCAAAGAGGCATGATATTTTCAATTCTTTGCAGTATATCTGATTGTTCTGCAGATTTGCCATCTCAAGAAGCTGAGATGACATCATTTGCAGGCGTCGGCTTTCTGACATGATAAACTCTAGCGCCAACAACCTGTCGTCCTCCGATAAAACAGCCTTTTGCATGTATTCCGCATATCCATAAATAGCGGTCAGCGGCGTACGGAGTTCGTGAGCGAAGTTATCGACAAACTGCTGTTTTTTATCTGCGACATCCTTTAGTTCTGTCATCTGACGCTGGATTTCCTCCGCCATGTGATTAAAGCTCTGTGCCATTTCGGCAAGATCGTCATGTCCTTGGACCGGAAGTCTGGTTTCATACTCACCATTTGCAATATTTCTAGAGATTTGTGAAATTTGCTGAAGAGGCTTAAAAATCAGGTTGAGCACCAGTAGAAGTCCGCAAGCCATAAAAACAGAGAGAGTAAATCCAACAAGAAACAATATATTTTTCAGTTGATTCCACTTGCCTATCGCCTCTGTTATATCAAAATGATAAACCAATGTATAAGAATCATAGGGAATGGGGAGCTTTCCTGAAACAGTGATATATGTTTTATTGTTTACTTTCCTTACCGTTACCAGACGGTTTCCATCTTCCGGCGACTCTAGTGAATTGTTCAACATTATATCTGCATCCTTATTGGAATAGACCAGCTGATTGTCTCGATAAAGAGCAAGTCCCGCCTTTTTATCCCCAGAAAGATAGCTGTAAGGCTGTAGTAAAGAGCTTATAGAACCCTGTATGTCTTTCCCGCGGCTTTCCACAGCACTAAAATCCTTAACAAGTGCAGAAACAATAAAATAATGCTCACCCAAGCTCCTTTCCTCTGCCTGGTTTATCGTATCTTTGAACATTACAGAGGAAACAATGAAGATACCAAGGTTGAAGAAGAAGAGGAAAAGCACAAGAGTTGTAAAAAAGGTTCGTTTCTTCATTGGGTTACCTCTAGGCGATAGCCAAGTTTGTAGACGGTTTTTATCTTATCTTCCCAACCTAGCTTTTTACGCAGCTTTTGTATATGTACGTCCACTGTTCGGGTGTCTCCTTCAAAATCATATCCCCAAACCAATTCTAGAAGTCTTTCTCTGGAAAGTGCGACATTGCGGTTCTGTACAAGTACCT
This sequence comes from Anoxybacillus andreesenii, assembly GCF_030813005.1. NCBI lineage: Bacteria > Bacillati > Bacillota > Bacilli > Caryophanales > Anoxybacillaceae > Anoxybacillus > Anoxybacillus andreesenii. The sequence continues at coordinate 5,555 of NZ_JAUSTU010000032.1, forward strand.
CAAGTAGTTTGTATTCCTTCGGGGTACATTCAACTAACTGGCCATTCTGAAATACTTGACGGCTATTAAAATTAATCCTTACTTCTCCCGCTTCAAAATAGCTTATCGTTTTCTGCGTGCGCCGCAGGACAGCTTCAACACGAGCAAGAAGTTCCAACATTTCAAATGGTTTTACCAGATAATCATCCGCCCCTAAAGAAAAACCTTTGATACGATCCATCAAGCTTAGTCTAGTAAGTCGTACAAAAAAACCTACGGAAGAATATCTTACCGTAGGTTTTTGATTGAAATAATTCCGAATTAATCCACAAAATGAACAAACTCACCAACAGGCTTTCTATAAAATGAATGACTAGTTTTGGTTCTATAAATCCTATTAAATCTTGTGCCCGATGGTAGTAACCAGTTAGGAGGTAATGATATGAACAATTCCGATAAGAAATGCAAAAGCCATCAACACGATATGTGTTGTTCGAAGACTTTTCACTTTCTTGTTCTTGTATAAGACCGTTCCAAAAATTGCTGCGAGCACCATTAAAATGAATGCTCCTAAACCAATAACCCCCTCCGATTCTAATGCTCCTTCACTTAGATACATAAAAACTCCGTGAAGCATACTCAAAGCCAAAGCAATGGTTCCAATTAACAAATGATTTTTCCCGAAAAACTTAGAAAAAGGGATATAAAACTTTTTTGATGCTGGATAATTTTTTAGGATCTGTTTTGCTGATTTTCTAATAGGAAATATGATCGCTGCGGCACCCATAGCAATAATTGTACCCCATCCAACCATTTCTCCGATATCTTCATAAGCTTCATCCCCGTGATCATGTTTCTCCCAATGATTCTCATATTTTTCTTCAAAGTCATCATCAGCTGATGCGAAATTGTTTTCTATTGTTACTAAACTGATTATAAAAATAGCTAATAATGAGATAAGTAACATTTTAAAATACTGCATATAAACTCTCCTTCTCTGTAGCGATTTATTGTTTTTAGAATAACTTCCGAAAATGAAATATATCTGAAAAAGAGTAAGGTCATTTTTTAAAAAATTTCGTTTTATCGATCTCGTCTTTCACTTTTTTTTCAGAAACAATGGTTAATATGTTTTCACAAGGAGGCGAATATGGTGAAAACTAGACTATTTAAGTGGTTCCTATCAGTAATTATTCTCTTTTCAATTTTTCAAACAGCAAACATTGTAAAAGCAGATGACGATGATGATGAAAAATATGAAAGGCATGAGAAGGACCGTAAAAAACATGACGACGTAGAACGGAAATTTAAAGAGTATCGGGATGATGATCATGATGACGATGAAGATGATGATGAATATGAGCGAGATGATGATTGGCAGTCTGATGTAAGAGACCAACCTTCAAGTGAAATCATTCAGCAGTCCCTATGGAATATTTGGACTAGGGACACAAGTACTGGTTCAAATGATACTCTTCCCATTCAGGAAGCTACAGAGGTTCTTATAGAGAAGAATGTAAAAAGTGAGTTGTTTTTTGTCATTCCTCAACAGGGTCAACTGCTTGTTTCTGGAGAAAAGTTTGCAAAATTCATAGGTGCGGAATTTACGTTTTATGAACAGAGTAGGATTTTTGAAATCTTAAAAGGGGAAGAAGAATTAATTGTCCGGGTAGGTTCGAATGCAACTTATGAAAATAGGGTGAAAACACCGATGCCAACAAAAGCTCTATACTACGAGAAATCAATATATCTACCAATTTCAGTCATCGCAAATAGTATGGGATATAGAGTCAGCTGGAATGCTGAAAAAGAAACGATCGTACTCGAGGAAATATTTTAAGATGAGGTGAAAAGGATGAAAGCAAGCACGAAAGCGAAATGGATTGTCGGTATTACAGGTACAGCCTTCTCGGCTTTTATTATTAGCAATTTGGATCAGACTGTCTCAACTTTTACAGATTCGGATGGAAATATGCTAGCGGCGGAAATAACTAATTCTATGAGTGATCGAGAAAAAGAGCTTATCCAGTTGGATTGGAGCGACTTTTCGATTCAGGTAAACAATAATAAAGAATCAACCTATGATCGAACTACACGAAGAACAAGGTGACAAAATTGATGGATTCATTTGAAATGAAGGTTATGAATACTACCTTTTATATCGAGATTTCAAATAGTGTTATTTCAGATTGGAAGGATATCATTTCTGAATTGCTACGTTATTTTGAACGGGAATTTTCAAGATTTCAAACCAATAATGAGCTGTGGCGATTCAATCAGTTAGAAAGGGATTTGACAGCAGTCGTTTCACCCGTGTTGTATGACCTATTGGAAAAAGCAGATGAATATCATCGTAAAACAGAAGGGCGGTTCTCACCCTATTTGCTTAGCGAATTGGTAGCGCATGGATATGATCAAAGCTTTCCCTTTGAAGCATCCAAGAATTCATTCGTCCCTATTGATTATCAAATTGAGTCTCAGCCTTTGATTTTTCACAGAAATTGTAAAATTACCAAAAAGACAGAACAAAAAATTGATCTTGGCGGAATTGCAAAAGGCTACGCTGTTGCAGCTATTGCCCAATGGTTAAAGAAAGATGCCCATTCAAAATTTGGGATGGTTGATGGTGGTGGCGATATAGCGCTGTGGTCAAACGGAGAGAAAACATGGAATATCGGTGTGATGGATCCTTTTAACGAAGAAAAAGAACTTGGCTCTTTTGAGATTCAAAATGGCGGCATTGCCACATCTAATATTGTCTATAGAAGCTGGTGGCAGGATGGGACGAGAAAGCATCATTTGTTGGATGGCAGAACAGGCTTGCCGGTTGAACCGAAAATTGTCCAGGCAACCGTCGTATCGCAGCATTGTTTGGACGCTGAAATAGGGGCGAAAATTTGTTTTATGGAGGATCCGATCACAGTAAAAAATGTTCTCAAAACGATTAGTCATAAATTTAATTTTGTCCTCATTAAACCGGATGGACAAATAGTAAGAGGAGGAGGGCAATAATGGATGTTCCGTTTATTTCCAACTGGGTACTAATCCGTCTTTCTGGGTTTCTTGCCTATTTTCTGTTCACTTTTTCAATATCAGCAGGATTATTGAGCCGATTAGCTGTTTTTCAAAAGAAAAGACCGCTTATGAACGAACTGCATCAAACAAGCGGATGGGCAGGTGTGTTAACCGTGATTTTTCACATGATTTTGTTATGGAGAGATCGTTTTGTAACATACACACTTGGAGAGATATTTATTCCTTTTTTTTCCGATCATGCTCCTCTAGCATCTGGAATCGGGACGATTTGTTTTTATCTATTCCTGATTGTCTTCGTAACATCGGACTTTTTAATGAAGAGACTTGGGAAAAACCTTTGGAGGAAAATCCATCTTCTTGTTATTCCTGCATGGATATTCATGGTCCTACATGGCTTTTTAATAGGAACTGATTCGAACCTACCATGGGCAGCTTTTCTGTATGGTGGGGGAGTATTTCTTGTTGTTACGATAATGAGCTTAAGATATTTGGAAAGCTATTTCAATTCATTAGCTGATAAAAATGATGCAAAAAAAACGCCGTAATGGCGTTTTTGTGCTTCATCATTCAAATGAAATAGTAAAGATCGTTCCTTTGTTCACTTCACTCTTAACACGAATTTTGCCTCCATGTGCTTCAACAATGGTTTTCGCAATTGACAGACCGAGCCCGGAACCATCTCTCGTTCTTGATGGGTCTCCACGGTAAAAGCGGTCGAAAATATGAGGGAGCTCTTCAGGAGGAATACCAGAACCTGTGTCTTGAATGGTGATGACAACCTCCTGGCCGCTCGTTTTTAATGTGCACGTAATGCTCCCCTCTTTTGTATACCTAACAGCATTTTCTAATAGGATGTAAAGCAATTCCTGAATTCGAACCTTGTCTCCTTTTATCGTCACTTGATTTTGAATGCTGTTATGTAATGTTAAATGGGATGGGATGATTCTTGTGAATCTAACAATTAATGAATGCAACAGCTCGGAAAGATCGATTTCTTCCAATTCTAACTCAAAATGTTGCTGATCGTTTCTGGCTAAAAATAATAAATCATTAAGAAGTTTATTCATCATCTCTGACTCGTTCTTAATATCCTCCAAAATTTCCTGTCCAAAAGGACTCAAGTTCTCTTTTTCCTCGCTTGAGAGGATATCGACGGAACTGTAAAAGATACTCAAAGGGGTCCTTAGTTCATGGGATGCATCTGAAACAAATTTTTGCTGAGTTTGAAAGGATTTTCTAATCGGCTTTATCGCCTGCCCAGCAAAGAAATTACCAGCCCAAGCAAAAAGGAAACTGAAAAATAGCGTAAGTAATAGTAAAATCCAAATGATATTTTTAATCAAATGTTTCTCATCTGTAATATCGCTTCCAACAATAACATGTCCTATTGTTTTCCCATCATGTTGAAGGGAATAATTTTTCAATAATAATTGGGTATTTTTCCATTCTATTTCTTTCATAAATGCTGGCACTTGTTTGTTCAGCCCATTTTCTTCAATATGTTGGAATAAGCCACTGATAGTTTCCTCGCCTTTCACCAGCGTCTGATTTGTATCATAAATATAGTAGAATACGTTCCTCTCTGGTTTGAATTTTAATTCATGATACTCGTCTTCATAAATTTCCTCAACCAGCTCATGTTCTTCATTTTCAAAAAATCTGTTCAATTCTTGGATTTCTTGATTTCTAATAGCTCCAGATATAAGTACATACAGGATCGTAATAAACAAAACTAAAATGATTAAGAGAGAGCCTGTATAAAGTAGGTTTAGTTTAGCTTTTACGGCTTTAAACAACATGACTGTCCCTCAATTTATAGCCTACTCCCCGAACATTTTTGATGATAGAGGGCTTACCTGGGAGGTCGATTTTCTTTCTAAGTAGCTTAACTAAGGCATCCAAGGCATTTTCCGTAATATCGACGTCAACCCCCCAAATCCTTTCAAAAAGCACTTCCCGCGTTAAGATTTGATGTTTGTTTCGCAGTAGAAGTTCCAATAGCTCATATTCTTTTTTAGACAGTTCGATTACTTGTCCATTCTGTTTGACGACACGTGTAGTTAAATCCAATTGAATATCTTCAAAGGCAAGGATTTCTTCAAACGGCTTCTCTGCTCTTCGAGAAAGAGCTCTAATTCGTGCTGCCAGCTCTTCAAATTTAAAAGGCTTAATAATGTAGTCATCAGCACCAGAATCTAAACCGCTCACCACGTCCTCCAAGGCATCCTTAGCTGTTAGAAAAATGATCCCTCCTTTGAACCCTTTTTTTCTTAATTTTTCACAAGTCTCAATGCCACTTAGTATAGGCATCATCCAATCAAGAATAACGACATCATAATCCGTAAATAGGGCGTAGTCATAAGCACTCTGACCGTCTTTCACCCAGTCCACCCTGTGAAATGCCTTCTTTAACAAATGAAAAATCAACTTTCCTAAACTTTCATCGTCCTCTGCAAATAAGATATTCATATCAAAATGACACCTTCTTCTTTAACTCTTGTTTTATTTTAAGAATATCAAAAAAGCCTGAAAAAAGATTGAAAAAATAAACTACAAAAATCTTTGTCATAATTGTCGCTGTATTTTCAGTCAGGACCTTCTTTGCATCGAAAAAATCTAATGGAACTATTCTCTTAATCGCTATTTTAAATTCAAAAAGACTGTAGGCAAACTTAGGTTCCATCAAGTTTGTCTACAGTCTGAAACCTTCAATAAGAAGGTCGGAATTTCTAGAATTCTAAAGCAACTATATTACATAAAACTAAGTGATGGTTTTAAAAAAGTCCTGCTTCTCTTGCAGCAGCAAAACTATTTCTAGCAAATTCTTCTGGGGTCATGCCAACATTCTCCCAATGCATATACATTAAACGCGGATTATCAAACAGCCAATGATTATGAACGGCTGTCACGATAATTCCTCTTTTTCGTAATGCAGAAAGCATAGGATTAATTTCTTTTTGGAGGATTACAGTTTCACCAAGATTAAGACCATTATTTTCAAAGGATAACATAAAGGGTAAAGCAAGTGGAGAACGAGTACGCTTACCTAAAATAGTTGCTCTAATATTTCGTAGGCGCATTACAACACAGACAGGAGCCGATGAAATAACCATCCCTCCGATAATATCTGCCAGTCGTTGGCACCGTGAATCACTTATATCCTCAACATGACCACGTGTCTTACGTTTGCTTGAATCATGCCATCTTTCCATCAAAACCACCTCCTTGTCCACTTCCTAATAAACAGTTTATTCTGAAGCCAGCGACAAGAGTGGATGAATAGCTTGAGACAAAAGCCATTTTTTAGGGATCCCTGCGTATGAAAAACAAAAAGAGCATTTGAAAAATATCAATGCTCTTTTTTACATATTTAACGAACTACTTGAGATGAATAAAATAGCCTAACTTATTTAATAGAAAAGTATATGAAAAAAACAAATACGGTAGATACCGTTTTTTGTATTAGCCCTCAGGCATTGGTGTTGGAGTAGAAGGTGTTCCCAAAGCCTCATATTTTTTATCAATATTCTCACGAATCGTTTTTAGATCTGTGCCTTTTTCGAACTCTTGTTTCGCCTCACGGGCGATATCAACGCAGACACCTCAGCCAAAGCCCATTGTATCTAAAACGGCAACTTTGTCGTCTACCGAGTCAACAAAGCAATTGGTGTTACTTGTATGACCATCTTCTTCGTAACATCCACAATAACATGGCATATAATCTAGTACCTCTGGGTGTTCAACAGCAAATTGGTAGGCTTCGAGAACTTTAGAGCTATCTGTCAAAGAAGTAACAACCGTCCAATCATTACTGCCTAATGTATATTCTAGTTTTGGTGGCTGTTGAGGGGCATGGGCTTGTTCATTTTCAGCTTCCTGTGAATTGTTTGAAGCACATCCTGAAATAAAGATAGAACTTAGGAGCATAGGAATAATGAATTTTTTCATTTGTATTTTCACCTACTTTCTATATAAATACTAAGAATAAGAGCTAAATAACAGAAAAAATAAAAAGAATACTCAGCAAAAATGATAACATGCAGATCCCCTTTTAACAAATGACATTATTGTTAAGAGTAATAATAATTTAGCTAGTAAAATTAGGGTTAGACATTGACATTCTGTAAGATAGTCAATATACTTCAATATATGAATATATTCTCATGTATTGAATAAATGGGTACTTGTCAGCAGTTTTATTGGAGGCGAATCAGGAAATGAAAGAGGTATCAAAAAATGAAGTGCTGTTCAGTGAGAAGAATCAACAATTAGATGAGGAAACATTATTTGTAGTATCCCAAACCTTTAAAGCATTAAGTGATCCAACAAGAATTCGTATCTTAAATTTGTTATGTACAGATGAACATTCCGTTAATGATATAGCTGAGATTTTGGATTTGGGTCAATCAACCGTCTCCCATCAATTACGTTTCTTGAAAAATTTAAGATTAGTCAAATTTAGAAGAGAAGGCACGACGTTATATTATTCCAAAGATGATGACCACATCATGAATTTGTTGCAGCAAGCAATTGATCATGCAACACATAATTGAATGTCCTAGTTTATTGTAATGGATGGAGGGATTTAGTTGGCACACAATCATAATCATAGCCATGATCATGCACACGGAGCAAATAAAAAAGTACTATTTATATCGTTTATTATTATTACGTGTTATATGGTTATTGAAGCCGTTGGAGGCTTTTTAACAAATAGTTTGGCGCTTTTATCGGATGCAGGACATATGTTAAGTGATTCAATCTCATTAGGAATTGCACTTCTTGCTTTTATCATGGGAGAAAAAGCAGCAAGCCATAGTAAGACATTTGGCTATAAACGATTCGAAATTTTAGCAGCTGTCTTAAATGGTGTTACATTAATTTTAATTGCGTTATTTATATTCTATGAAGCCGTTGAACGTTTTTCAAATCCACCTCAAGTTGCAACAACTGGGATGCTTATCATTAGTATTATTGGGTTATTAGTTAATATCTTGGTTGCTTGGATTATGATGCGTGGAGGTGATACAGAAGAGAATTTAAATATGCGTGGCGCCTTTTTACATGTTCTAAGTGATATGCTTGGTTCTGTCGGGGCGATTGCTGCTGCACTACTTATCATGTTTTTTGGCTGGGGTTGGGCAGACCCACTTGCGAGTGTGATTGTTGCGATTCTTGTATTAAGAAGTGGCTTCCATGTGACGAAAGCAGCTGTTCATGTCTTAATGGAAGGAACCCCACAAAATGTTAATGTTGATGATGTTATTGATACGATTGAAAAAACAAAAGGGATTCAAAGCATTCATGATTTACACATCTGGACAATTACTAGTGGTTTTAATGCACTTTCTTGCCACGCTGTTGTCGATAATCAGTTGACGATTGCAGAAAGCGAGAGTATGTTACGCAAGATTGAACACGATCTTGAACATAAAGGGATTACACATGTAACGATTCAACTGGAGACAGATGCACATCAACATGATAATTCAATTCTTTGTAAAACAAGAAATGAACCCTCCCATCATCATCATCACTAAAAAATGTGGTTATTTGCATGAATATCGTAGAAAGCTTTTAAATATGGTAATTATCTTACTTTAATTGAAGGGTGTGTTAATCTAGGTATAAAAGGTGTGTGGCTAATGAACAAAGATAAGCTCATTAGAACTTTTGATAAACAAGCAAAAACATATGAAAAGAGAAGAAGAATACGGTCGGAAAGAAAATGGAGAGAAAGATTGCTCTCATCTGCAAGAGGGAATGTGCTGGAAGTAGGAGTTGGTGCTGGAGCAAATTTTCATTATTATCCTCAAGGAGCAAAAGTGACGGGAGTTGACTTCAGTGAGGAAATGTTAAAAAAAGCACAAGAAGCCGCCATTGAAGAAGGTATAGAAGCCCAATTTATACTTTCGGATGTTGAATCCTTTTCTTTTGAGGATAATTCTTTTGATACGGTGATCTCTACATTGTCGCTGTGTGGATATGAAAATCCTACGAAAGTATTAAATTCATTTAATAAGTGGTGTAAACCTGACGGGAAAATTCTTTTATTAGAACATGGAAAAAGCTCAAATACAATAATTGGATACATTCAAACGATGTTGAATCCACTGAATAGAAGGTTCGTAGGTTGTGAGTTAAATCGTGATATGCTTCGGATCTTAGAGAACTCAAACATTCACATTGAGAGGATGGAACATTATATGACTGGGATGGTTCATTTAGTATGGGCCAAACCGAATAAGGATACTCTAATACACTAATGCTGAAATATTGTAAATTTACAAATTTATAGATATAATACAAATTAATAATTTTAAAATCAATGATAAAGAGAGTAATTATTTGTGGAAAACAAGCGATTCAGGGATGGTGTGAGCCTGGAACGAAACAAATAATGAACCGCACTTTTGAGATGCTTTCCTGAAATCAGTAGGGATAGCCGGGGGGAATCCCTCGTTACTAATTTTAAGTGGTTTTTCATTTATTGAAAACAATTTGAGTGGTACCACGGGATATACAGCTCTCGTCTCTTATTTATAAAGAGATGGGAGCTTTTTTTATTTTAGAGGAGGGAAATGAATGAACTTTAAGAATGACTTTGCAGACATTCTATTTCAGGCGTTAGATGGACAATTGGAGAAAAATAAATTACTTCTCATGATTGAAAAGCCCAAATTTGAGAATATGGGTGATATGGCATTTCCTTGTTTTGAACTGGCAAAAACCTTGCGAAGACCACCCCATAATATTGCAGCTGAACTTGCCTCAAAAATCCAATACCCACTTTTCGAAAAAGTTGAATCTGTAAATGGCTATGTGAATGTATTCCTGAATAAACAGAAGGTTTCATCCATCGTGATCAAGAAGGTGCTTTCAGATAAGAACCATTATGGTGATTTAAATATTGGAAATGATCAGGTGATAACGATTGACTTCTCATCACCCAATATCGCAAAACCATTTTCAATGGGACATTTGCGCTCAACAGTCATTGGAAATGCTTTGGCCCTGATTTCTGAAAAATGCGGGTATCGTTCCATAAGAATTAACCATTTAGGCGACTGGGGTACCCAATTTGGGAAGTTAATCGTAGCTTACAAAAAATGGGGAAGAGAAGAGGATGTAAAGCAGCAACCTATTAAGGAATTACTTAAATTGTATGTTAAGTTCCATGATGAATCTGAAAAGGATTCCCAGCTCGTAGATGATGCTCGACTTTGGTTCAAAAAGCTGGAAGATGGTGATGAAGAAGCTACTAAACTGTGGGTATGGTTTCGAGAGGAGTCATTAAAGGAGTTTTCTAGAATTTACGAATTAATGGGTATCCAATTTGACTCTTATCAGGGAGAAGCATTCTATAATGACAAGATGGATAGGGTTGTTCAAATATTGGGGGAGATGAATCTATTAGAGGAATCCGAGGGAGCACAAATCGTTCCGCTTGATGAATTACCGCCATGCTTAATCAAGAAGAGCGATGGAACGACCCTTTATGCGACACGAGATTTAGCAGCGGCCATTTACCGTCAAGAAACCTATCAATTTATTCAATCTCTATATGTGGTTGGCAATGAACAGACGTTGCATTTTAAGCAATTGTTCGCTGTGCTAGAAAAGATGGGATACAAATGGCAGCAAGGAATGAAGCATGTACCTTTTGGAATGATGTTGAAAGACGGGAAAAAGATGTCTACCCGCAAAGGAAAGGTTGTCTTGCTTGAAGAGGTCCTAAATGATGCCATCTCTTTAGCGTTGAAAGAAATTGAGAAGAAAAATCCAAAACTAACATCAAAAGAAAAAGTTGCCTGTCAGGTTGGTACGGGGGCAGTGATCTTTCATGACTTGAAGAATTATCGGCAAAACGACATCGAATTTTCTCTAAAGGAGATGCTGAAATTTGAAGGCGAAACAGGACCTTATGTTCAATATACGTATGCTCGTGCCTCTTCTCTATTAAGAAAAGGCAAGTTCGTAGAGAGCAACCAAGTCGTGCAAATACAAGATGTTGAAGCTTGGTCTATCGTGACGACGCTCACTTCATTTCCAAATATCATCAAACGGGCGATAGAAGAATACGATCCGTCCCAGATTGCAAAGTATGTCATCGAACTGGCAAGGGAGTTTAATAAATATTATGCCTCTGTTCGAATTATCGATGATAACGTCCTGAAACAAGATAGGCTTTCACTTGTTTATGCGGTAACAATAGTCCTTAAAGAAGGGTTGCGTCTATTAGGGCTGCAAGCCCCAGAGGAAATGTAGAGAGTACTATTTGGCGAGTTCTTATGTGCACCATTTTAAATAGCGAGATTGTAAATTTTGTACTTAAGAGAGCAGAGACCAAAAATGGTTTCTGCTTATTTATTTTGAACTTAGGATTTTAATTGCATGTTATGCTTTTCTTGAAAAATATTTTAATTTTTTTGAGACTTTTCTTATTTGTAGATTCCACTAATTAGTAAAGGGGGTCAAATAAGATGGAGATAGAAAGCCAGCGGCTAGTTAAAAAAGCCATCAAAGGTAATAAAAGCGCCTTTGAAAAGTTAATTCAACAACATTATGAAAGAATCTACCGTACTGCCTATCTTTATGTACATAACGAAGAAGATGCGTTGGATGTTGTCCAAGAAGCAACCTATCAGGCCTTTACATCCATCCATTCGTTAAAAAACCCGGAGTATTTTATGACCTGGCTCACTAGAATTATCATACGATGTTCGGGACAGGTCCTAAAGAAGAGAAGCAAGGTTGTTCCTTTAAGTGAGGAGATATTGTCAAACCTGCCGGGGCAGGTAAATCCAAACATCGAAGAATCATTGCAGCTGCTACACGCAATTCAGCAGCTGAGAGAAAATTACCGAACTGTCATTATCTTATTTTACTATTATGACTACTCGATAAAAGCGATTAGCGGTGTCATGGAAATTCCAGAGAGCACTGTAAAAACGTATTTAAGTAGGGGCAAAGCAGAGTTAAAGGAATTCTATAAAGATGAGGAGGACAAGTGCCATGGATAACAAGGAAATCAAAACAGCAATAGAGCAAATAACTGTGCCCAAAGAAAAAGTATTCAGCGCGATTTCCAAAGGATTGAACAAGGAAGGCAGTAGAGGAAAAGCAAAGAAAAAGAAGATTCTTGCAGGTGTGGCGACTGCTGCTGCTCTTTTTGGAATCAGCTTTGCCTCCGGATTTGTTAATCCTACAATGAATAGAGTTTTAGCGAATACCCCTTTAATTGGCGGGATTTTTCAAGAATTCAATGACCGCACAGGCTTGGAATTAGCAAACCAGGATGCAGTTACGGAATTAAACCAATCACTAACAAAAAATGGGGTAACTGTAAGACTGACCAGTGCCTATTTTGATGGCAATGTGGTGTCCATTACAGGATTTGTAAACGAAGCAGTTGAAAAAGGCGGGAACGAAAAAGGTGAAGTAAGCTTTGATATGAACTTTGAACACTATAAAGGGGATCAAGATCCTTGGCTACGTGGAAGGTCAAATGACATTAAGAAAGTGGAAAATGGATACAACTTTCAATGGAAAATGGAATATCCATATAAATCATTTAAGGAGAATTTTACACTCCCGATAACGATTCATAATATCAATGGGATCAAAGGTGAATGGAATTTTAATATTCCAATTCAACAAGAAAAAAATCGTACACTTGCTATTAATCAAGAACAAGGATACCCGGACGATGAGGTGAAAATCCGTATTAAAGAGATTCTTACCGCAAAAGTGTCATCTTCACTTGTTTATGAAACAGTGGAGAAATACAAGAATGATGACATTATTATAGCAAAAGCTGTTGATGATAAAGGGAATGTGTATAGGTTTGAAAACCCAACTTATCTAGAAGAGTCGGAACAAGAAGATGGATATCATAGTGCCGTTCGGACGGAGATGACCAAGCTCCATTCAGACATTACTGCACTGACCTTTTATCCTCAGTTATCTGCAGCAGATCCAAAAGTCCAACAGCTGTTGGATAAGAAATCTTTTACTTTAAAAAGCACACGGTTCAATTTAGGCCTGCAGGTAAATAATGTTACTCAGAAAGGTGAGAAATTGGTAATCGATTATCAACTGACAGGGCTGCCGAAGAAATTGAGTAAAAGTAAACTTGAAACAATTAATCATAATTTGGAATACCTTTTCTGGTTGGTGGATAAGGAATACCTAACCAAGATCGACCCAGATAATCCATGGCCGCCTGAAAACCATGGTATTCCATTTAATAAGGTAAAAATGATTGATCAGGAAACGGCACATTTCCAATCGACTTTTGACTTAAACGGAGAAGAAAGGATTGAGAATTTCAAGCTCGAAAATACAATGTTGCTATTTGATTTTTCTAGTCTTGTGCCAGCTAAGGATTTAAAGCCTTTTACTGTTGAACTTCCAGCAGGGAATTTAGAGACCAGGTAGTTGAAGAGTGGAAATCTACTAGTAATAATATCGAGGCGGTGACTAATATAAGTCACCGTCTCTTCTATTAGTTTTTAGAAATTTGCGAAGCAATGTACTTAGACTATGGGGTGGGATTAATCAAAAAGGCATAAAAAGATAATTATGGTAAAATTAGGGGTGTGGGACTTAAGTAAAAAGGGGATTTTGGCAAAAAGTGAAGAATATCTAATTAGAAATAACTAAGAGGTGAGAAAAGATGAAGAGTTTAGGGCTTGTTTTTATCTTATCAGGGATTATTTTGATGGGTTTGAGTGGGTTAGAAAAGGTACTTATTTTTTCAGCATATAATGGTAAAATTCATGAAATGCAGGCCATTATTGATTTAACTCCTTCAGATATCTGGAGCATTACTAACTATACATTTGGGTTTGGTTTGACATTTTCCATTTTGGGATTCATTCTATTTTTTCAAGCAAAATTACAAAAACCTTCTCATAACTAATGCATTCAAGGATAGTCTTTTTTGAAACTAACACAGTAAATCTGTGAACAAATGTACCTATAGTTAGAGTGGCTTTAACTGCATAAAGTTTGTGCGTCAATCGGGTCATATGTGGTATAAAAATGAAAACAGAGGTGTTCATTTTGATAAGAGAACTAAATAAGGATGAGGAACTGCCAATGGAATTACTATTATTGGCAGACCCATCAGAAAAGCTTGTCAGGGAATACGTTTCAAGAGGTAAGTGCTTTATTATGAATCTTAATGGATTAAATGTAGGCACATATGTCCTAATTCCAACTCGACCAGAAACAGTAGAAATTGTAAACGTTGCGGTTAATGAAAACTATCATGGTCAGGGATATGGAAAACAACTTATTCTCCATGCCATTGAAACTGCAAAACGCGAAGGCTATAAAACCATTGAGATAGGAACTGGTAATTCAGGAGTCGTTCAGTTGGCATTATATCAAAAATGCGGTTTCAGAATGACTTCTATTGACCGTGATTTTTTTATCAGACATTATGATGAACCGATTTTTGAAAATGGCATCCAAGTCATTGATATGGTTCGACTTTCACAAGATTTATAAAGGTTTCCGGCCTATAACAATGAAAAAATATCGGGTGCGATTATGTTGTAAATGTCATTTTCCTTCTAAAAGTAACGGGATGCATTTCTAAAATAAGCTGGACCAGTTTTTTCACTAAAGGGGAAAGATTATTGACGTTAGCGGTCTCAAAAAATTAGTTTAAGGAGTGGCCATCGTTGGAATATTCAATTAGACCATTTAAGGAGAGAGATATGTTGTTCCTATGGGAAATGTTGTATCAATCTATATACTTCCCAGAGGGGCAACATGCACCCAGTCGAGAAATTATATTGAAAGAACCTAATATAGAGAAATACCTTAAAAACTGGGGCGGAAACGATGACCATGCATTGATTGCCTTGGATGGCGAGAATAACCCTGTAGGGGCAGTTTGGATAAGGTTATTAGAGCGTGAAAATGCGGGCTATGGTTTCATAGATGACGATACACCTGAACTTGGGATGGCGATTATGTCTCAACACAGGGGGCAAGGAATTGGAAAGATTTTGTTATTAGAAATGATTAGTTTTGCTCGTTCTATTGGTTACACGGCGTTATCATTAAGCGTTGACCCTCACAACAATACAGCACTACAATTGTACGAAAAAAACGGATTCCAAAAAGTGTATCAAGACGATGGTGGTTCTTGGACAATGAAAAAGGATTTGTAGTACCAGTATACAAGTAGAATATTATGTAATATTGAACTTATAGTTAAGGGGGCGATAATCCAAGGAGATCTCACCCTTTTTATTGAAGTATAGGGGCAATTAGTGAAGGAGAAAACAAGATCCAATTTTGAATGGGAGGTGAAGTATTTTTTGAAAAGTGCAAAGGGAATCATTATTGGTATTATTTTCGGGGTTGGTTTATCGTTTTGTATTTCCTTTCTGTTTATGTTGGTTACACAAAGTTTGGCAGGTGGCTTTACATCTTTATTTGGTGAGAGTTGGTTATATTTCGCAACCATTATTCCTTTTATATTGACCTTTGCAATATTAGGACTTTATTTCACAAAACGAAAAAGCATTACAAACAAACAGCTTTGGTTTTTAAGCCTGATAACCGCATTATTTATCACACTATACAGTGGAACGATTGGTGCTTTATTTGGAGAGTATGTTGTAAGAGGGGGAAGTCTTAGAACTTATACAGAAGGTGGGTATACAGGTGTTAACGTAGAGGGTGTTATTGTTTGGGGCACAATTTATGCATTTATTCTGCTTCCTTTGACTACGCCATTAGCACGTCTGATACTCCAAATGTTCTTTGAATTCCTAAAAAAATACAAAATAGCTACTTGAACTAAAGGAGGCCGCTTTATTAACAAAGAGATCGTCACTATGGCGTTCTCTTTTTTGAGTATTGAGGGGTTTTACATAAGAGGGATTTTTGAACTGCTTATAGAAAATAATGTTAGTTGCTAAAGTGAGTTTGAGGAGAAAACTATGGAAATATCGTTGATTAGACACGGGAAATCAAAATTAACCGAAAATGATACAATAACTTGTTTAGAGTTTAAGCAATGGGTTGAAAAGTATGATATTCATGGAGTGTTTGAGGAGGGTACTTATCCTTCCGAAACAGTAGAAAAAGTAGTAAATGCAAAAATTGTTGTCACCAGCAATTTAGAAAGGGCTATTAAATCAGCCAAGTTATTAAATCCAGAAGTTAAAATAATCTCTGACCCTCTATTTCGGGAAACTGGGTTGCCCACTTGTTCAAAGAAATTATTGAATATTAAATTAAGACCGAGTATATGGGCAGTCATTTTAAGATTATTATGGCTCTGTGGATATTCTAACGAATGCGAGTCTATAACTAATGCAAAGTTCAGGGCGAAAAAAGCATCACAACAGTTAATTGATTATGCAAATGAATATAAATTGATAGTATTGGTGGGACATGTTTTTTTTAATAGGTTAATAGCAAAGGAATTGCAGAAAAAAGGTTGGAAAGGAAAAAGAAAAACAGGTGCGAAACATTGGAATTGTACAACATATTCCTTATTCAAGTAACGATGCA
The DNA here is from genome assembly GCF_030813005.1 of Anoxybacillus andreesenii. Classification (NCBI taxonomy): domain Bacteria; kingdom Bacillati; phylum Bacillota; class Bacilli; order Caryophanales; family Anoxybacillaceae; genus Anoxybacillus; species Anoxybacillus andreesenii. Next base: position 22,112 of record NZ_JAUSTU010000032.1, read on the forward strand.
GAATAGTGAAACAAGGGTTGTTGGATTGCTTGGAGAAATGGATACTGTAATTAGGGGAAATAAGTCAATTTTTTCAAACCTTAAACTTTCAGAAAAATAAGTTAAAGGATGTGAGTGGCATATAGACAACAGTTTACCATTCTTTTGTGTGTACAAAATATGATTTAAGATAGGGGTGTCGTGTTGAAGAAATATGTACTAATTGCTGCACTAATCCTATTCATTGTTATCTTTTTTACCTTCTATAAATATCGTGAGCAAGATTTAGGTAATGTACTTAATATTGATCAAGCTGATCGCATTCTTTTGACAACAAAAGATAGAGAACTCTACGGCGTTGAAATTGAAATTCCAAAGGTAAACCAAGAACAAATTAATCAACTTGCTGATTATTTAAATCAATATCAAGTTAGGCTAACGATGAAAGATGGTTGGAATTCTGACCATCCAAGCGAACAGTTTACCCTTCGAATCGTATACAAAAACGGAGATTATGAAATTTATACCTTCGAGCGGGATGTTGTTGCAGCAAAAGGAATTTACGAAGTAGTGAATGCTCCTTTGGATTATAAATGGATACTGGAGTTTGAGCGCGCACTTCACTCAAAATAAGAAGAATGTCTTAAAGCGGAGAATATTGAGTTAAAGAGTGAGCTTTTTATTTACCCTTCGGAAAACAATTGTTATCTTCATAATAGATAATTACAAAAAATTATAGGTCTCCTTATTCAGCTAACGGGTGCGATTGATTATCTGACTGCATTTGTGATTTTTTCTTAAATGAATGAGCTGTTTACTTCAAGAAGAAGTCGTTATTAAAACCTACAGCGAGGAAGAATTGATTGAATTTTTAAAAGAGAATAATCCAAATCAGTAAACTATGTATTGTCATATTGAATTAAAAGGTGGCGTTAATCAAAAAGGCATTGCAGCTCTTCCCCTTAAAATAATTGTACTAACGGAGCGGGTTTGTTTAGCATTTGAAATTATGGAATATTTTGTAGGATAAACGTATATAGAGAAAAAATTATTTATTTATCAGAATCTTGGAAAGAGCTCTTACTAAGTGAAAAATTATTAAGGGTTGGAACCATATATATTCCAGTAACGAATATGGAACCCTCATCTGAATGGTATGTTAATAGATTAGATGCAGAATTAAGCTATAAAGATGGGGATTTCCAAAGGGATAACCTATTGACCATCACCTTGGGTGTTAGCTTATATTCATTTTGGAGGTGATTTGATGTTAATCAATGATGTAAGCAAGTTAACAAATCTGACTAAAAAGGCAATAGAATATTACGTGAAACAAAAATTGGTTTTTCCTAAAATTTTGCCCAACGGATATCGAGATTTCAAAGAAAGTGATGTAGAGTGTTTAAAGAAAATTTATGTTTTCCGTAAACTTGGTCTAAGCACTGAAGAAATCAAATTGGTGCTTGACGATGAGACAAACAATACATTGCAAAAAATATCAATAAAAAAAGAATTAATAATGCAGAGAGAGAAAGCAAAGAAAGTAATGATTGACCAACTAATTATTGGCAATAATTGGCACGAACTAAGTGAAGAATTGAAGGCTATTGAGAAGAGCTTAACTGTAACCGAAAAGCTATTAGAGGCATTTCCTGGTTACTACGGTCGATTTATTTGTCTACATTTTGCACGTTTTTTAAATGAACCGATTACAACCGCAGAACAGCAATCTGCATTTGAAGAAATAATAGAATTTCTTGATAACGCACCATTGATGGAATTTGATGAAGACTTACAATCGTTTATTTTAGAAAGCACAAAGCATATTTCCTTAGAAAATATTCGTGAGATGATAGAGAATATAAAGCAATCTATTGAGAATCCTGATAATTTCTTGTCAGAAAACAAGGAGATTATAGAGGATTACTTAGAGTACAAACAGTCCGATGAGTACAAAAAATCACCTATCTATAAAATCCAAACAATTCTTAAAGAGTTTAATAAAACAAGTGGTTACTATGATGTGTTTATTCCTGCAATGAAAAAATTAAGTGTTTCTTATTCTGAGTATTTTAAGCAGTTGGAAAATGCAAATGAAATATTACGATTACAATACCCTGAAATAGAAACTACAACCTAGAACAAAGAAAGGATCCAATATAACTGCAAACGATGGGACAATAAGGTCTATTGAGTTATCTCTGGAAGGAAATGGATCAATGATAAAAGTAAAATGCCGGGTGGAGAAGTAATGTCAGAAGATGTTCTAATTGGTGTTGTTAATGAAGATGATTTAATGGTTGTTTTTTATCTTTGACTATGGTTTTAAACTATCAAAGAAATTCTTATAAATTGTGGGAAGTAGTTCTACAAACATGTCAAGATGAAGAAGCAAAGTGGATTTTCAAACACGAAGGTTGTTGCTTAGCCAGTGGTGTGCCGTGGTCTTGGAGTCAGCCTAACGGGCAGATTAGCTCAACAATATTTACTCCTCTAAAAAAAGGAGTTTTTTTGTTTTTTAGAGAATATTCTCCAGTAACCTTGTATACAAATGTATACAAAAAATAGTTGGAGGCGATATTGATGGACCAAGATTTTCGAAAGAAGATGTTTAGAGGAGCTAAAATTGAAGATGTCATTTTAGAATTAGAGAAGTTAAGTCAGTTACGGTGTTTGTCAAGAAAGTTGTCGTATTTCACTTGTTTGCTAGTGTAAGAACGTTAGGGGTTACTACCGCGCTTCGCTTGGTGGCCTTCTCATCAAAGAACAGAATGAATTCTGTTCTTTGATGAGAAGGGAAAAGGTTCAAGCTTGGTCGCAGCGAGGTTATTTGGTTCCATCCGTTTCTCTTTTTTCCTTCATAGGATTTAAAGCCACTGAATCATGTGCGCTCCAGTCTCTAGTTGAGCGTGACCAACGCTCTGGATGCTTTTGCTTCGCTAGTTCGTAAACTTCTTTGCGCTTTTTCAGTATTTCCATATGCACACCTGTGTGGCATTGTTCTGGTGTCACAAAATTGATTCCACTGTGTAAATGTACACAGTTGTGACTGATAAACTAGATTTAACAGTTTCCGATAAATAATATTTTACACTTTTAAACTTGGATGGTTAGATTCTTTATCCTTCTGCCCTAGGGCAGAAGGATAAAGAAAAATCAGAACTTACTAACATCCGTTCCTATTAAAATATTTCTCTATCACTGTTATATTTTATTCGTTGATGATGATTTACAGTGATGGAGGACATGAAAGGTGGACAAGTTTGAAGTGTATGTAGAGATTCGTCAATTATTAAATCAAGGGTTTAGTAAAGCAAAAATAGCTAAAAGGCTGGGAATTTCTCGACCCACTCTGTATCGATATCTTCAAAAGGATCCGAAAGAAATGGCAGACTGGATAGATTCCCTCCAAGTCAGGTCGAAAAAATTAGATCCATATAAGGATAAGATTTTATCCTGGCTTAAAGAGAATCCAGACATGTCAGCTGCCCAAGTGGAAGATTGGTTAAGAGAAAGATATCCTTCCTTGGAAATATCGGAAAGCACTGTTAGAGGGTATGTTAGGAAACTTCGAGAAGATTATGATATCCCAAAAGAAATACGTGTTCGTGACTATGAAGCTGTTCCAGAAATGGCCATGGGGGAACAAGCACAAGTGGATTTTGGAGAAACCATACAGGAGACCCCTGAAAGGAAGAAAGTAAAACTTTATTTCATTGCTTTTGTCTTATCACATTCACGTTATAAATATGTAGAATGGCTAGATAGGCCTTTTACAACAAGGGATTTGATAAATGCCCATGAAAATGCTTTTAAGTGGTTTGAAGGGATTCCGCATGAAATGGTATATGACCAGGATTCAGTCATTGTCGTCAGTGAAAATGGGGGAAACCTCATTTACACAAAGGAGTTTGAAGTCTACCGACAACAGCGTAACTTAAAGATAAGAATTTGTCGCAAAGCAGATCCAGAAAGCAAAGGGAGAATTGAAAATGTAGTCGGGTATATTAAGAAAAATTTCGCAAAGCATCGGATATTTACCAATATCGATCGCTGGAATGAAGATTCGTGGAAATGGCTTAATCGTACAGGGAACTATAAAATTCATCATACTACAAAAAAAAGACCGGTCGAAGTGTTTCAAGAAGAAAAACACCATTTAAGACCAGTCCCTAACCCGTTAGAATTCAGTCATGTAAAACCTGTATCTAGTATAACAAGAACGGTTCGCCAAGACAATACAATCCGATATCAGTCCAACCGATATTCTGTTCCTCTAGGTACATTTAATAAACAAGAAAAGGTTTATATCCAAAGAACCGAAGAACATCTGCTTATATATGCATCTCCAAATGGTCCGTTAATGGCCAAGCATAAAATTTGTCATGGGAAAGGTCAATTGATTCAAGACCGGCAACATACCAGGGATCGATCAAAAGGAATCGATGCTTATATGGATACAGTATCCAGTTATTTTACGGACTCCCATTTAGCACAATATTTTCTGGATGAAATTAGAGATCGATATCCTCGATATATACGGGATCAATTACAGATAATTATGAATCAGCTAAAAAGGACACCGCAAGAAATATCTAATCAGGCCTTAGAGGAGTGTGTAGATAAGAGACTTTTTTGTGCAACAGATTTTGTCGATATGGTTCAGTATATCAAACGACAACGACAAATAAATATTACAGATATCCGTAATGATGAAGTTAAAATTAAACCATTCCATGGACAAAATGAGTTTATTACTCAAACCTATGCTCAAAAAAGAGATGTAAATGAATATATAGCCGTATTGGAGGGAGGAAAATGAGCCAATTAAAAAAATCAGAAGAGCTTTTAAAAACTCTCCATTTATCAGAAGCAGCCCATTCTTTGTCTCAGCTTGTTAAACAAGCTGAGACAAACGAATCCTCCTATCTTTCTTTTCTTAACAGTATTTTGGAATATGAACAGAAACGAAGAGAGGAAAAACAATTGGAAAAAAGGCTAAAATGGGCTGCCTTCCCTTTTCAAAAAACACTCGACGAGTTTCATTTAGAAGAACAACAATCATTAAGTCAAAAGCAATTAAATCATCTGAGAGAATTAACATGGGTGGAACAATTATATAATATTATTCTACTTGGACCGCCAGGCATAGGAAATTATCGAAAGAATTTGGTTATGGAAAGAAATGAGCGCACATCCTGTTATTCCGGCAAATGTACATTGATTTCTTTCCATAATACCTCAGAATAGACAATGAATTTATCATGTCTATTGGAGGTTAAAAAATGGAAACTAGAAAACCAATTGAGGAACTCGCAGCGAAGGTCGTCAAAGAACTTGAGAAGCTAAATTATGCATACAACACAATATGCGGGTTGCGGGCTTCATTCAAGCGAATCTGTGCATTTGCACGAGAAAAAGGCGAAATTTATTTTTCCGAAAACTTAGGAAGAGAGTATTTGAAAGAAAGATATGGCTGCATAATAGACTACTGTCAGGAGAGCTTTCCCAAAAAGGGAAAACAGGCTATCCGGTCGGTACGACTATTAGGAGATTATCAGCTTCATGGTGTTATTATTCGTAGGATTGTAAAGCGAAAGGGATATGTAAAACCACCACAATTTGAGGAAGTTTTAACAGCATATGAGAAGGAGTGCGAAAGCAATCAATATTCACAACGCGGAATGCGAACCAGATTACAGCGGCTTTTCTTTTTTGTGGATTACCTATCGTTGCGCAAAGTAATGGATGTAAACGAGATTACACCGGGAATTATTTCAGATTATGTTATAAGCATCAGTCCGAAACATGAAAAAAGCATCTCTTCAATATTGACTACCTTAAGGGTGTTCTTAAGGTTTCTTTATCTCAATGGATATACTGAAAAGGACTTATCCCTTAGCGTTCCAAAGCAAAATAAATATCATTATCCCAAAGTTCCATCAACGTGGGAACAGGAAGAGGTTAAACGCATGCTTGATGTCATTGACCGAGGAAGCCCCCTAGGAAAGAGAGATTATGCGATCCTTCTCCTCGTTGCAAAGCTTGGAATACGGGCTGGTGATATCAAGGCCTTGAAACTCACTGATTTAAACTGGGATACCAAAACAATTACCATTAAGCAGGAAAAAACAAAAGTGGAAACAACCTACCCTATTTTACATGATGTTGGTTGGGCTCTCATCGATTATCTTCAAAATGCACGTCCTGTCTGTGATGTGCCATATATATTCGTACGATTGAACGCCCCCTTTAAGGAATTTGGAGAAAACGCCAATCTCCATAATATCATTACGAAGTACATTCGTTTAGCAGGAATTATCGTTCCACGTGGTAAGCGACACGGACTACACTCTTTGAGGCACACTCTGGCAAGCACCCTATTAGAACAGGGAGAACCTCTTGCGGTTATTTCTGAAATTCTTGGTCATATGGATTCAAAATCAACTACGGTATATTTGCACACAGATTTAAATGGACTGAGGGCATGTGCACTGGATCCGGAGGAGGTGTTCCGGAATGACTAAGAATCCAAAGTTTATGAGTGTCTTTTCCGTATTGATCAAGGGATATATTTCTGAAAAGCAAGCAGTGGGCTATAAATTCGAAAAAGGCACCGAATTGCTAAAGCGATTTGACACTTTTGCGTACAATCGTGGGGTAACGGAAATAGTTTTAACCAAGGAATTGGTTATGGATTGGACTGCGCGAAAGCCGAACGAGACACTTTCAACACAAGGAGGCAGGATTTCGCTATTGCGAGGGCTAGCGCAGTACATGAATCGCATTGGTTATTCTTCATTTATTCATCCTAGAGCGATGGTTGCTTTAGACAGATATGTCTACATTCCTTACATTTTTACAAGCGATGAAATAAAAAGGATATTTGAGGTATGTGATAACTATCCCTCAAATGACGTTACACCTAATCGTCATTTGGTATTACCATTATTGTTTCGGCTACTTTACGGGTGTGGCCTGCGAATATCCGAGGCATTGAATCTTACGATTCAGGACGTTGATCTAAATAAGGGCACTTTGTATATCCGCAACACTAAATTTAACAAAGAACGAATATTACCTATGGCAGAAAGTCTCATAGAAAGATGTCGAAACTATTGTATGACTGCTCAAATCGGACAGATGGGGAATCCTTACTTTTTTCCGTCTCCATTTGGAGGTCATTACTCCGAGTCAACAATCTACAAACTCTTTAGAGATGTTTTACAACAAGCGGGTATTTCGCATTTGGGTAGAGGAAAAGGGCCACGCCTTCACGATTTTAGACATGTTTTTTCCGTGAATTGTTTGAAAAGGTGGGTTTTGGAGGGAAAGGATTTAAACAACTGTCTGCCCTACCTTTCTGCTTATCTTGGCCACGAAGATTTACGTGGTAGCCAAAGGTATTTGCGTTTAACTGCGGATTTGTATCCAGACATCATAAGCACAATCGAAGCAAGCTGTTCATACACCATTCCGGAGGTGGAGCTATATGAAGCAGACTGATTTTGCAAAAACTCTTGCGCGATTTTTAACTGATTATTTGCCCGGGCAAAGAAACGTTAGTCCAAACACCATTAAATCTTACCGAGATACATTTAAACAATACCTAATATACATGCAGGAGAACAAGCAAATGAAACCGGAAAAGATTACTTTTGCTTCCGTGACTACACCTTGCGTCAAAGAATTTCTGCATTGGCTTGAAAGTTCCAAAAATGTAAGCATTAGCACTCGAAACCAAAGATTGGCCGCCATTCACAGCTTTTTCCGTTACGCTCAGACAGAGAATCCAGAAATACTGTTTGAAAGCCAAAAGATTCTTGGCATACCTTTTAAGAAAAAACAAAACCAAACGATCCCTCATCTTTCTAAGGATCAGTTAGCTTATTTATTTGAACAACCTGATACATCTACGAAAAAAGGACGTCGAGATTTGGCCTTAATGGTTATCCTTTATGATGCGGGCGCACGAGTTCAAGAACTAATCGATTTAAAGGTATGTGACGTAAGGCTGAATAAACCCGCCACGATTACCCTGACTGGTAAAGGTAATAAGAAAAGAAATGTTCCGATCCTGGATAAATCAAAAAACATCCTTGAGGGGTATATGAGAGAAAACCATCTTCTTGAGAGTGGAAGAATGCAAAGCTCTTTATTCCACAACAGTAGATACCAAGCATTTACTCGACCTGGTATTACGTACATTCTTGGCAAATATCTCAAACAGGCTAAAATCAGTCATGACAAGGAAAACTTCCCGGATCGGCTACATCCACATATGTTGAGGCATTCGAAAGCCCTTCATCTGTTGGAATCTGGTGTCAATTTGATCTATATTCGGGATTTGTTGGGTCATGTTAGTGTTACTACAACAGAAATATACTTGAGATTTGACACAGAGCTTAAAAGAAAAGCATTGGAAGCTGCATATCCCCAAGTAACTAGCCAAGATGTTCCCGAATGGGAACAAAATACAGACATGCTTCAATGGTTGAAAAATCTTTGTCAGTGAAAAATATTATGGAAAGAAATTAAAGCACATTCTGTGAAAACAGCAGGATTAGCACTAATTTCTTTCCATAACCAAATTCTTTCGATAATTTCCATTATAGAAAACTTTCCATAAAGGAAAAACGCACTTATCAGTTGGATTAGGATTAGAAGCCATCAATCAAGGTTATAAGGTTATGTTTATCACCATGGGAGAACTGGTTCATGCCT
>NZ_JAUSTU010000033.1:0-30788 GCF_030813005.1 Anoxybacillus andreesenii
TTAGCGAGGTACCAAATACCCATGATACTCAAGGAATGATAGAAACGGCAAGGTCCTAGTAATTTGTCTTTTCAACACTAAATAGCGAAGAGCCATAATAATCTGGTGATTAAAGAGATAATTTATCAAAACCCTCAGGCTTTATCCAAACTATCGACGTTTCTCAACAGTCAAAACGATCAAATTTCTCGAATTGAGTTGACTACCCAAGATGATGCCGTGGAGTTTTTCATCCATGACCCAAGAAACGGCTCCAATCGTTTAATTCCAAGTGTCTATCATGAAAGCAATAGTGCTGGTGTGGGACTTATGTATCGAATCATCGATATCGAAAAGTTTATCGAACAGTTAAGTGAACACAGTTTTAATCATGAAACGGTCAAATTGGCTATAAATATCATCGATAGTTTTGTAGAAAAGAATAGTCGAAGAGTCGTGATCAATTTTCATGAAGGAAAAGCTGCCGTCATTCAAGAAGACAAGGCAGATGTGGAAATTACCATTGATATATCAGACCTCTCCTCCCTGTTAATGGGTGCGATCCGTTTTCAAAAATTGTATCAATATGGGCGAGTGGAAGTAAGTAAGGTAGAAAAAGTATCAGAAATAGATAGGCTGTTTTCAAATATGCCAAAACCTTTATGCACCACAGCATTCTAATGAGGAGCAACTCTCCCATGTGGCTAATAAGTGGAGACTATTGTGGAACCATTGGGGGGTAACACATAAATATGCAATAAATGGAGGAAATAGAAAATATATGTGAACTCTAATGAGACAGAAGGAAATATTCAGTATTGCGCAGAATATAGAATTAGGAAATAGATAAAACAATTATTGAGATTGAAAAGGAGTTATTTATAGAATGGAAATCATTTCTGTTACACATTATGAGGAAATGAGCGAAAGGGCAGCATCTATTATTGCTGAGCATCTCAGGGCAAAGCCACAAACTACGCTAGGACTAGCAACAGGCTCCACACCAGAGGGATTGTATGAAAAGCTAATTAAGCGAAATCTACAAAAGGAGTTCTCCTTCAAGGGTGTCACGACCTTCAACTTAGATGAGTATGTGGGTCTTTCCAAGGATGATCCGAATAGCTATCACTACTACATGAATGATAAGCTTTTTAAGCATATTGATATAAATCCAGAAAATGCACATCTACCTAATGGAACGGCAGTTGACCTCGATCAGGAATGTCGTAACTATGAGGGATTAATGAAAGATCATCAGATTGATATTCAAATTTTGGGAATTGGTTTAAACGGTCATATCGGGTTTAATGAACCAGGGACTCCTTTTTCAAGCAGGACCCATGTCGTCGATCTAGCGGAGTCAACGATAAAGGCGAACTCACGATTTTTTGAAAAAATGGAGGACGTCCCAACAAAGGCCATCACGATTGGGCTCGAAACGATTATGGAAGCGAAGAAAATCATCTTGCTTGCTTCTGGCGAACAAAAAGCTGAGGCGATGAAACGGCTGATCGACGGAGAGATCACCGAGAGTTTCCCAGCATCCATTTTGCAAAAGCATAGCAATGTTGTGATCATAGCTGATCAAGCTGCTCTAACATTAATGAAATAATAGATTAAAGGGCTAATCATTTAGGTGACTAGTCCTTTTTGTTGTAGTTATACTGAATGATTTTTCATCCATAGGGGAAGTTCGTCTATCAAGAGAATAGTTTCCAGGAAGCCATTCTCTTATACGACCAAGTAAGAGGAGCTCTAAATGAAAAAACTAGTGATCTATTTTCTTAATCAAATGGGTATTTGCGTAGGGGATATTAAAGATATTAGCCCTCACTCCCATCACTTCATTCAAATTTCTATTGGTCATCAAAAGGGATTTAATGTATTGTTCAAAGAAAAGAAAATACATACGCACGCCATGATAATAAGCAATGATGTCGAACATCAATTTACAGGACTTGATGCACGTCAAGTCATTATTCTAATTGATCCAGAATCGATCATTGGTCAGGAATTAAAATCGAAGGTGTTAGGAAAGAAAATGTTCCTTAATTTAGATGTGAACCTGAGGTTACTTTTTCGTTCTGTCAATGCAGAAGAGCCGTTGCAGGTGAATGAACTTCAGGACATTTTAGGTAAGCTGTTCGATCATTTAATTGGATACGACCAAAGTCAAAACAAGTCTGAAAATCATATTGACCCAAGGGTAGCCAACATCCAGTGTCTTATTAAAAATGAAGGGATAGAATTAAACTCAACAGCACTCGCAAAAGCTGTTTTTCTGTCTGAAAGCCGCTTAATGCATCTATTTAAGGAAGAGGTTGGAATTTCAATTAAGTATTTTATTTTGTGGCAAAAGCTTTTAAGAGCGATTCACTTAATGCTCAATGGCAAAAGCTTTACAATTGCTGCTGTAAATGCAGGTTTTTCAGATTCTGCCCACCTTTCGAGGACATTTCGTAGAATGTTTGGTGTTACCCCTAGTGAAGTATTCAAGAATAGCAGCTCCGTTCAAGTAATTATGGAAAATTAAGACTAATATGGAAGTGAGAAAACAAAAGGAGCTGCTTTCAATGAAAGACTATCTTAAAATAACGCCAATCCTAGATTATCAATCTCCTACTATCCAAAGCTTAATTCAAAAGAATGGGTGGGAGAAGCTAGAAGAAGGGGAAAAAATTAAACAAATATATCATTTTGTGAAGGATGATATTAAGTTTGGCTATAATGCTTCAGATGATATTAAAGCTTCACAAGTCTTAGCAGATGGCTACGGCCAATGTAATACAAAATCGACCCTTTTTATGGCGCTGCTAAGAGCGGTCAATATCCCTTGCCGTTTCCATGGCTTTACCATCCATAAGGACTTACAAGAAGGGGCACTAACCCCTCTAGCTTATAAAATGGCACCGAAGGAAATCATTCATAGTTGGGTAGAGGTCTATTTTCAAAGGGAATGGATTTTTTTGGAGGGGCTAATTTTAGATGAAGAATATTTGCAAAAGATCCAGCAAACATTTAGTGATAACAAAGGTTCATTTTGTGGATATGGAATCGCGACAAAGAATTTAAAGAATCCAGGGGTCGTATGGACAGGTAGGAGCACATTTATCCAAAGTGAAGGAATTGCTCAAGATTTTGGTATATTTAATACACCTGATGAATTCTATGAGAAATATGGATCCAATGTTAAAGGGCTAAAGAAGCTTCTATACAGCCATGTTATTAGACATGCTATCAATAAGAATGTTGAAAAAATTAGAAATGGTCATCAAGAGGGAGTTTTTCAGAATTCGAAAGGATCAAAAACAATTTAATCGAGGCTTCTCAGAAGTTTTAGCAAACTTTTGAGAGGCTTCTTTCAGTTCTATGGTTATTGTAAAATAGAGGGGAATCATCTTACAGAATGAGGGTAGACCATGCAATCAATTCGTTTAGAATCTAAATATGAACAATTTGCACCCTTGCTAAATATCCCAGATTTCGACTTGCTCATCATCATGGCGATTGGCTCGAGGGATAGCTTGCATGATGAAATTGCAAGATCTTATCGGAAAAACCGAGATACCCATTATGAATTATTTAAGAACAGCATCTATTATCAGGACAGGAGGCTAGCGAGTCTATCTGTCCAAAATTATCGTGCCATTCAACAGTTTATTGGGATATATCTTCTTGAACAAACGTTTGATTCAAATCAAACGACAATGAAGATGATTAAGAAGGGCTACCGTTTCGTCTATAATTTTGTGAAGAATCAGCTGAAGGTAGATTTCTATAAGCTGAGGGACCAATATATCGACTATGTAAAGAAGAATGTACTAGAGAAAAATATTCATTCAGCCCATCTTTTTGGAATTGCCTTGTATCTCTGTAGGGAGCTCAACAAAACCATTATTTTTGATGAATTTGACATCACCTTGATGAAGGATTCTATTGGTCAGGTCTTTCTAGATATGGTGGCGGAGCCGGAAGAAATGGAGGCAGCGGAAGCATTTCTTGAGCAATATCGAAAAATAGGGATCATGAAGAAGGATTTTAGTTTGCCTTTAAAGGATCTCATTGTGTCGATGAATAAGCAGCACAATGAAGAGCAATCAGAAGAGGGCCTTCATCACGAAATGGAATCCCATGATTTTTATAAAGGGTTAAGCAAGGTCGCTCTGATCCTGCAATATTGCAATATTAATCCATTAGATCTACAAAATATCATAAGCATTGATCAACAGAAAATGAGGGAAATTGTTTCGCTCTGTCTATCGTCTATAGAAATATTTGAGCTAAAGGAAGAACCCCATAGCCTTCTTGGAACCTATTTGTTAATTTATGCCTTGGCAACCGACTATAATTTGACGAAGCATGATTTAATCGTTACCTCTCAGGAGGAGGTGCAGCAAGAGCTCTTTAACCTGAAAAGGGAGTATGAAAGGAAAATTCAGCTCATTGAGAAGGAAGAGGAACAAAAACAAGCGAATATCACACGATTAACAGAGTCAAACAATCGTTTGATTGAACAGGTTCAGGAGCTCGAAAAGCAATTATTGAAAAAAGAGAAGCTGGTTGAAGAGAAAAATGAAAAAATTATAGATTTAGAAAATCAGCTAGATACACTTCGCAAGAAGCTCGTTTCAATGGAAGAGTCCAAGGAGCAGGAATTAAGTGAAGCAGAAATGGCAGCTGTTATAAACGGGAAGAAGTGTGTGATTGTTGGAGGCCTGAAAAGCTGGCAGGATCAATTAAGGGAATGGCTTCCGTCTGCTCGCTTTATTCAACCGGAGGAGCTTGGGATTGATTTGGAATTCATCCAATCGGCAGATCTTGTTTTTTTTAATGAAAGTGTTAATAATCATGCAATGTATCAAAAAATCAAGTCCAAACTCGAAGGCACCGACATCCCGATAAGTTATAGTGGGGGGAATACAAATATGAGGATCTCTCTGAAGAAAATGTATGAGGGGCTCGTGGAACGAGGTAAATTATAACGTCAATCAATCGTTTGATTGTACAAAATGAATGAAAATGATTAGGAGAGAATGAACTAAAATATTTAGGCTCATCTCTCCTCTTTCTGTCTGAAGGTGTTAAAGAACTTAATGTGAATTTTCTTCTTTAAAAATAATTTTATGTCCGATGGTATTCATGGGACCTTTCGTGATAATATTTGCAAGCTCCTCTACCATAAAGTCAAGGGAATAATTATTACCAGCATGAAGCCACCACTTTATGACCCCAATATATGCCGAGCTGATAAAGCTGAGAATAAAGTCAGGAGGTACCTCCAATTGTTCTAAGTCTCCATAAAGGGAGGTGAGAGTCATTTTGAATTTTTCTGATAATAATCTTTCGATCTGGTCAGTGAAGTTTGGGATTCCATTTGGCCCTAGCATGACAATATAAAAATCTTGGTTTTTTTTAATATTTTCAAGAACTCTTCTTAATGTGATTTTGAAACGACTGACATCGACCTCGCCTTTTTTTAGATGAAAAGTAATATTTATCTCTTCCATTAATTCCTCCAAATAGGAATTGCTAATTTGTTCAAGCAGGTCAAATTTATCCTGATAATGCAAATAAAAAGTTGCCCTATTAATTAGAGCTTCTTCAGCAATATCTTGAATGGTTATGGCTTCGAATCCCTTTCTCCCGATAAGGGAAATAAATGCTTCTTTTATTAGTTTCTTCGTCCTCAATACACGTAAGTCCACTTTCTTCGCCATTTCTCCACAACCTTTTAATTTTCGTAAAATATACAACAATTTCGGCACAACCGTCGTTTAAATAACAAAATATAGAAAACTGCTCATTGAATCCATGGGAATATTTTCTATAATGAGATTATATACGACATATTGTTAAATAATCAATGAAACGTCGATAAAAAGGAGGGCAATTACATGTACCTATTTTTGAAGAACAAATTGCTTTGGGGAGAGTATGGAACAGTTGCTTGATATTCAAACACTTATCTGGTTGTTTCCCATTTTGTTTATTTTTCATGACTTTGAAGAAATTATTATGATGGAAAAATGGCTTAATAAATATTCAAATGTGATTTATGAAAAACTACCTAAAAAAATGGCGGATAAAGTAATCAAACAATTTTCGATGTCCACAGCACAATTTGCTGTCGCCGTTTTAATTATCTTTTTACTCGTAAGCGGCTCGACCATAATGGCAATTCAATATCTTAATGATAGTCCTTTTGGAAACATCTATATTTTTACTATTGTTATGCTAACTTTCTTTTTACATGCTTTTACGCATATCGGTCAGTCATTATTATTCCATTCGATAACTCCTGGTGCGTTTACGTCAATCATCATTGTCATTCCTTATAGTTTGGTATTATTCCACACCTTATTAGCGCACGAAATCATCACATGGAACATCATTTTCATTTGTTTGCCTTTTATTTTGTTATTTATTCCAATAGCGTTATTTTCACATTGGGTAGGGAGAAGAGTGGGATAAAAACTCTAAATAACTTTGTAAGGGGTCTTTAGTCACATTCATACTTTATGTAATAATAGTAGTATCTTCCATTTTTGTTGCATGATAACATGGACATAAAGACTTGGAATAGGAGTGGAAAGGATGACTCTATATCTAAATGATCCAATCTCTGTAAAAGATTATTTTGAAATCCGTGAAACTGCTGATGATCGATTGGAATATATTGATGGGTTGGTGTATATGTCTCCCTCTCCATCTACTAAACACCAAAGAATTTCGAGAAAGCTTCTTGTTCAATTTGATCATTTTTTGACAGATAAGTCTTGTGAAGTATTCCATGCTCCCTTTGATGTTGAATTAAAAAAGGAGAATATGGAAGGAACAAAAATTGTCATTCCAGATCTCACTGTGATTTGTGATCGTCATGGTTTTACAGATGCAAGATATGTTGGGGTCCCCAATCTGATTGTCGAAATTCTAAGTCCATCCAATCAAGCACATGATTTAATAACAAAACTAAACCTTTATATGAATTATGGCGTTCAAGAATACTGGATCGTGAATCCTATGTTAAATTCTGTAACGGTTTATGCTCTAAATGAAGAAGAAATGTATATTCAACATGATATTAAAACAGGGGTGGGTGGCATTTCATCCAAGTTTCTAGAAGGATTTATTGTGGAACTAAAAGAGATTTTTAACGATTTCTAATTCCCGAAGTTTTTTTGTATATTCTATCGTTCAAACATTTGAAAAGAAAGAGCAGGGGAAATAACGAGGGAAAAGAAGCTCAAGCGCAGCTTTTAGAGCTGGGGATTGAATTTCCTGGAGGGAAAGAATAAGGAAAAAATGGTCAGAGAGTAAAAGGTCTCTGACCATTTCCTTTTATTCTTTAGGACTTTTTAAGCTTTCATGCTATCGTTCACAAGCATAGTTGTCTTTATCACGGTCCATCTTTGCCTGATAGGCTGGGTGATCGGATGGAACCCCATTCGGGTACACCTTTCGTAATTCGGTACAGTTTTGGAAGTATTCTTTTTCACCTGTAGAAGTAGAAGTGCCTCCAGAATTGCTGCTCGAAGTAGAAGTATTGCCAGACTTACTGTTTGATGCAGAAGAATTACCGGAATTACTACCAGTGGTAGAAGCTCCGCTCGAGCTTGTACCTTTTGAAGCGGTACCCTTCGGATCAAGGTCACCCTTTGTAGTCCCATTTTCTCCAAATGCCCATAGGCCTTTATTTGCTTCCCGTGCCTCTCGCGCATACTTTACAAAATACTCACTGTATTTAACATCAGGTGGATAGGTGGAGGGCTCAGCATAACCGTTAATTACCAAATCAGCATTAAACATTTTGGTGCGGATTTCTTGATCATCCATATCATCAGTAGGAATATCTAGCCACACGATTCGTAATAAGCGTTGATATCGATCAGTTTCGGAAACATCCTTTTGTAGCCAAACTTGCTTTCCTTCTAATTTGGATTTTGTATAATTGCTAGCTTCCTTGCCATACTCTTCTGTTCGGGTAGTAGATTCTGGGGTATTCACACCAACCAGGCGAACCTTGCTTCCGTCAGACAGCTGAACTGTGTCACCGTCAACCACTCTTGATATTGTTGCTGCAACAAGACCGAGTTTTTGAGCTGCAGCTTGTTTTTCCTCTTCCGCTTTTTTAGCAACATCCTGCTTCGCTTGCTCCTCTTTTGCCTGTTGTTCTTCCTCTGTCAGCTTGGCCTCATTGGAGGTCTGTTCAGTAGTTGCTGTTTCTTCCGCTTTATTATTTGATTCGGCCGAATCATTATCGGTGCAGGCCACCATCAACATAGAACTAAGAACGAATCCAGCAATAATCATGAATTTTGATTTTGAAATTTTCTGCATTGCTTTCTCCTTTCTACTTAATGTCCGTCTAGACTTCGCAGATGGACATACGATACTACTCTAGCATAACAAAATCATTCCCACAGTGCCTATAGGAAATTATGGTTGAATGCAATAGAGAAAAGAAAAACCCGCCTGCTTCCTGGCGAGTTCTTGCTCTTATTCAAAATCATATACTTGCTTCATCGCTTTGATCGTACCGAGAATTTCTGACTCGCGGTGTGCCAGCATAATCAATAAATCCCCATGTGTTTCGACATGTCCATAAGGAACCTTGAATTTTACATCGGACTTCCAAAAAAGCTCACCGAAGCTGTTGATTCGACTTTGTTGGTCTTCTAAGTGTTCGATTAGCTCAGTAAGTGTAGGAGGCTTAATCGTCCAATCGGAGACTTTTATATCCGAGCTAAAGAGCTCTGCATATTCCTTAGGAATATTCTGAGATTTTTGTTGGCTGACAAAGAGTAATTTTTCATCTACAAAAAGAATATTGCCAATATGCCAGCGAATGGTATTTTCAAAGTATTTAAATGAATGATCGAGGATGTCTTCATCTAAATCCTTGATCAATGTAAGTAAAGAAGTTCTTGCAAGATTGAATTGTTTTAACATAGACATATCATTCGTCTCCTTTCCATCCCGTTAATACTACTAAGTATAGTGGAAGAAGGCAGTGAATGAAAGAAATATGCCAGGCTAATAACGCACCTGAGAACTAACGATTCCTGTTTTTCGGCTTTATCGTCTTGACCGTTCTAATTAGTGCAAGGAATAAACAAAGAACAATCGAATAAATAATTGTGAGACCCATCACGAAGAGAGCTTGAAAATCTGTGCTAATGGATGGATAGCCACTGTGAGCATTGTAATGAACTTCTTCAGCATCATATCCAAACCAAATAATACATAAGGTAAAGCCAAATAATAAGTATGCAAAAAGTGCCTTTCTATGAAAAATCATGTTCACTAAATGGTTCTTAAAAACGGTTTGGAAGGTGAGAGACGTTTGAGTTTGCGCCGCTACATTTTTCTGCCGCTGGAAAGGCACCAAAAAGAAGGTCATGAGTCCACTGTATATAACCAATAAAATTCCGATTTCCGATATACTCATTTGAACACCTCAAATCCTTGATCTCTATATATTAGACCTTGTGATATAAGAAAAGGTTTCTTTTTTGTTTTGGTTCATCTATAGACAAGCCCAATCAAACGGTTATTGCCTGCATATAATGGCATGGGGTGATAACAATGGTAAAAATTTTTATCGACCCAGGGCATGGGGGAACAGATACGGGAGCCAAGGCTAACGGACTCTTAGAAAAATCGTTAACCTTGGCCATCTCCCTAAGAATACGTGATTTCCTCATGGATTATGAAAATGTCCAGGTCAAAATGAGTCGTGAAACCGATAAGACCGTCACGCTAAAACAACGTACAGATATGGCTAACTCGTGGAAAGCGGATTATCTACTATCCATTCATATTAATGCAGGTGGAGGAGAAGGGTATGAGGATTATATCTATACTTCACCGAGCAAGGCAAGCGTAGCCAACCAGAATATTTTGCATGCAGAGGTCATCAAGCAAACTGGTATGGTGGATCGGGGGAAGAAGCGGAGAAATTTCCACATGGTTAGAGAATCTAACATGCCAGCGATATTGACGGAAAATGGATTTATTGATCATAGGAATGACGCTGCGAATCTTAGTAGATCTTCCTTTATAGAAAAAATCGGACTTGGCCATGTGAATGGTTTGGTTCAGATATTTGGGCTAAAGAAAAAAGTACCTTCAACCCCGGAAAGGAAGCTGACAGGGATGAAACCAAATTGGGCGGATTGGCAATGGCAAGAGGCCGAAGAAACTTTTAAGAAGGCTCGTGACAAAGGAATTCTGAATTCGGATGTATGGGAAAAGAAAGCGGCTGATAAGAATTTGACCTTTGATGAATTGGAGTTTTTGAACCTCGTGTTAAGCGGTAGAGCATTATAAAGAAAGCTCTTTTCTGTTATTGAACTAAGCCCCTTCCTCGCGTGAGTTAGGGGCTTTAATATGTTAAAGTAAATGTGACGAGTTTTTTATAACTGGAGGTTTTCAAGAATGAATTTTCACCAAAAACCTATCACTTTTGTTGGACAGGTTCATTTAAAAGTACAAAATTTAGAACATTCGATTGCTTTCTACGAGGAAGTAATTGGCTTTAAGGTGTTGCAGAAAACGGACAAGGTGGCTGATCTGACTGCTGATGGAAAAACGGTTTTATTAACCATTGAACAGCCGAATCATGTTATCCCAAAGCAGCCGCGTACAACGGGCTTGTATCATTTTGCCCTTTTGTTGCCAAGGCGAGCTGATTTAGGAAGAGTACTGAAGCATTTGTTGCAGGTCGGTTATCCCTTGCAAGGGGCATCTGACCATCTTGTTAGTGAAGCCATTTATTTGGCTGATCCAGACGGAAACGGGATTGAAATTTATTCAGATCGACCAGCTTCTACATGGATATGGAGAGATTTTGAAGTTATGATGGCCACTGAACCAATGGATGCAGAGGGTGTTCTAGCAGAGGGACAAGGAGAGCCTTGGGAGAGTCTTCCACCGGATACGGTAATGGGGCATATCCATTTACATGTATCAGAATTAAGTAAGACGGAAGAGTTTTATACAAAAGGGCTTGGACTTGAAGTCGTAACTCGCTATGGAGGTCAAGCGCTATTTATCTCTTCGGGTAAATATCATCACCATATCGGATTAAATACCTGGAATGGGGTGGGGGCACCACCTCCGCCTGAAAATAGCGTTGGTCTTGAATCATTTACATTGGTTCTACCCAGTGAGGAAGTACGGGCAAACATCGTTACTAGTCTGAAGAAAATGGGTGCATCTGTTACAGAGGAAAAAGGAGAGTTTGTAACCTCAGATCCTTCAGGGAATCGGATCAAATTATTAGTATAGGGAGTGCTACAGCGATAAAAAACGAATAACTGTCACATCCCTGCCACATATATATTAAGATTTGTATGTTATGATGGATATGTAATAAACTTACATTTTGATATGGATAAGGGGTGTGGAAAATGGATTATCAAGAAGTAAAAAGCAAATTGGAAGCGCTTAAAAAAGAACTGATGAAGAAAATGGAAGATCCAAGCTACACAAAAGAAGAAATTGATAGCATCCAAAAATCCATTGACAACTATGAATATATTATTGAATTAACTGATATGAATCATTATGAACGAGGAGCTAGGTAAAGACATTGGAGAAATCCAATGTCTTTTTTCTGGGGATATGATTGAGGGATTAATAGCCGCCGTATTGAACAAAAGAAGAAAGAAATTCGCTCCGTTTAGTTTTATTTTTCAAATACAAGTACTTTACTTGTTCGATTAGGTTAACTGCTTCAATAATATACGGACCTTTATTCAGCATAATACAATCGGCACTTAATCCAATAAATAAATCGGTGATTTCAGTCCTTGCAGGGATTCCCTTTTTCGCCATTTTCTCTAATACTCCTGTTGCCCAAATAACAGGAATATGTGCTGCGTCACAAAGAGCTTTGATGGAATTCTGAAGAATCGCCAGCTGCTCATACCCCATTTCAACGGCTAGATCCCCGCGTGCAATCATGATTCCAAAAGAATCTAGATTGAGGCCCTCCAGCAAAATTTTCGTTAAATGTTGAAAGGCAGCTTTCGTCTCAATTTTGGCCACTATGCCAATTTTTTTTGTTGTTAGACCGTCAATATGCTCTTTTAATTTTTGGATGTCACGCGGCTGATGGACAAAGGAGAGTCCAATAATATCGGCCAGCTCGCATACAATTGGCAAATACTCTATATCCCGCTCGGTTAATGCAGGGAGGTTCAAATAGGTTAAGGAATCCGGCAAATTAATTCCTTTCCCAACTTTCAATTCAACCAGATTTTTATGTGTCCGGATAATTTTTGCCTCCACAAAATTAAGCTCAGTATTGACGATCCTCGCCGTCACCTTACCGTCATCTATAAAAACTCTGTCCCCATATTTTACGTTAGCCAATGCTTTAGGAAGATTGATAGCGAATGAAGGAGCTTCAACCTGGAGAAAGTCGGGAATTCTTTTGGATCTATAAATTCGAATAACCGAATGTTTTTTCAGCTTTATTTTCCCACCCTTTTCAGAGATAGGGAAATCGGGATTGTCTTTTTTAAGCTCAGTTATGCGAATCTTAGGTCCTGGGAGATCCATATAGATTTTGCATCTGCTTCCTTCTTCGTTTGCGGCCTCAATCTCGCGTATTCTACTTACTAATTGTCGCCAAATCTCAGGCCCATCATGAGCACAGTTAATTCTTGCGATGGTCATTCCTGCTCGTAATAGTTCAGTCAAAATTTCGGGATTTTTGATCATAGATTGGTCGAGGGTAACCATGATGGCTTTGTCGTTTATTTCGATATTTGTCCCCAATAGGGCCATTTTTCTATTCTCTTTTATGCTAGCTGCTTCGTCTGGTTCGATTGCTGGGGTGAGGGGCTGGGGCTTATTCTTTTCGCTGGACAGATTATCAATCATTTTATTTAGGGAAAAGCATACATGGGGATGAAGATGGTGGCTAGAAGTTAGCCCGTGACGGATTAAATCCTTTTCCAGATCTTCCGAGACAAACCTTCGAAAAGCTAAAAAAGCGAGTAAATTTTGTTTGCCTTTTTCAGAAGGGGAAGAATGGATATTCAACCCTTTTATTTTCACTGTACTCTCAATTTCATGACAGATCTCAATGAGTTGATTTCTAAGCTTGTTTTTCTCCGGATTTGACATACTCCCACCTCACATGCTCCTAGGAGACAGTTTATGTTTTTTTAGAAAGTTGGTGAGAAGATACATGCTTCTACTGGATAAAGAAATGAAGAGGGCTAAGGAAAAAGTACAAAATCCAGTACCAGACCATAATCTAGAGAAAAGTCCAGAATGTGAAAAAAGAGTTAAAAAGGCACGAAAACAATAACAAATATAGAATTTTCTCTTGATACTAACGTAACGTTATGTTTTATGCTGAAGATAAGGATGAGGAGGTGGTTTTTTATGAATAGTTCCATTTTAAAAAGCGAAGTAGAGGAAAAGTATTTTACCTACCATAAAAAGTCGGGCTATATTGGCTTTATCGGCGCAATGATATTCGTTCTTATTCTTGAGTCTGTCGGAGTATCCTTTCTTCTTTACAATTGGAATCCATTCCTCCACTGGCTTCATTTGATTATTTGCATTCTACTTTTGATATTTCTTATTTGGGATACGAGAGCGGTAATAAAGAATCCCATACTGATAGAAAACGGTCAGCTTTCCATGAAAATTGGAATACGACCACGAATCTTGATCGATATCGAAAATATTGAAGAGATAAAAAGTGGAGGCATCAACTATGAAGCCGATCGAAAGAAAAAGGAAGTCCTAGATCTGTCTTTGTTGGGGTTTGATGGACCGACTTTTGAAATCGTATTGATTGAGCCAATTAAGAATAAAGATTTTTTCGGAAAGGAAAGCGGCTCTATCCGTCGAATCTTCTTTTCAGTTGATGAGAAGGATGAGTTCTATCGAATGATAAAAAGGGAGTCATAAGCTAAAGAAAAGCCTTGATTTTTCAAGGCTTTTTTGCAGGGGCATTAACTTGTTTACTCAATGTTGGTCTGCCATGTGCTATGTGAAATATTCTAATTTTGCATGAGGGAAGAACTTTTCCATATAAGAATATAGATGACTTTTTATATCCTCTTCTTCTTCCTTTTGATAAATATATTTACCTATCCCATATTTTCCCCATTTGTATCTACGCTTCTCTTCGTCTAATTCCAATTTCGTCATCGGATAGTTTTTTTCAATCACTCTTTTTGCCGGCTTGGTAAAACGATGCTGGATAAACTCAAAGGTTAAATTTTTCTTGGCCTCAGGCGGCAATTCAGCTTCCAAGCGCTCGAACATATGGTAATAGCCCTCTTCCCAGCCTTCATGAAGATAAATGGGGGCTACAATAAATCCGAGCGGATATCCGGCCCTTGCCACCTTTCCTGCTGCCTCAATCCTTTTTTCTAAAGGAGAGGTGCCAGGTTCGAAATTTTTCACAACATAATCAGCGTTCATACTGAAGCGAAATCTTGTTTTTCCGTTATGCTTTGCATCGAGCAGGTGATCAACATGATGAAATTTTGTAACAAATCTTAATTTCCCAAGCTCAGATTTCCCAAAATGTTCGATCGCTCTTTTTAAAGTATGTGTCAAATGATCGATTCCAACAATGTCTGATGTACATGAGGCTTCAAATCTTGTCATCTCAGGAGCCCGTTCTTCCATATATTTATCTGCAGCTTCGAGAATTTCCTCCACATTTACATATGTACGGATATAGGGTTTAGTCCCCATAGTTGTCTGTAAATAGCAATAATGGCAATGTCCCATACAGCCTGTAGCAAAGGGGATGGCATACTCTGCCGATGGCTTTGATGTATCAAATTTAAGCGTTTTTCGAATTCCAACTACAAGGGTTGACTTAGCCACTCTATATTTTTGAAAATCATTATCACCGGGAAGATTACGTATCTGATTATGTGATGTAGTCTCTCGTATTTCAATATCTATATTCTTGAATTTCTCATATAGCTCTTGTCCTAAAGGGTATTCTAAGGCTTTGGGTTCAAAATAAACGAGCTTAGGGGTAAAAGGTTTATTCATTCGATAATCCCTTCTGCCGTCTCGCCATAATAAAAATTATAGGCTTGGTTTGCTTCCTCCTCCGTAGCATAAACAGCAATTTCTTCTGATAACGGATAATAGGTCTCGTATAGAAATAGGGCTAATTCATTTTCATTTTCAGGATTATTGACAACGGCAGCTGCTTGTATATTTGCCACATCTTGAGTATGGGGGTTTCGATAAAAAACATACACAATATCTCCAGCTTGGAAAGCATTCTGCATCCTTCTATCACCTTCATTTATTTAGTCATTAATTAAATTTTGTCTTAAGTTCATAAAATTATGATTTCATGATTTTGGAAATGGACTTTTGCGGAAAAAATATCGATTGTTCTGGTCAGTTCATTAACGTTATTCCTGTTTAATGCAATAGACGATTTAGAAATTCCATATTTTTTTACGAAATTGCTTAAGCTATTCCGCTGTATAGTTTTCAATCTAGTAGAAGATTTGGCCGTTCCTATTACCATTCTACCGATGAAGTCGAAAGACGTTTTACGCCTCGAATTTTAGCGACTTCTTCTACAAGCCTAAGCATAGCGAGATTTTTTTGTTTGGCTTCAATCATAATATCAAAGTCCTGATTTAGCTCCTTGGCCATTTTTAAAAAGGGCAGGACAAACTCTAAGGATACATCATCTGCATGAGAACGGAAGGATTCATCTGATTTTGGCGAAGAAAGATGGACCTTAGGTTTCATGTTGAAAGTATTCCACGTGTTAAAAATTCGTTCCAAGTAAAGAAAGAGATCCACTTCTCCTTTATTGGCTAAATAGTGATGATAATCAAGAATCATTGGTATTTTTTCTATTTCACAAGTGTTTAGCGTTTCCAAAACATTATAGGTCTTATCGTCATTTTCAAGCGTCATATATTGCTTAATTTCATTTGGTAACTGTTTGAGATTTTGGTGAAAACGAGCCAAGGTATTTTGCTTATCTCCATAAGCACCGCCAATATGAATATTAATTAATGAAGTGTCTAGTACTTGCATTGCTGCAAGCATTTTATAATGATATTCCATATCTTTCACAGCATTTATCGTAACTTCTTCTTTTGGACTTGTGAAAAGTGTAAATTGATTTGGATGAAAACTTACGCGGAGCTTAAACTTCTGTACGAGTTTTCCTAGCTCTTCCCATTCACTTTTGAAGGGGGTAATGAAATCCCATAATACTTCAGGGTGGGTCGCTAAAGGGACAAGGGAACTTGAAAAACGATATAACTCTATTTCGTTGGCAATATTATAGTGCAGAATTCTTTTTGTGTTTTGAATGTTTTGTGCGGTAACCAACTTAAGTTTTTCCAGCCGCTCGTTTTTGGGGAGAGCTGAATATCGGGCAAAGGTTAAGGCCTTTGAGGGACTCGCATTCCACAAGCCTAATGCATTTGCTACATAGCCAAACCGTATCTTCATCTACTTATGTCTCCTGGAAATAATGGGGTTTAAGAGAGGGGCATGCTGTCTAAATAAAACAGCATGCTCTTGTATATAGAATAAATTCTAACCGTTTGAATCTTAGTTGATTAACACCAGCCGCCATCGTCACAATCGGTATATTTTGCATCAGGCTGTTCAGTTACCGTAACATGCTGATAAATTCTTTGATGATCTGTTTCAAAGTGATGTTCTAACTCAAAAGGAATAGCTTGGGGGAGCTTTATTTTACCAATGGGTGCATTTTCAAGGAATAATTCCAATTCCCCATTAATAATTTTCCCTGTTACCCTGTCTGTTATATCAATTTTTTGCTGTTTCAAAACCATGATCTAGTCACTCTTTTCACTATTTGTTGGTGTATATTCACCATTTTTATTTTTGACCTGTAGAGTTATAAATATTCTTCTGTTGAATAACTGCGGGTTTTTGATTGGGAAATTAAGTTTTGTTTAAAAGACAATAAATGACTCATAATAATTTTGGGTTTAAAAAAGATAAATGGAGCTGATGAAAATGGAAGCTGGACATTCAACTCAATCGGCACTTAAGAAATACAAAGAGTGTATTGGTTTGTTTACACAAAAGATGCCTGAGTTTGCCAGGAAGTTTAATGAGTTTACGGAAGAGTGTTTTAATGAGGGGACATTGTCTCAAAAGCAAAAGCAGTTAATTGCATTAGGAATCAGCATTCATGCTCAGGATGAGTATTGTATAATCTATCATACAAAAGGATGTCTTGATCAAGGATGTTCTGAACAAGAAATTCTAGAAACTGTAGCTGTAACTGCGGCGTTTGGTGGCGGTGCGGCTATGAGTCAGGGAGTCACTTTAGTTCAAGAATGTATAAAAGAATTGAAATAATAATAGTTCACGGAATTAAGATGGAATCAAAAAGATTTCATCTTAGTTCTGTTTATGATTTGTATCTCCGATATTACCATTCTACAAGTGAATTGTTAGACGTTGGATTCCTTTTTCCTACTTAAAAAAGAAAATCGGACTGACTATTACTTCCTTATCAATCTTCTTAATTTTGAAACAGAAAATGATTATCTAAATATTTAGCAGAATACTTAAAACCTTCAAAAAGTGGATTTGGCAGTTAGGAACAACTTTTATGCAATACTAATGAGAAACTATAACTAGAGTTATCTATTTTCATAAAAAAGAGAGGAGTTTAAAGAAATACCCATGATTTTATGGCTAAATCCACTGTTAAGCGAAAAACATCCTATATAACAAGATGGTATAATTCAACAAAAGGAAAATATAAACATATAGACATTACTCTAGTGATATTTTTCTTTACTATATTTCAATGGAGAGGAGGGGAAAAGGGGAAATTTTCCTATTTGCAATTATTTATACACATCATGGAAATATTAAATCAAAATATTAAGTCATACAGAAGAGGTTTAATGATGAAAAAATCTACTAAACTTATTATCGTGGTCCTTCTAATAATAGTTGGCTTCATGATGCATTTCAGTTCCCAATCTATAGAAAATAGTACGGCAATGTATATTAATTACACCGGTAAAGTTATTTTTGCTATTCTTATAGGTATAATGATTTATGATGCATTTAGAAAAGAAAAATAGATAATAGGTTTAAAAAAAGGGAGACTCATGTTGAAAAAAATTATTTCTTCTTTATTAATAACAACTCTGTTATTGTCTGTTGTATCTCCAATCTCGAGTGCTTTGGCTAGGGAAAATAGCTATGATTATAATATTTCTTTCCCTAAGCCAGAGAGAAGTGATGATTTGTCTAATTTAATATTTAATCGTAAAGTTGATAATGAGAAAGTTAGCATTATAGAGGTAACAGAAGACGATGGGACATCTAGTCTCTCTGAATGGAATAAAGAAACAGGTGAAGTTTTCTTCGATGGAGAATATGTTGCTTCCCTTATTTTGGACGAAAACTCTTATGTCGAGGATTCTACAATTATTAGAGAAGACCCTTCTGTATTACAACCATTTTCAACTGTTAAAAAATACGTGATTGGTTCTTCAGACAATCATTTATGGGAAACGATATACAATAAAGATTTGCAAATAGATGTGAGTAAAACTGCAACTGCTATCGCTATTGCAGCAACATTAGCCCAAGCTTTCCTTGAGAGAAAACCAGACCAAAAAGCCACTGCCTTAGTCGCAGCAGCATCTGGAGTAATTGCACTTGGAGTATCCAAAATTTATAATATGAGATATACCCATACTAAAGACCCTAATGTAGGAAAGTGGTCATTCGCTCGTATGGACAGACTCTCTATTTATTCTGGCTCTAGAACACCTGATAACTTAAAAATACAAGTACTCTATTATTATTCAGGAACATATGAAGGTAGTCTTTAAGCTATGACGAACCTAGTTAAGTTTTTGCTTTTATAATGGTCGATTGAAATAAACTTAAAAACTATCGTTATTACTAGTATTTCATGCTCCTATTTTGAAGAAAGTTAGGACAAAATAGGAGCATTTGATGAGAATGTGTAAACTTTAACGATGTGTGCAAAAAGGTCGTTATCTTTAACGGAAATTAACCGCTTTTCATTCATTTTATTACGTTAACAAAATGTTAGGTATAAGGTAATAAGTACTGAACATGCAACTGTTTAATTTAATGATTTTCTTCGTGTTCTTAAATTTCGGCCAAATATTACAGTACATGGTCTAAGGCACAAACCTACTATAAACTTCTTAACAGTAAATTTCATACTTCCGTTTTTTACGCCTCTAAAAACTAGGCACTGTTAAAGTGTAATGTTGATATGTACATGCCCCTATTCTATTTATTTAAAAAATACATATTTTTACATACAGAAATTTTACCATATAACATATTGATTGGTTGCACTTAATTAATATTTCTTATTCACTAAACTGCCCATTAGTTGAAGAAGGGAGAGTTTATGTACTTATTCAAGTCTCTCCACTCATACTAAATGTCCTGAAACAGATCGGAAATGCTGTTTAAAAACAGTAAAAAATTAAATCCTGCCCCATTTCTGCCCCAAACATAAATTTTAAGAGGTGTTTATACGAGGTAAAATAAAAAGAAACCCTGTCATAACAAGGTTTCTCGTAGCGTCCCAGGAGGGATTCGAACCCCCGACCTACAGTTTAGGAAACTGTTGCTCTATCCTACTGAGCTACTGGGACATAAATAGTAATAATAAAATTATTTAGTTTACACAAACGAAAACTGTCGTCCTGATCTCAGAAAGAATCAGCATTAATTATTATAGTTTATTCTCAAAAAAGGTCAAGTAGTACGTGCTTTTTCTCAAAAAAACTCCAAATAAAGAAGGCTTCTGAGCTCTCCCATAAATTAACTGAAACCAATCTAATCTAAATTCGTCAATTTCATTAATGGGAAACTCTTAATTGTAAATTTTCCCCTATACACAGGATTTTTGCTGAAATGTATCGAATTAAGAGGGGATAGAAGCAACAGCAAATGTTTGATTACGGGAGGAAGAGCATGGCACAAATACAAATGAATCCAACGATTGAAAGAATATTAAAGAATATAGATAAGGTCATGATCGGAAAGAGGAATGTCGCCGAGTTAAGCTTGGTTGCGTTACTAGCTGAAGGACATGTTCTTCTTGAGGATGTACCGGGTGTCGGAAAAACGATGATGGTACGGGCGCTTGCGAAATCTGTCAATGCGAACTTTCGCCGCATTCAGTTTACGCCAGATTTATTACCATCCGATGTGACAGGGGTTTCTATCTACAACCCAAAGGAAATGGAATTCCAATTTAGGCCGGGGCCGATTATGGGGAATATCATCCTGGCTGATGAAATTAACCGGACTTCCCCGAAGACGCAGTCTGCTCTTTTAGAGGGAATGGAGGAGAGCAGTGTTACGATCGATGGAGTGACACATCGACTGGAGAAGCCTTTCTTTGTTATGGCAACCCAGAACCCTATTGAATATGAAGGAACGTACCCACTTCCAGAAGCCCAGCTTGATCGATTTTTACTAAAAATGAAGATGGGGTATCCAGATGTTGAAGAGGAAATGGAAGTCTTGAGTCGCGCTCAAAAGGTTGCTCCTATCGAGGAGCTTGAAGCGGTCATTGATTTAGGAGAGCTTCGGGAATTACAGCAGGAAATCAAGCAGGTCACAGTCGATGATACGCTTAAGCGATATATTGTAGATATTGCAAACTGGACAAGGACGGATAGCCATGTGTACTTGGGAGCTAGTCCGCGTGGATCCATCGCATTAATGAAGGCCGCTCAAGCCTACGCCTATATGTATGGAAGAGATTATGTGCTACCTGATGATATTCAATATCTGGCACCATATGTCTTTTCCCATCGGATTATCCTCAAGTCTGAAGCTAAATTTGAAGGAATCACAGCTGAAGATATCGTGCATCGAGTCTTAAGCAGGGTTCCGGTTCCTGTACAAAGGTTAGTGAAATAAGATGAAAGAATCTTTTGCACGTCTAAAGCCAATTTGGAAATTGCTTATCCTATTATTCTTGATTGTCTTGACCTTCTCCTATGCTATGTTTCAAGGGGGCTTTGTCAGCTGGTTTTTATTCTATAGCTTTGTTCCTTTTGCTTTATATGGTCTATTTCTATCATTTTATAAGCTTGGGAATATAGAGGTTATTAGAGGTTTTGAGAAGTCGGAATTTAATGCGGGTGAAAAACTAGTCGTCAACATTAGAATGAAAAGAAGATCAGCATTTCCTCTGTTTTATATGGTAATCGAGGACAACCTGAGTGCATCCTTAGCACTCTCTGTAAAAAATAAGTCTACTAAAGCGTTGATTTTTCCTTATTTTCGCAAGGAGATTGATTTTGAATATACGATTGAGGCACTTCCAAGGGGGGAGCATCATTTCCAGGGCATCCAAGTAAAAGTTGGAGACTTGCTTGGTTTAATTGAAAAGCAAACCACATTTCCAACCGCTGATGATAAAATTATCGTCTATCCTGCATATGAGGAATTAATCTATCGGACGATGGACCATCATTATGATCAAGGGATGACGGCTTCGAAGGAAAGAGTACAAAGAGACACCTCGATGGCGGTGGGAATTAGAGATTATCAACCTGGGGACCGTTTTTCCTGGATAAACTGGAAGGCTACAGCCAAAAGAAATGAAATTATGACGAAGGAATTCGAACAACGGAAATCACATGATGTCCTTATTTTAATGGATTGTGCTCCAGAAAAGAATTTTGAAGCGATTGTATCTTTTACAGCTTCGATTGTAAAAGCAATCTTAAGCAAAGGGGCTCAGGTTGGATTTCTGTCGTCGAGTAGTGAGAGAGTAGCTTTTCCTATTCGAAATGGTGAGGCGCATCAGCAGCAGATTTTTTATCATTTAGCAAAGGTGAAGGACGATAGCCCTGTTCCACTTGATGTTGTTTTAGAGGTTGAAGGGTTTTCGCTTTGGCAGAATGCATCCTTAATGCTTGTTTCTGGCCAGCTTACGAAAAGCCTTGTTGAAAAAGCAGGGCGGTTTTCGGCAAAGCAGGGCCTCGTCACGATCCTTTTGATCAAGGGAAAAAATGAATCTGCAACCGACTTAGAAAGAGCCTTGAAAGCAGAAGCAAATGCGCGGGGAGTCAGAGTCGTATTTATCGCAGAGGGCCAATTTTCCGCTGCCTTTTCGGAGGTGAATCAAGGTTGAAAATTCAGGAGAAACAGGGGAAAGTTCTTAACTTTTTTCTATATACATGTGGTTTTCTGCTTTTATGGGAATGGCTTCGGCCGCTTAAGGAATTAACAGACACGGCAAATATGAGTGTGTTCATTTTCTTCTTATGCCTTGCCTTTACACTTGCCTATTTGAATGTTCATTTTTTTATCCGCACTGGATTAAAGCTGTTATATGTATTTTACACATTGAATTTCCTCTATTTCGAGGGTTCCTTTTTTCGATTTAAATGGCTTGTCTTTTTGTTCCAGGATGTTAGAGAAAATATGTCCGTTGTTTTTCAGGGAGATTGGATGAAATTAAGTGATTCTTTTCGAAGTCTTCTTTTCTTCCTTTTACTTGCACTCATGGCCTATTTACTCCATTATTGGCTCATCCAGCGAAAACAGATATTTGTTTTTTTCTTTATGACGCTCGTTTTCATCACCGTTTTAGATACCTTTACCCCTTATGAAGCGAAGGGGGCTATTGTTCGCTCTGTAATGATCGGGTTTGTGGTAATGGGCATACTAACATTCTTTCGCTTAGTTGAGAAAGAGAGAGTGCAAACGCAAGCTGGCTTCGTTAAAAAATGGATGGCACCATTACTAGTCATGACTTGTTTCAGTGTACTAATCGGTTACTCGGTACCGAAAGCAAGTCCCATTTGGCCTGATCCGGTTCCATATATTAAATCCTATTCACAAGGAAGCGGTACAGATGGTTCCGGTGGAGAGAAAAAGGTTGGATATGGGATAGATGATTCAAAGCTTGGTGGACCTTTTAAGGCGGACAATACGATCGTTTATGAAACGGAAGTCGATTCAAGACAGTATTGGAAGGTGGAAACAAAGGATGTCTACACCGGCAAAGGGTGGATCTCCTCTGTGGAAGAAGGAGAAAGGGTTTCCTTTGATCAAAATGAAAATTTCCCGATTGCTTCTTACACGAATCCAAATATAAAGACTGAAGATCGAACAGCGATCATTAAACCGGTGGTTAACTATCCACACCTTATTTACCCGCTCGGCTTAAGGTCTGTTCAAAATGATTCTCAGAACACGTTTGAAGTTGATTTAAGCCTGGAAAAAATATATACGTCAAACCCAATTGATGGTC
Organism: Anoxybacillus andreesenii; assembly: GCF_030813005.1. NCBI lineage: Bacteria > Bacillati > Bacillota > Bacilli > Caryophanales > Anoxybacillaceae > Anoxybacillus > Anoxybacillus andreesenii. The sequence continues at coordinate 23,279 of NZ_JAUSTU010000033.1, forward strand.
CGGGGATTAAGGAATATTCTGTTGAGTACGCGAACCCAAAATTTAGTGTGAAATCGATGATGAGTATCGTCGATAATCAGCATCCAGAACTTACAGGGGAGTTTCTTGAAAGGTATACGCAATTGCCCGAAGAACTGCCTCAAAGAGTGAAAGACTTAGCTTTAGAGCTGACAAAGGATAAGACGAATTGGTATGACAAGGCGAAGACCATCGAGAATTATTTTGATGGTCCCCAGTTCCAATATGATCAAAAGGATGTCGCGATTCCTAGTAGAAATGAAGATTATGTAGACCAATTTCTGTTTGAGACACACAAGGGATATTGCGATAATTTTTCCACCTCGATGCTTGTGATGGTGCGTTCTCTTGGAATCCCGGCTAGATGGGTAAAGGGTTATACGCAAGGTGACTTTCGTGGACTGGGTGATTCGGGTAAGAGGCTCTATGTCGTCACCAATAATAATGCTCATTCATGGGTAGAGGTGTATTTTCCTAATATCGGATGGGTACCATTTGAACCGACAAAAGGATTTGCGAATAATATCCAATTTGCATACGATCAGGTCTCTCAAAATACCGGGACAGATGTACAGCAAACACCACAGGCTCCGAAGGTAGAAATGCCAAAGGATGAAAAGAAGACAGCCTCAGCCAAGAAATCTTCTTTCTCATGGAAGGAGACATGGTCGAATGCGAAGGATTTCTTAAATAAGTATTGGTATTTATTCATTCTCGCTCTATTGGTGATTGGATTTGTTATTTATGGATTGTACCGAACACGACTAAAATGGCTGCCTTGTTACTATGTATATCGATTCAAACGTAGAAGAAAAGACGAGGATTTCCCTGCTGCCTATTTTACGCTGTTAAACCATCTAAATCGCTATGGTCTAACAAGAAAACAAGGACAAACATTGAGGGACTATGCTGAGTATGTGGATCGCTATTTCTCTTCCGAGGAAATGGGGATTTTAACGGAAAATTACGAACAATATGTCTATAAAGGCCATTTAGAGAAAGGAACATGGGAAGAAACAAGGGAATTGTGGGAAAATTTAATTAAAAAGACAATCGCTTGACCTGAAAATATTCATGTTGTTACAATATGACTTAATTATGAAAGCTCTTTTCTCAAACATTGTTGCTTTTGAACAATAAATGATGAGACAAAACTTCTGTTTTTTCAGGCTATCTGTAGAAACAACGGAGAAAAGTGCTGCTTATTCTATGCGTATCGCACGCCTAGTATGAAACGGAATGGCCGGTATTAAGGACATTCCAGAACAGTATTCCGTGCGAAACAGCCATTATGAAAGAGTTAAAACATACATGAATCCTTCATATATCCTCGGTAATATGGTCCGAGAGTCTCTACCAAATCACCTTAAATGATTTGACTATGAAGGCAGGATATTCTAATTGTCTTTCTATGAAACTAGAATTCTGCCTTCGATCTATTTTTTGAAGGAGAGTTCTAGTTTTTTTATATTTCCTGTACTAAGTAGGTAAACTATTTTTAACAATTAAATAAAAATGATGAGGTGGACAGAGATGAGTGAAGGGCTATTAGGTCAAGAGAAGATTGTCGTATTGGATTTTGGGAGCCAGTATAATCAGCTAATTACAAGAAGGATTCGTGAGTTTGGGGTATACAGTGAGCTTCATCCTCATACGATTACAGCGGAAGAAATTAAGTCCATGAATGCAAAGGGAATTATTTTTTCAGGTGGTCCAAATAGTGTTTATGATGAGCATTCATTTCGCCCAGATGAACGAATTTTTGATTTAGGTCTGCCGATTCTTGGGATTTGCTATGGCATGCAGTTAATGGCTACGCATTTCAATGGAAAAGTTGAGGCTGCAAAGAATCGTGAGTACGGGAAGGCAGCTATCCATGTTCAGCAGGATACGAAGCTATTTAGTAAGCTGCCAAAGGAACAAATTGTGTGGATGAGTCATGGCGATTTAGTCGTTGAAGCACCAGAAGGCTTTCATGTAGATGCGACAAGTCCATCCTGTCCGATTTCTGCGATGAGCGATGAGGCGCGAAAATTATATGCAGTACAATTTCATCCAGAGGTTCGACATTCTCAGTATGGGAACGAGCTTCTACAAAATTTTGTATTTGGTGTGTGTGGTTGTGAGGCAAATTGGTCCATGGAGAATTTTATTGAAATTGAAATGGAGAAAATTCGTCAGACCGTAGGAGACAAGCAGGTACTATGTGCCCTGAGCGGAGGGGTAGATTCCTCTGTTGTCGCGGTTCTTATTCATAAAGCGATCGGCGATCAGCTCACATGTATTTTTGTGGATCATGGACTTTTGCGCAAAGGGGAAGCGGATAGCGTAATGAAGACCTTTGCGGAAGGCTTCCACATGAATGTTATTAAGGTGGATGCGAAGGATAGATTCCTTTCGAAGCTCAAAGGGGTCAGTGATCCAGAGAAGAAGCGGAAGATTATCGGCAATGAATTTATTTATGTGTTTGATGACGAAGCAACAAAACTGCAAGGGATCGAATTTTTAGCGCAGGGAACACTGTATACGGATATTATTGAAAGTGGAACAGCGACTGCACAAACGATTAAATCCCATCATAATGTTGGTGGATTACCAGAGGATATGCAATTTAAGCTAATCGAGCCGCTTAATACATTATTTAAGGACGAGGTTCGAGCACTCGGTACAGAGCTTGGCATACCAGATGAAATTGTTTGGCGACAGCCGTTCCCAGGTCCAGGTCTAGGCATTCGGGTTCTTGGGGAAGTTACCGAGGATAAGCTTGAGATTGTGCGTGAATCGGATTGGATTTTACGTGAAGAAATTAAGAAGGCTGGTTTGGATCGCGATATATGGCAATATTTTACCGTTCTTCCTGATATCCGAAGCGTTGGAGTGATGGGGGATGCGAGAACCTATGATCACACCATTGGCATTCGTGCGGTTACGTCGATTGATGGCATGACATCCGATTGGGCCAGAATCCCTTGGGATGTGCTTGAAGTCATCTCCACACGGATTGTTAATGAGGTCAGCCATGTGAACCGGGTTGTTTACGATATTACGAGCAAGCCGCCTGCAACGATTGAGTGGGAGTAAAAACGGAATAATAATTGGTTTTTTGCTACTGAAAAACCCCTATACACGAACAATAAAAACGAACATCGATAAAATGTTCGTTTTTATTGTTGACGAATCGAAATAGGATTGCTAAAATAAAGACAAATAGAATATGTCGTTTTACGTCGTATAATGTTGGGAATATGGCCCAAAAGTTTCTACCAGGCTACCGTAAATAGCTTGACTACGAGGTAAGTGATTAACGAAGGGATTTTTTGTGCTATTATTATTCCTTTTCTCTCGCTAAATCACGAACTTGTCGTCGGGCGCTCCAGGTAGATGGAGCGTTTTTTTATTTTTCTAAAACTAGGAGGAAGTGGAATGAAGAAGTATTTTCAATTTGAAGAGCTAGGGACTAATTATCGGCGCGAAATATTAGGCGGTTTTACAACGTTCTTAGCGATGGCCTATATTTTAGTGGTAAACCCGCTGACATTAACGCTCGATGGAATACAGGATTTACCTGATGCCCTTCGAATGGACTATGGAGCAGTTTTTGTAGCAACAGCTTTATCCGCAGCAATTGGTTCCATCATCATGGGGTTGCTCGGTAAATATCCGTTAGCCCTTGCACCAGGACTTGGATTGAATGCCTTTTTTGCTTATACGGTTGTTTTGGGAAGTGGAGCACCGTGGCAGCATGCATTAGCTGCAGTATTTGTTTCAGGAGTATTTTTCTTAATTTTGACGTTAACAGGACTTCGTGAAAAAATCATAAATGCTATTCCGCTAGAATTAAAACATGCGGTGGGAGCCGGTATTGGTTTGTTTATCACATTTATCGGATTTCAAAATGCAGGCATCATTGTTAATAATGACGCAACACTTGTTGGCTTAGGTGATTTTACGAACGGAAATACATTACTTGCAGTATTCGGAATTTTGGTAACAGTCATTTTAATGACAAGAGGGTTTAAAGGCGGAGTTTTTTATGGAATGGTGATTACCGTTATTGTCGGGATGATTTTTGGGTTAATTGATAAACCAACTAAGATTGTCGATGCTGTTCCAAGCATTGAGCCAACATTCGGAGCTGTATTTTCTGCCTTTGGAGATCCGACATTCTATACAACTGCTATGTTAGGAACGATTCTGACATTCTTATTCGTAGATTTCTTTGATAATGCCGGTACCTTAGTGGCAGTTGCCAATCAAGCTGGATTGATGAAGGATAACAAACTTCCTAATGCAGGAAGAGCACTAATTTCCGATTCCATTGCTACCATTGCTGGATCTATTCTTGGTACATCAACGGTTACATCCTTTGTTGAATCATCTGCTGGGGTTGCCTCAGGAGCAAGAACAGGTTTCGCATCATTAGTAACAGCTGCTTGCTTTATCTTAGCACTTTTCTTTTTCCCGTTATTATCTATTGTAACGGCGCCGGTTACCGCACCTGCTTTAATCATTGTGGGTGTTCTGATGGTAGCTTCTCTAGGTAAAATTGATTGGTCAAAATTTGAAGTGGCAGTACCAGCTTTCTTAACAATGATCGCGATGCCACTTTCATACAGTATTGCAACAGGGATTGCAGTTGGATTTATTTTCTATCCTATTACGATGATCATGAAAGGTCGCACAAAAGAAATCTCACCAATCATGTATTTATTCTTCGTCATTTTCTTAGCCTACTTTATTTCTTTACATTAAGATTTTCGTAGCTTCTAAGATTATCGATATGAGCCATCCGATTTAAGTCTATTCGGATGGCTTTTATCGTTCTATTTATGAATATTTTTATATGAACAGGCATGAATGAAAAAAATAATTGAAATGAGAGCGATCTGGGTACAATATCCCCGAAAACTCCTTTTCGGTTATTTTTTTATTTTTTGCAAAAGGCTTAGTGAGTTCTAAAAAGTATAGGAGGTTGTACATATGTTTAAAAAGGCTTTTGGTGTTTTACAAAAAGTTGGTAAAGCACTGATGCTTCCCGTTGCCCTCTTGCCCGCAGCTGGAATACTTTTGGCGCTAGGGGCAGCTCTTAGAAATCCAGTGTTGCTGGAGTTAGCACCATTCTTGGATAATAGTGCGGTTGATATGGTCGCAGCCATCATGCAGAAAGCGGGAGATATTGTCTTTGGCAATTTACCAGTGTTGTTTGCTGTCGGAGTTGCGGTCGGCTTAGCTGGAGGGGATGGCGTTGCGGGTCTAGCGGCTATCATTGGATACTTAATCATGAATGTTACGATGGGTACTGCCCATGGAATTACGGCAGAGGATGTTAATGGGTTGAATTACGCCAATGTTTTAGGTGTACCGACCCTACAAACTGGGGTTTTTGGTGGGATTATCATCGGTATTGTAGCAGCCGGGCTTTACAATAAATTCTATGAAATTGAGTTGCCCTCATATCTAGGATTTTTCGCAGGAAAAAGATTTGTTCCAATCATCACAGCAGCTACTGCTGTTCTATTGGGATTAATCATGTTAGTCATTTGGCCACCCATTCAAAATGGTCTAAATGCTTTTTCGCAAAATATGGTTCATGCAAATTTGACCCTTTCAGCATTTATTTTTGGAGTCATCGAGCGTTCATTAATTCCTTTTGGATTACATCATATTTTCTACTCTCCTTTCTGGTACGAGTTCGGAGAATATGTGACGAAGGCAGGAGAAACTGTACGTGGTGATCAGCGGATTTTCATGGCGCAAATATTAGATAATGTTCAAAATTTAACTGCTGGTACTTTTATGACCGGTAAATTTCCATTCATGATGTTTGGCTTACCAGCTGCAGCATTAGCCATTTATCACGAAGCTCGCCCTGAAAGAAAAGTAGTGGTTGGGGGTTTGATGGCATCAGCAGCCTTAACTTCTTTCCTAACCGGTATTACCGAGCCAATCGAATTTTCATTCTTATTCGTAGCACCGATTCTATTCGGAATTCATGCGATTTTCGCTGGTCTGTCCTTCATGACGATGCAGTTACTTAATGTGAAAATCGGGATGACCTTTTCAGGAGGATTAATCGATTACATTCTGTTTGGCTTAATTAATCCACAAACACATGCCTGGCTAGTTATCCCAGTAGGCTTGGTGTTTGCAGTGATTTATTATTTTGGCTTCCGGTTTGCCATTCGTAAGTTTAATTTAAAGACACCTGGACGAGAAGATGCAACCGAGGAGGAAACGGTGGAAACTCATGGAAAAACCTCGGATCTTCCTTATGAGATACTCGATGCAATGGGTGGTCAAGAAAATATTGCACATTTAGATGCATGTATCACTCGTCTGCGAGTTTCCGTAAATGATAGTAAGAATGTAGATAAAGACCGATTGAAGAAGCTCGGAGCTTCGGGAGTCCTAGAAGTTGGTAATAACATTCAAGCCATCTTCGGACCTCGTTCTGAAACAATCAAAGGACAAATGAAAGATATAATGGAAGGAAAGAGACCACGTCCAGCTGAAAAAGCTCCAAAAGCACAACCGACTGCTGCAAAGGGTGATGATGTGTTCGTTTCTCCACTTAGAGGGGAAATCAAGCCGATTACTGAAGTCCCTGATGCTGTATTCTCTGGAAAAATGATGGGCGACGGCTTTGCAATCCTGCCTTCCGAAGGCGTCATAGTTTCCCCTGTTGATGGAAAAATTGTGAACGTTTTCCCGACAAAGCACGCTCTAGGGATTCTTTCTAATTCTGGCCGTGAAATTCTGATTCATGTTGGGATTGACACGGTCAATCTAAAAGGGGAAGGCTTTGAGGCGTTAGTAAAGGAAAATGATCAGGTTCAAAAAGGAGAACCCCTGCTGAAGGTTGATCTCGATTCAATCAAAGAAAAGGTGCCATCGATTATTACACCGATTGTCTTTACGAACTTGGCAGAAGGAGAGCATGTCGTTCTTCAAAAACAAGGAAGTGTGGACATGGGTGAAGAGAATATTATCTCTATAAAGAAGAATTAGATCATTTTAAACAACGGTCAGCTATGGTAAAAGCATGGCTGATCGTTTTACATATTTTTTTCGTAAATTTTTTGTTGATTTATTTGAATACAGATGATATTATATAAAAGTTGTCACGAAAAATAATATATACAAGTTAAGAAATATATTATTGAGACGATATTCTAGCAACATTTATATTTTAGTGTTAAATAATTATTTTAGAAAAATAGTTGTTGACATCTTAAGTTAGAATGTGTTAGTATTAAATAGTTGCCAATACAGGCAATGAGGAAATTCGGTTTGATGAATTGAGGATATCTTAATTCTGTCGAATGTGACTTGTTCTTTGAAAACTAAACAAATCATACGTCAACGTTAATTCTAGTTGTTTTAAAACAACAAATTTTTATGAGCTATATCAACTCTTTATTGGAGAGTTTGATCCTGGCTCAGGACGAACGCTGGCGGCGTGCCTAATACATGCAAGTCGAGCGATATCTTT
>NZ_JAUSTU010000034.1:0-30686 GCF_030813005.1 Anoxybacillus andreesenii
GTTTGAATGTAGGAGCTAATTGTCTTTTAGGAGGAGAAATTTCCTCAACCTCTGGAAGAAGAGCCATTTGAGTGTTATAATTTTCAGTAGTAGTCATTTGATTACACATAAAAATCGTCCTTTCTGTAAATGTTGGTTTGGTCACTTACATTTTACTAAATTGGACGATTTTTTTGTGCGCTTTTTTAAAAATAGTAGAAATAAGAAAGGGGCACCAAAAAGTCAATTACTCTGACTTTTTGGACAGCCCCTACTTCTTACACCAACGTACATATCGTTCAGTATAAAGGCGGTTCCATTAAGATTGACGTAGAAATTTGAAAACAATCAAATGAACATCTCAACCTTCGTTGAATCCAACAAGAGATATCCAGGATTTTGTATAGATATTGGAATACATAACGATCTTCTAGTATTTCCTTCTGGAGTTAGCCCATTCATATGCTTTGTAAAGGAACGCTAAACCAAGATATAACCAATAGGTAATTTTCGAATCTTCTTCCTAAAGCTCCTAAAGCGTTTGATGCTTTCTTTCGCAATTCGCACCCTCGGTTCACCGTGAAACAAGATTTATGGAGTAGTGATAGGCAACCTTTCCCTGGTACCGATTCCTCACTGTACTCCACTAAACTAAAATACAACATATCACTTGTTTCCAAGTTCAATTTCAATGTCTTCAATCTGCTTAGTTATTTTTTCATATAAGTTTAATAACTCTAGAACATATGGTTCAATGTCGTCTGCTTCAACATAATTTTGATCACTCGCATCCAAATAAGTATCCCACATGTTCACATAATCAAAGGACTCCCTTATCTTAGTTCTTTCTTCTGAAGTCAATATGAGAAAATACTCACTATCCAGTAAATCATCTGACAATTTCCTATAAGTAACTATTGCCTCATCATTCATGGAGAGTATCAATTCATCTGGTTCCTCAAAATGCATTTGTCTTCCTTGATAAAGAAAATAAAAGCGTGATAAAGTATAGTGAATTTTGTAGAGTTCTCTTAGATACTGAGGAGTTATTTGTTCTTTTTGCTTCATGCCTAATTCTAATGATATTCCTGGGAAGTTAATGCTTGTCTTTTCAACCCTAATCGACTTTATCGTGTCTATAGCCTGTTTAAACAATTTATTTTCCTACCTTTCCATATATACTTAATCCTAATAAAATTCAAAATTCCTATTACAAAACTCTCTGTTATTCTTTAAACGATATATCAGAGAATTACTCCAAAATCACTCCCGGAGTCCTATCAAGTTGTGAAGTATAATAACGGAAAAAGAATGTTATTGCCTCTGCACGTGTAAGAGAGTTATTAGGCTTGTAACGCGATGGCTCTTCAGTTGTCAATTTATTTTCCCATAAGAACTGAATAGCTTCTTCTTCTGTCAGTTGTTTCTTATTAATAAAAGATGCTAACATTTGTGCTAAAGTACCACGTGTTATAGGCTGGTTGGCAACCTGCTGATTTGTAATAGAACCTTTTGTTTTAATATTATACTTAGATGCTAGAGTATAGCTTGGATTTGCCCACCAATTTCCAGCATTTTGCTTTTCTAAAGATGTTAACTCCTCTTTAAAAATTTCGCGGAAGAACAATGTGATCCACTCCGCTTCAGTCAGTGTCTGTGTCGGCTTTATATAAGTACCATTGGTTTCTGCATAGCCTTTAATAATATTTTCATTCACAGCCCATTCCATTGGCTGCGACCAATATTCGTCTGGGAAAAAGTCCTTATACTGCGAGATAGCACCTAATGGATTCTTCAAATAGCCGTATTTTTTATTATCCGTACTAAATACGATTAATCCTTCACTAGACTTCCCTACATATCCGGGATTCTCCGCAGGTATAAGTTCCTTTCCTGACTTATCCATAATACCCCATCTATAATATTTCATAGAAAAAACAGAGGCTATGCCTTCACTAAAATCAGATGTTCTACCATATTGTATCTTTCCTACGACTTCTCCCTTTTTGTTAATATATCCATCTACCAATCTCTTATCTTTTTCCAACGTTATGCTTGCTAAGCCTTCACTAAAATCTCTTGCTACATAATATGTAGGTTTTATAACCACTTTACCTTCTTTATTAATAAAGCCAAATTTTCCATCAATTTCAACCGCTGCAAGACCTTCACTAAAACTATATGCAACTTTATATTTTGGTTTAATTACTAACTTTCCAGATTTATTTATATAGCCATATAATATATCATTCACATGTTTGCCCATTACACTTACACTTGCCAAACCTTCACTGAAATCTTCTCTTCCAATATCGTAGCTTGGAGAATCCTTTATTATTAATTTTCCAGTTTTATCAATATAACCATCTTCTACAACTGCCAAACCTTCGCTAAAATGATTGGCATACAAATATTTATGCTTAATCACTTCTTTTCCAGTTTTATCAATATAACCAAACTTACCATTTAACGAAACAGCAGATAAACCCTCTTTAAATTTTGCATCTAGAACAGCTAAATAACCAAATACCTCATCATATTTAGGCTTAATGACTTCTTTACCAGTTTTATCAACAAATCCCCATTTTTTACCTAATCTAACAGCAGCGAGCCCTTCATTAAATCCATATACATTCTCATACTTAGGTTTAATAACTTCCTTACCAGTTTTATCAATAAATCCCCATTTATCCCCCACTTTTACAGCAGCTAGTCCCTCTTTAAATTCTTTTGCAAAATCATATTTAGGCTGTATGGCAATGTAATCCTCAAAAGGTACTTCTGCCTTCAACTCACTAGGAAAAAGACTAAAACATAGAAGAAAAACAAGTACCAAACACATAAATTTTTTCAATTCATCCGCTCCTCTATTTACTTAACTCAATTTAATAGTTCTTATTACTCAGTATAATAATACCATAATAATTTCATTAAATTAATACATTTATGTAAAAAATACCCTAGAAGGGAGCTCCGTAACCACTCAAACCCCATAGCTAAAAAAAATCATTGCTCCTAGTCCAACGAGCAATGACTGTTTATTAATCAAACATTTGATTGAAACTCGGAAGATTGGCTTGTTCTATTGCCTCAATGGCTCAATCAATCGTTTGATTGAATGAAGTCAGCTATCTTTCTTCTTTGTTCTCTTTTTCTTCTTTCTATTTTTGGGATCCAGGATCATAACGAAAGCCATGTTCGGCGAATGCATAGTCATTTCTTCTAATTGGTCAGCAATTTTTAGCTTGCTATTAAAGAATGATAATCGTGATGGAAAGATGAAGGAGGAACCGTCGCTGAACTGGATTAGTGTTTTCCGGTTGTAGCTTGTGGTTCTCTTGATGTGGTGAGGGTTAAACCAGATGTTATCGATATGGTTAGGGGCTCTTGTTGGAAAAACAATGATTTCTTCCCTAGGGTTAACTACAATGGGACATAATTGTTCTTGGTTGAGCAAGATCTTCGATGACTCCATGGCTCCTGCTAGGTTGTAACCGGTACATAGAATACTGTCATTCAAGATTTTCAATGGGGACCGATTGACAACGAAGACCTTATTCACTTCGAACACGATGGTACATAGATTTCCACACCGGTCATATTGGCCACACATATACTTAAATTTTCGATTAATAATATAGTAATCAACTTTGAACAAGAGTAATCACACCTTTCTTTTTGACCAAGTGTACCTTCCCAACAATTCTAAACGTTCATCATACACACATATTTCATGCCAGACCACCTTTTTATAAAATATTTATTTAAAGGTCCATTTCGTCTAGCGTTACTGCTAGTTGCAAAGGGGAAAGAGAAATTTATGCGGGCTAGAGAAAGGTGCCAGTAAATCTCGAAGTCTCCTATTTGTTACCATAACTCATTCATACCATTTCTCGGGCATAAATGAAACTCCCAAAAAATCTTCTATTTGTAGCGCCCACGCACATCTATCTTAAAAAGGTTGAGTTTATTAGTGTTTATGGATCAAAGAGTAAACAACCATATTGTGACAAAAATGTTAATATTTTTAAAATACCTTCTTTGTTGGCTATTATATCTCCGACTAACTGGGGGTCTGCTACCCGCAAGGAAAATCGAGTTGAGCAAATATGCCGCTCGGGGCCATCCCCAACAACTTTCAAAATCACCCTATCTTGCAATTTCCACCCCATTTTCACCACTAAAACAACGATACCCCCCCTAGAAAAATCAATTTTCTCCCCCTTTTCAACGAAAAAAGTCATTTTTCCTCATTCGACTGGTGCATCCGCAACCTTTATGTTAAAGCTACCCGGGAATAACATGGATTGCGCGCTTTCCTGAAAGGGAAAATCGTGAATAACTTTGAAGAGATCGTCAAACAGTATGGACCGATGATTTGGAAAATCATTCATACCCTGAATATCTACAAGAATCAGGAGGAATTCTATCAAACTGGTTTAATTGCATTGTGGGAGGCCAGTCATAGCTATGATGAAACGAGGGGGAGCTTCTCCAGCTATGCCTTTGCCTTTATTCGTGGGAGACTTTTAAATGATTTAACGAAGCGGCGAAAGCATGAGGACGCTTGTGTCGCCCCGAAGGAGGAATTTTGGGACAATATGGTGGATGAAACTTCGCAGAACCCACTTGAAGTAGAAGCCATTCTATCCTACTGCAGGTCGTTGACGGAGAATCAAAAGAAATGGGTGCTATATACCGCGCTTGCGGATATGTCGATTAAAGAGATTGCCGAGAAAGAAGAGGTATCGCTATCTGCTGTAAAAGCGTGGAGGAAGGGTGCAAGAGAAAAGCTAGTTGAGAGAATAGGAAAAGACAGGTAATAACGATACGATCAATCGTTTGATCAAGCTACGAGAACAATCATACGAACAAACTACCTATTCACATAGTTGTCTACTAATCTTTCGACAAGATTTGGGTGGTGACTGGCACCACCCTGTCGCCTTTTATTTAGTAATAAAGGGGACGAGGGACCTGTCCCTCGTCTCCCTTTATACAGTAATCAGAACCATGGGTATTGACTCATGACGGATGAGTAAAAAATCATGCGCCCTGATACTTCACCTAGCAGAACAAGGAAGGTAGCTGCTAATACATAGTTCAGCGATATCATTTTCTTACCGAACATAAATATAATAACAAGCGATGTTGGAATAAGCAGGCTTCCAAAAATACGAATCCAAAACAAGATGGATGTGAATGAAATAGTTGCAGCGAATTGACTTTCTTCTGCTCCACTTGAGATTAGTGCAAATGCACCAATCGTAGCGATTAATGCAAAAATGATAAGTGCTAGATAAATGCCAAGAATTCGTACAACACTGGAGTCTCTTTCTTCATCTTTTCCTTTAAGGGCAAAATAAACAACTGTTAATGCTCCTAATAACAAGCCAGTTAATAGGAAATTTGCATAGGTTGTCCAATTATGCCAGGTTGGATGAAGTGGAATTGAGAAGTAAACGGTTGCCGAACTAATCACCATTAGAATTCCAAATACGGCTGTGACAGTTCCAAGCCCTTTTCTCATAGAAGTTGATTCAGCTTTTTTCCACCATACATAAGTAAGTAATAATAGAAAGGCATTAAAGATAAGTACAGTAATTATCTCTCTACTTAACCAAGAATGTGAAGAACCGAGCAAACTTGTGTAACTTTTAAACGGATTATTTAAGTGAAACATTGATGTTAATGCAGCTATAACGGATAGTAGAAATGATGCTAGAATAGGTGCTTTTAATACCTTTTTTCCAAATGAATTCATAAACTTCGGTTTTAGCCATTCCAAGAGAACGACAGCTAACACAATCCCTACAGCCCACTGACTTAAAACGGTGAAAATAACTAACGGAAATTCATATGCCTCCATCATAATTGCCTCCTTCTCCCTTTAATGTGTTGCGATGATGACAACATTTGGCTTACTAATTTTATGCCTTGGCATATGATATTTGCTCTCGATTACTTCTATGTCATTGCCAAACTGAGCGCGTAATTCGCTAATTTCTCCCCATTTCAATACACTAGCTGGACACGCTTGCACACATTTGGGCTGTAAGCCTTGATCAACTAAGTCTACACACATATCACATTTACTTACCTTTTTCTCAACAGGATCATATTGCGGTGCGCCGTACGGACATGCCATCACGCATGAACGACAGCCGAGACAGCGCTCATGATCTTGAATGACAATGCCATCCTTTTCTCGTTTTGTATAGGCAGATACCGGACAAACCTCCATACATTGTGGCTCATCACAATGATTACATGACATGGAGATAAAATTAATCTCATTCGGATTGCCAGTTCTAAATTCTCTTACTTTTCTCCATTGAACGCCAGCAGGAGTCTGGTTTTCCGATTTACAAGCAACCGCACAAGTTTTACAACCATAGCAATCCTTTAGATTGATAACAAAACCATATTGTGCCATGTCCTAGTCCTCCTTACGAATATCCACAAGTGTGTTGTTACAGGACTGCCCACTTCCAAGTGCTTCTACTTTGTCGTTCGTCACATGGCTACTGCTCCCACCCTGCTGTTCCCACCAGCCATTTTGAAGTGCAACGACGCCTTCTTTAATGTGAGGTGTGATCACTGCCTTTACATGATGCTCACCGCGGTCATTGAACACAACAACTTTTTGACCGTCTTTGATACCTCGTTTCTTCGCATCATTCGGATGGATGAGTGTCTCAGGCTCGCTTTGGTGAACCTCATTAATCCATGGTAATGTACTAAAGCTTGAATGAATGCTTCTTGGCATCTTATATTGAATGGCCATTAATGGATATTTTTCTACGAGTTTGCTAGTTTTATTTTTTGCAAATTCATCTGCCTGTATATAAGTAACAATTGGACTATAGTTCTTTAACTTCCAATCCTCAACAAAAAGATGGGCTTTCTTAGTCGTTGTTCTGAATTCCCCGTCTTTGAATGGAATAGACGGCGTGGCCACAGGCTTAACAGGTCCTTTCCTTAGCTGCTCAAGTGTGACTCCTATTCCCTCAAGACATGCCTTAATATGCTCTTCAATTGGTTTGTCAAAGGCTTCTCCAAAGCCAAGTCTGTTGGCTAGCTGGGCAAAAATCCAATAATCTGGCTTTGCTTCACCTGGTGGCTCAACCGCTTGTTCCATTAGTTGAATATAATGGCTTCTAACCCCGGCCATTAAGCTGGTGTCTTCAAAAATCGTTGTAACGGGAAGAATAAGATCAGCGTAAAGAGCTGTAGATGTCATTAAATTATCTGCTACGACAACAAATGGTACTTTTTCCAATGCTTTACGGACCATATTGGTGTTTGGCACTTGGGTCATTGGGCTTGTTGTCATTATCCACCAGAAGCCAATTTCCGTTGGATTACTGTTGACGATGCTTTCTCCCAATTTGGAAATAGGGATTTTTGGTAATTCCTCTTTTAGCTCTGGAGCGACAACAGGTGGGTTAATCTTGACAAATTGTGTTACGCCCCCTGCATCACATACACCAGTTCCTGCCTTTCCAATATTTCCAGTCACGATTGCTAGATAAAATTGACTTGCGGCTACATAAGTGCCGTATTCTGTTCTTTGTGCACCTGACATATTTTGAATAATCATCGATGGTTTCGAAAGAGCATACTCACGTGCTAAACGAATAATTGTTCCTTTAGGGACATCTGTTTCCGCTTCTGTTTTTTCAGGAGTCCATTCTACGGCCTGTTCTTTAATAAGGTCAAATACTGTGCGATAACCATTTGGTAGTTCAGCCTCTTCTGCTGATAATGCCACTTGAATGCCTTGTGTATCATGACGTACAAGTGACTTCTTGTTAAGATCATAGACAAGATAAGAATCAGGATCTTCCGGGTTTTCGCGAACGAGCTCACCCTTTTCATCAACAAGGTAAACAGCCCCCGTATGTTCAACCAGGAATGGACGGTCAATTAAATCTTCTTTGATAATAATGTTGAGCATGCCTAGAGCAAGTGCTGTGTCTGTGCTTGGATTAATCGGAATCCATTCATGAGCCCTAGCAGCTGTTTCATTGAAGCGAGGATCAATGACGATTAGTCTCGCACCGTTCCGCATCGCCTCCTCATATTCTTTAAAATATGCCTGCATCGTTACTGCGGGGTTATTGCCCCAGCAAATAATATATTTACTGTCGCGAATCGTATCTCTTGTGTCAACATATCGAAAGCCTACCATTGGATTCATTGCGGCAGCAACAGCTGAACAACAAAGGGAGCCTGCTGGTTTTGTTGCCCCGCCTATATAATCAAAGAAGGCACCTGCCATAGAGTTTTTAATGGCATCCATATTTCCAGAAGCATTCTCAAGCAACAATCCTTTATTTCCTAGCTTCTTCTTCGTTTCATTGATTTTTTCAATAATTAAGTCTAGAGCTTCATCCCATGAAATTTCCTTGAATTCTCCAGAGCCCTTCTTGCCTTTACGAAGCATCGGTTTTTTGAGCCGCTGTTCATGATTCACCCATTGCGAACGACTCATCCCACGAAGGCAGCCCTTAACGTTGAAATCTTCGCTAGCTTCCACCTTAACAACCTTTCCATCCCTCACAAAAGCGGTTAAATTACAGTGTAAGCATTCCATTGCACAAGATGAACGAAAGGTTTCAAACCTTTCCAGTTCTGCACCGTATGCTTTTGGCTGCTCCAAAGCTACATCCTTTAGCACTTGGTAGCTTCCTGTTGATGCTAATGTAGCTGCACCTGCAGCACTTGTTGTTTTCAAGAAATGGCGACGATTCATTTTTGTTCTTGAGAAAATATCGAGTTTTTCTTGAATTTTGTTAGCCATTTTATTCCCTCCCATGATTGCTATCCCATCTTAACCGAGTGTGCAAATAGCAAAGGAACTTCTATTTTTTTATTTGCATCCTTTTTATCAGTAAAACGAAAGGCGTACTGCTGTTGTTCTCCAATTTGTAGAACCTTTAAATTAGCGTTTTCTAGCCACCCTTTCAGCTGCTCAATTTTGAATCCCGACCAAAAATCATGGCTTTCTTTATTTCTCCAATCCTCAATAGTGTGAATTAAATCGGCAATCACAAGCTGTCCTCCTGGTGCAAGTGCATTTGCCATCTCAGCTATTGCTGTTTCTGGATCAAATATATGGTGAAGGAGCATGCAAGAAAAGCCGATATCAACTTTCCCTCCTAGATCGGAAAGTCCTTTTGTTACATCCAGTAAAGCGGGTTCAATATTTTTATGTCTTTTCTTTAATGATTGGATGGTATGAATCATTTCCTTTGAATGGTCAACGGCATAAATCTTTTGTACAAGGGGTGCAAGCTTCATCGTTAAACTTCCTGTCCCACATCCAAAATCAGCAACGATTGATTTCTTATGAACAGAAGCTAGTGAAATAAGGAAATTATTTAATCCATGTGGATATGTCTCATTTCGAAAGCTGTCATATTTTTCAATAAAGCCATTGAAAAATTCACTAGTTTTTAATGAAACTAACTCATCTAAGTTATGGGTGACATTTAAAATATCGAACCATTTTCTAATTGTGCGGCGCTCATAGTCTGATAGTTCCATCTTCATAAGCCTTGAATCATATGCTTCAAGAACCTTGGTTTTGAATGCTTTTCTTGCTCTTTTTAATAAGGAAGTAAAAGCGACTTCCGTCATGTCCATTTTTCTCGCACATTCCTTGTAAGAAGAATGCTGAAGGTCATATAGATATATTGCTTGCTGATGCTCAATCTTTAAACTTGAGAGCAGTTCCAAGATAAGGTCTTTTAATAGCTGAGAATGGAGCTGTTCTTCAATTTCACCATCATACATAAATTCCTTGGAGAGGGCATCGAAGTCGGAAATTAAGTCTTCCTCAAATTTCCTCGACTTTCTCCAGTAATCAATACAAATATGATGGGCAACCTTTAAAAGCCATGCTTTAGTTTTTTCGCGATCAAATTGTTCAATTAATTCTTCGTGTTCACATACCCGAGCAAACGTTTCCTGAACAATATCAGAGACAATCCCCTCCTGTGTATGCCGAAGACGAGATTGAACAAAATTAAACACATCTCCGTAATAGTCGTTGTATAGTCTTTCACATTTACTCACTAGTGTCACTCCCACGTGAAAGTTATGAGAATCGTACGATAAGACCATTGTATGCTATTATGAAAATGTTTCGGAAAGTTTGATAATGTTTTCACATATTCTTAACTCTTGTTTAACATTTTTATAAAATAAATTGAAATAGCGACAGATCTTAAAAAGTATTTCGTTGCAGCTTAGTCCCTGAGTGTTAAAACGGGTTTATTCAGGGACGGACCAATTCCCTATGTCGTTTACTAATCTATCTCCACTTTCTACGTGTTAGTAACTTGCACCCCTTTTGTTCTATGCGCCGCCAAACGCACAAAAGCCCCGCAGCTTTCTCTCTGCGGGACTTTTCTTTCTATATATCTTCCTACAAATAATTTCTATAGATATTATCCAAGTTACCATGTTCCTTTGCCGTTATCATGAAGGGTGCAAGAGAGAAGATGGTCGGGAGAATAGGAGAAAACCGTTAATAACGATTCAATCAATCGTTTGATCCAACTGCAAGAGTTATTCGGGTGGTACCTCTCACCACCCCTTCTCTTATTCTTCGATACGAATGAGTGTAACCTCTTTTTCCTGTTTCGCTTTTTCTGAGGTAGCTTTAGCTGCGATATCTAGTATTTCTTCCATTTTTTCAACATACTGTTCAGGGATTTCATCTAGTAGGGAAAAGATTTCCTTGAAGGATTTTTCATAGGCGTATTTTGCGTATTGCTCATATACTTCTTTACCGGCTTGTGTGGCCTTAATAATAATATTTTTCTTATTTTCTGAGGTATGATATTTTTCGAGCAGCCCTTTATCCACCATTTTCTTTACATTTTTCGAGAACGCGCTTTTGGAGATACCCAATCGATTTGCGATCTCAAGCATGTTCTGGTTCTTATCTTCATTCTCCAGAATATATTCAAGTACTTGAATTTGGGCAGCTGAAAATTGAAAAGAAGTATTATAGGGATATTCTTTCTTATAGGAATTCGCATAGGCATTCCCGAATTTCACGAGTTTTTCAACAAATACCCTGTTTTTCCCCATCCATCCTAGTGACATAGAAATCACCCTTCTCTCAATCATTTTAGCTCTTCAAATTATATCAAAAAAACATACTTCAACAAAGGAGAAAAAATCTCTATTGCTTTCGTTTGAAAAGTGTAGTATAAAAACTATATAGTTTCCATTGGAAACTATACAGTTTTTATAGAGGGGGATATTATGGAGAAGAAGAGTATAAGAAGGTTGCTTGTCGTTTCTGTTTTTATGATTATTGTAAGCGTTTGTTTCTCTAGCTTATTACAAACTTCCTTCGGAAAGACAGAAATTATTGATTTCAGGATTCCGACTGAAAATGGACAGTGGTTGTCTGGACAAATTTACAAACCTAAAGATTCGAGCTCAGACAACAAGGTACCCTTAGTTATTACGGAGCATGGTTATTTAAACAACAGACATATGCAAAATATCAATGCTATCGAATTATCACGAAGAAGTATCGCAGTCATGACATTCGATGCCTATTATCATGGAAAATCAAGCTCGGCGAGTCAACCTGTCATGGAGGCAGTTGCTGCAAATGGGGTGGGAATGATCCCCCTTGTGGAATTTGCCTACAAAAATTTAGATTACATAGATAATGCCCGAATCGGTGTCATGGGTCATTCTATGGGCGGGATGTCTACATGGCTAACATTAATGTATTATGGTTCACAATATTATGCAGCATTAGAAGAAGCGAAGGCTCCGGATTCAGAAGGTGGAGAGGAAGTAACAGATAGCGAACTGAAATATGCTAATTCTTTAAATAAAGTCACAGCAGGACTGCCGATAGGAAATATCCGTTTATCGAGTGAAGAAGTGTTTAGTCAAATCCATGCAAACTTTGGCCTAATTTATGGTCAATTTGACGAGGGGAATTATGACTTATCTCAAGGAAATGGAGATCTCTCCAACAATGCCCCTGAAGGCTTAGTAGCCATTAACTCCATTTTTACGCTTACGTTCAAAAAAACGGCAAAAGAAAAATCCTCAAATCTGTTTGAAGCGATTCGGACCCGCAAAATAACAGATGAGGACATAGCTGCTTTGGATAAACCAATACAAGTACGGTTTACCTAGCAGTTTCATTATAACAAAGGATGTGATGTTAAGAAAGAGTTGTTTCAATTACCAATTAAATACCAGAAGAGAACATTGGATTAGCTTTTTTGGTAAAAATAAAAATAAGAGTACTGGTAAAATTTTACTTTCTAAAAAGACAAATTTTGCCCGTCAGGGCAATACTAATAAAATTTACTCCTCAGAGCTGTAATTTGCGTAAATCACTTGAACTTTTCCTGATCTATTTTTTAAAATAAATGTTTGGTAGATTGCCATTCCGATAATGAAGATTTATATGAATTTGGAATTTTTCAATATTCTCTGTTGAAAATTCCCTTTTTACTTTATTTACACAAGAGACCCCTTTCTCAGATACAATATTAAAATGGCTCAGCATATCAATCTTTCTAATCTCCTCTTTATCCACCTCAATACTGTATGTTTGTGTTTGTGGGTAGGAGGGATTTCTATAAATCTTTACCGGAAATTTATATTCTTCTTCCTGGGTACTCCCCTTTTTGGAGTTATTTATTACATCCTGCGCTGTTTTGGAGAGTACCATAAAATCTCCTATAGCATGGTCGTCAACAAGACGATTGAATAAATGTTCAGTGAATACCGATCTCTTTTCCACTCCAAGAAACTCATTTGCCATTAATATAACGATCCTTCCTAGATCGAATAGGGAGCTTTGGACTATCCTTCTACCTGAGTAATGATTTGGTAGCAATATAGCTAGATCCTTCTTTGCGTGGAACATCTTGCATCTTGTTTCTTTATAGATTCTTTTATGAAAGATCTCTGCGACTTTCTCTTCTTCACAGCCTAGGATTTCGGAAATTTCTTTTTGATTTTTCATCTTAGCTAATGCTGTCTTTATCCATTCACCTTCTTTTAACCTGCCTCTTCGATAATAAGAACTTAAGAGTAATTCAAAACAGAGGTACATATTTCTAAAAGAATCATACAAATCGTCAGTAGTTTGAGATAGTCGATAATATCTTAAACACTGGTCATAGACCGGAGTATTTGTAGGAATCTTTATCATATTTCCTTCTTTATCAACTGAAAATGCTTCTACCTCACCTTCAATACTAATAACATTTGTAAAAACAAACCTAATGTATTGTTGACCTTTCTCTTTCCACCACAAAATATATTCATTATCTATGTGAGCAGTCGATAGATTTATTGAGGACTCTATTGACAAAAGATCAAATGCTTGCTGTACGGCATTATAGGCGGAACTTTTAATAATTGATGTATCAGAAGTGCTAATATTTCCTCTTGCTATTACGTAAGGAAATATGGATGAGCCTACTACTACATCCCAACTATTGTTAACTTGAATTATGCCATTGTAGTTTATTTTATTTTGCGATAATAAAAACGCTGCTCCACAACAATGTGATGATTCTTTATCAGCTACTTTAAGACCCATTAAACTAGCCATTTTATTCTCCTTTTTGAGCTTTTAGACCGTTACCATCCGAAACCCTAAGAATTGAAAACGAGCTAGCCCCCCTCTCCCTTACTCACTGCGAGATATATGCATATATGTAGTGGCTTCTGATTTCGGGTGCAGGTCCTCTTCCCAATGGTGATCTTTCTTTAAATATTTGTCCGTTACTAAAAAGTATCGGTAGGAAACTTCCCCAACACGGTCTGGTACAGGATCATCCCATGTGACATCTAAATTGAACCATTCTCCATCAATTTTTACTTTATTCCAAGCGTGTAGCCCGCTATTTGCAGTCCCTGTTACATACCTAACATCCACGCCCAATAAATTTAATAAGTACTGAGTTGTCTTAGCGTATCCATCACAAACCGCGGTTTGGTTTAGTAGAGTTCCTACTATATTATAGGATTCATAGGGAATCGTATCCGCCTTATAATTTTGATAATCATAGCGTGTATTTAAGACGAGGTAGTCGTGGATAGCCTTTACTTTTTCAAAGTCATTTTGGTTATTATCCAAATGATTATTAAAAATTTCTTTCACGAGCACATTAATTTTTTCTCGAATTTTCTCAATATCAGATTTTGAATATTTATAACGCAACTCTAATTGGCCATTTGTCCAATAACGACTATTAGAATGGTCGAAATAAAAAATTTCCGGATGATCATTAAGGACTTGCTGTAATGTCTCAAAAATTTTATCACTATCATTGTTTAGACCAACCATCACAGAATCATCTAAATTCAACAATGATTCTAGAATGGAATTATATAATTTATCCCCAGTTACATGTATCGGAGTAAGGGCGCTCAAGTCAATAGGATTGCTTTTCTCCACCACTTTCTCCTCTGTGTCTGCCTTGACATCTGCTATTTTTTGTTTTAAACGGGTAACATCTACTTTGGCAGTCCACTCTTCCAGCTGTACTTGAAACTGACTTTTAAAAGATTCAACATTAATTAACTTTGAACTATATATAAAGATAAAAGCTGTCATCAGAATGATTATGCCTTGCATTAAGGATGGAGCCCATTTCCTTTCTATTATTTTGCTGAAGGATTGGGGTTTCACGAAGAAGGACATAATAAAACCAATAATAAAACCTACCAATATATTAAAAACAGGTAGTGCCGGATCCGCGATCATTAACAGTAGAAGCAATGCTAATAGAATGGCTAGGGATATTTTATGTTTTTGCGTAATGAATCGATGCCTCTTTAAAAGCATACATATGTTCATACCAAATACCGCTGCCACATATACCGAAGAACTGTTAACTAATTTGGTAGGGGAGAAATAACTCATATAAAAACTAGCAATAACGCCTATCAACGCAAATAAAAAAATAAATTTAGGAGCCCCAAATATTTTCTCTAAAGAGGAACCGAGTAAAAGTAGTGTAACAACCAAGAAGGAATTCCATAATGGATTTTCTAGGAGAAAACCTGAAGTGATGAGAAAAAACCACTTGCCAAGAGTAGTGTTAGAATGGTTTAAATTCTCACTAAGAGCTGGCCATAAATAGGGACTAATTGAACTAACTAGTATAAAACCAGTTAGCAAACATAATGCAGGGTACCGGAAACATTCATTTTTGATTTTATGGAACATATGGAACACCTCTCAAGCATATGGAAAAAATTGATCGACAAGCTTATAGTTATGTAGTGAGCAGCTAATAGTCTAATCTTGTCTTCATAACTATTAAATTATGCTAACAAGCACAATTTCGAAAATTCAATAAAAGTTTGCTCTTGCCTCTAAACTAACCTTCAAACAGCAAATAGTCAATAGACTTGGGATCGGTACAGCTGTCACCACCCGAAGCATCCTTTACTATACTAGTAAGTCCTTACAGGAAAACACACAAAGTTTTTCGGAGTATTTCTTGAATGGTTTAGTCCCCGTGTCACTAATTGCGGTTGGAAAAGGATTACTAGCAATACTATAGGGGAGTGACAGACACCAGTCCTAATCCAAGACCTAAAAAAGTACGCATTTTTTGACACAAAAAAACCACAAGAAAGCCTGTCGTTACAGCATTCTTGTGGTTTAACCTGTCAAACTTGAGATACAAAAAGAAAAACCCCGCAGAGAGTTTTCCTCTCCACAGAGGCTTTCCCTTTTATCTTAGAATCGATATCTTCTATCATCCGTGGAACAGTTCTGTGAAACAAGAATGTTCGGGGAGTGACAGGCACCAACCCTCCAAGGGGATTATGCAGGACTGGTGCATAGGCACCAGTCTTAATCTCTAATCTCTTCAAACTTCCCAAATGTTGCGTCGCGTAAATCAATAGTGCCGTATATATTTCTTTCTCCATCGATAACGAGAACGTTGGGATACATAAATTGTTTCGGGATACTTGATATTTGGCCATCTGTTTGATGGAAAGCCAGAATTTGTTGTAGAGTGATATCATCTGTGTACGCAAATCCAGCAAATGAATCATTATATCCAGGAAACGGAACCGGGCGAGTGATTGGCAAAAAATAAAACCTCCGATCGGTTATTCTCTTCCCTTCAAAGTACACGTCTCCGCCTATGGTTACTTCATACCGATTGTCACCAATATAATTCTTCGCAACGGTATCTGTTACCATAACGCCTTGATAGTCATAATAATAGCGGTATGGAACCGTTTTTCGAGTTCTCATCACTTCACCATTTTGGACCGTCATCACATTACCAGTAATGGTATGCTCGATGATGCCGGTATCTTTGGTTTGAAAGTACATTGAGAGACTTGGATCATCTTTATAAGAGGTTCGATCAACATACTCAAGACCTGTATCTAAGCGTTTGAAATGCTCCCCCGTAAAACTATGCATTAAAAATAGACTCATATGGACACTGCCATGGCCACCAGGAATATATTTTTCGATGACATTAAATTCATTATGAGACATGAGCTGATTATTCAGATGCATTCTTGATTCGTGAGGGTGGCCAAAAAAATTCGTACCCTCGATGATCACTTCTTCGTTGATTAAAAAATCACCGTCATACCTTCCATAAATATGAAGTTTTGAGTGGGTATAGGATATATGTAAATTTGAATTTTCAATGGTCGTGACTTTTGAAATTTCGTTAAATCCTAACTCCTTAGCCGTTTTCTCAAAATGAATCACATGATGGTCCCGCTCAATCAGTTTAATTGTTCTTGATAAGAATGAAGCGAACTGTACACGGGTCACATTATTTTTCGATTTGAAAGATTCTAACATCTGAAATTCCTAATGCATTTAATGCTTCAATATAGGGCCTAGCTTCCTCACTTGCCTTCTGTAAATCGACTACATGACTTTTTAAATCATACGCATAATCAACTAAAGAATATTCCCGGACCAGTACCATTAGACGCTCCAATGTTAGCGCCATTTCTTCTCGAGTAATCGGTTTGTTCGGATACAGTCGAAGATTATATCCCTTAAAGATGCCAATATCGTGAAGGAGTGTGGAATACTTCAACAGTTCACGGTCTTTCAAATCGGTTGGTACATCGATAAATCGATCCGTTCGCTCCCAGTATTTATCAACCACTGCAATGCCGTTTTTCTCAATGTAGCGCCCCATCATCACGACAACCTGACCTCGGGTAATCGGGGCATCAGGAGAAAAGGTTGTTGGAGAGGTCCCTTTAATCATCCCTCGATTCGTTAGATCCAATACCTCTTGTTGAATCTTATCCGCCAGTTTCTCTATGTCTTTGAAACTACTCGCCTGAACAAATATTCCATTTGCCATAAAGACGATAATAAAGAATCCCAGTGTTGTCATATACTTCATTCTTCCTATCATAATTCACCTCCATTATTAGAATCCTATTAAAAAGTATCATGTATAAAATAGGAAATCTATTGGTAAAGTTTGGTCCAGTACATCCGTCCTGAAATAGAAAAAGTCGCAGCTGCACGGCCTTCATTTAGAACTCCCTTGAGGAAACAAAAGTGGTTTCCTCCTCCCCCACTATCAGTAAATTCCGGATAATACCGACAATAAGCATTGGAAAAGAATGCCACCTTGATTCATTCGGAAATCTCTAGGACAACGGCATCATCCCGATACAAAGGGTACTGTTGCCAAAAATGGTGTTCCGCAAATATAATTGTTTTTTCGCAAATAAATTGCGATTTTGGCAAATATCCTGGAAATTTCGCAAATATCCTCCACCGCCCACCAAAAGGAATGGGAAATTACAGGAGTAGGCCCGGAAACAAGGGGCTAGTTGAAAGGAAATTTACTGAATTAATACAAATGGAGGGTTCAAAACTGTGGATTTGTGCTGACATAATCAAAAAACTGCAATTCTCAACAAACTTCGGATGGAAAAGGAATAATAATAATTAAAATATATAAAACATTCAAATAATTTAAAGGGCTTTACCATTTATTGTAGAAGAATATAGTAAAAACTCATTGGGAGGTTTTATTTTGGCCTTTGGAAAAAATCATATGCTTGCTGCATCGAAACCATAAGTATAGTTATTTTTCTGATAGATGTGTCCGGTGCCATAAGAAGAAAAATCACACTGCTTGAGAATGAGCCATCATTCTCTTTTTTCATTGGCCAACTGGTAAAGACTCATGACCACTAGCTGAGCATAGGGACAATCTTGGTGAAATCCTTCGGACGTTTCTGAGAGAGATCCACTGATTAGACATTGTGTCTACCAGCGGCAGCAGTTTCTAGTGCTCTTTTTGCCTGTTCATGACCAATATCTCCTTTATCTTGTAGAGGTTCTAAGATAGGTAAAAAAAACAGTTCCAGAC
This sequence comes from Anoxybacillus andreesenii, assembly GCF_030813005.1. Classification (NCBI taxonomy): domain Bacteria; kingdom Bacillati; phylum Bacillota; class Bacilli; order Caryophanales; family Anoxybacillaceae; genus Anoxybacillus; species Anoxybacillus andreesenii. The sequence continues at coordinate 18,384 of NZ_JAUSTU010000034.1, forward strand.
CCTCGATATGTTCCACAAGGTCCTCAAGATGATGAACAATCCTTGGATCGTTTATAGAACAACGAGGGGAGAAGTTCTCCTCTCTCCCATCATTCCCTACGTACAAAATAAGAATTTTATAAAAATCTATCCATCTTAATCCACAAAACTCAATAAACTCTTGTTGCATATGTATGGGGTTTCAATTTATAGAACAGCCCCTAAACCTCTAATCCCGCTATTCCGAATCCCCCAGGTCCAGCATGGGTGGAAATCATCGCACCAGCTTGTATCCAGTGAACATTTTGGAATCCGTGATCCTTCACCATTTTATCCATCCGTTGCATGATCCTTTCCTCGAGGCCAAGGGAATAGAGGAGATAAAGCTGGGACTTATCAAGTTCGTATTGATTGAGGGTATCTTGTAGCAGTTTCTCGGCAACCTCATCCATCTTCCCACGATATTTTTTTGTAGAAACTAGCTTTCCGTCAACTAATTCAATGCGTGGCTTGATTTTTAGCAAAGCCCCACCTAGATAAGCAAGATTGCTCACCCTGCCACCTGCCTTCAAGAATTCTAAGCTCCCTGGAACAAAGGATAATCTTGACTTTGGAATGATGGATTCAATTTTTTCAACTAGTTTCATCGGTTCAATCATAGGTTCCTTCTCTAGCACCGAAACCGCATACATCACAATCGCCAGTAAGCCACCAGTCACATTCAAAGCATCAATAAGGATAATATCTTCGGAATCCTCCGTGGCAATGACCGCATTTTGAAACGAGGAAGACGCCTTGGACGTATAACCGATGTGGATGATGATGCAATTAGGGAAATCGACCTTTATTCTCTTAAAAAACTCTTGATATTCGTGAACATTCGTCGCTGTAGTCGAGGGGATTTTCTTCGTTCTCTCATAATATTCGTAAATATCCTGTACAGGTAATGTCCCGTCCTCATAATCCTTATCATCCATAATCACGTGCATGGGAACCACCTGCACCCGATGTTTTTTTGCTAATTCTATTGGTAAATCGGCACCACTCTCTGTTGTTAGAACAATTCTCTCCATATATGACCTCCTCTTTCAATTCTTATCCTTAACTATAACTATACAGGATTAGCGTCACATATACAGTAAAAATCATAATTGTCTGACGATCGGTAATCACGGCTGAAAATATCATAAATTTGAACATTTTGTGTCAATTAAGTAATTTAGTATCTAATTTTAGTACCAGGTATTATATCTGTCACTAGTCATTTTCCCTCCAATCCCTACAATTAGTTTTAGAAGAAGGCTTTTTCACACGGGTTATGGTTCTGGAATGTCCTTAATACCGGCCATTCCGTTTCAAACTAGGCGTACGACACCCATAGAATAAGAGCACTTTTCTTTATTGTTTCAACAGATAGACTGCAAAAACAACTGTTTTCTCTATTTACTTATTGTTCAAACGCAACAATGTTTGAGAAAAGAGCCTAGAAAATAAAACTTTCCAGAAATGAGGGATTGTAGTGAATGTGCCACAATTAAAAATAGGACATATGAGTCCAAAATTTCCGATTATCCAAGGTGGAATGGGAGTGGGAATATCATTAAGCGGTCTTGCTTCCGCTGTTGCCAATGCAGGTGGAATCGGGATTATCTCTGGAACGGGAATTAGTGTCGAAGAAATGCGTTTCCATATTCGTAAAGCGCGAGAAAATATCACGGGCGTTGGTTACATAGGGATAAACGTTCTTTTTGCGATGAATGATTTTGCCGAGAAAATGAAGGCTGCTCTTGAGGAAAAGGTGGATTTCATCATTTCCGGCGCTGGTATCTCTCGCGATATGTATAGCTGGGGGAGAGAAGCAGGGATTCCGGTTCTTTCCATTGTTTCATCAGCAAAGGTGGCCAAATTATCGGAACGTCTTGGTGCAGCTGCGGTTGTCGTCGAAGGCCATGAAGCTGGTGGCCATCTTGGTACGGATAGACCTCTATTCGATATTTTGCCTGAAGTTGTGGAGGCTGTTAACATTCCCGTCATTGCCGCTGGCGGAATGATGAACGGATATGACCTAGCACGAGCGATTTCCCTTGGTGCATCAGGAGTTCAGATGGGCACAAGATTCGTCGCAAGCCATGAGTGCGATGCTCCCCAATCCTTTAAAGAAAAATATGTAGCTGCAAAAAAAGAGGATCTTCTCCTAATCAAGACAACGGTTGGCCTTGAAGGACGCATGATCCGCAATAGCTTTACCGAACTTATCAAAGATGATGGTAAAGTGAGGGTGAAGAAGTGCTTAGATTGCCTGAAAAATTGTTCTTATCGCTTCTGTACACTGGATTCCCTCTATACATCGATGAACGGAGACTGTGAGAATGGACTAGTGTTTGCAGGTGCGCGGGTTCATGAAATTGAGGAGATTCTTCCTGTAGATACGATTATTGAGAATATTATGGCAGAGTATGAGCAATGTAGGTTTTAAGTTTACATAGTGTGCCAGTCCCCCAGTACGTTAATACTTAACAGTACTGGGGGACTGGCACTTAAACTTAGCAGGGGTCAGGCCCTGTCTCTATGTGTGTCCTCGTTTTCTTGTAGCATCCAATTCATTAGATGCTTGCGGTCAATCAACCGTACCTGGTTTGAACTAGCTAGTTTTTTAGCTTGTTCAGTAAAGAAACTATTAGTAATCACCCAGCACTCATCTGCTTTATAATGGCTTTTTGCTGAAGCTACTTCTTGTACCGCTTTTACACCAACATTTTTCTTATATCTCTTAGCTTGGACAATAATTTTCTTACCTTTTGTTGATAAAATTAGGTCCGCCCCATAGTCGCCACTTGCTGGTGTTAATTCTACATAATAGCCTTTTGCTTTTAATAAGGCTTGAAGATATTCTTCAAACTTCCTGCCTGACATTTTATCAACTTCCAAAATACCTGATTTTCTGAGTTTTCGTTCCCGCAGCATATTCACTATCAATGCAAAAATTAAGGAACCACCAAAAAATACTATTAATCCTAAAGTTAATAAAGGTTCGGCCGTTAACAACGTCCAAAGTAAGTCTAACCCTATTTTTATTCCATCAAAGAAATCCATTTCCATACCACTCTACCCCTATTAATCTATTACTGTATAAATCCAATACTTTACATTTATTCTATAACTTAAGATCCTTTTTGAGTAGGGGTCAGGCCCCGTCTCCATACGTATTCTTAATCTCGTCCAGCTGTTTCTCGATTACTTTTAAGCCATTTCCAATCTCAAGAATCATATTCTCGCTAGCGATTCTAGCATATTCATCCCCATAATGCTCTGGCATCATTAGAGATTGGAATTCGAATATGAGATTTGCTATATTCGCTCCTATTTCAACGGTCGGAAAAGGAATCTGGTGTATTTCTGGGTATTCTACATTGCTTTGTTTGGACGTCTTCTCTATAAGCCTTCTCCATTCATTGTTATCAACCCCATCATCCATGGCTGTTTTCAACGAGGAATACCAGCTAGTTAGATCCTTCAACATATTTTCTGAAATCTCAATTCCTACCATTTCATTAGAATCTAAGTTCTTAGGAAGCTCCTGATTAGAGTACAAATTCAAGTTAAAAAACCCCGTTTGAATTACTGATCTTTCCAATAAATGATACGACTTTATTAACAGCTCCTCCTCTGGTAATAACTCTTCATTTTCTTTATAGGTTACATAAGGATTTTCACCCAAGCCCCTAAATGCCAAAGTATTTTCACCAGTTGAGTCGGCCTTTACCAACATGTGCATTCCACCAAGGGCTTCCTCCCTAAACTCCTCCACGGGTTGAGCAAGATAATCGACACACCCTATCTCCAGTGATTGCATGAGAAGAGTATTATCCTCTAAGGAAAAACACACCTGACTTTTCGATTCATCTATTTTAAGTGCAGCCATTGCTTCCTTGTCTAGCATAAGCTCTAAATCAAAATAGGCACTTTTGAAGTGACTCCGGTCCATTTCGTCAGAAACTTGTTCACCCTGTTCTTCTTTTTCTTCTTGGTCTGGATCCTTCCTTTCCTCGTCCTTTATTGTTAATCCCTCTTTTTCCTTTACAACACTGTCATCCTGACCACATCCATATAAAGAAAAAACAGCGACTAAAAAAAGTAGAAATAAATATCTTTTCATCCTTATCCTCCCGAAGGCGTTTATTAACATGGGACATAGGGGATAGCCCCACAGTTCCAGTCTCTTACTATTTCGACAAAAATCTAGAAAATCCCCTAGTGATATTCAAATCATTAATTGGGACGAGGGACCTGTCCTCCCATTCCATATTGAAGATTTTTGTGGCTGCCCAGCTGGATCAGTGGAGTTCATACAATCATATGGAAATCAAATTCGGGTGGTGACAGGCACCAGAACTTAGATAAATGAAAAATGACCAAAACAAAAAGGCCCACCACCTATTATTAAGGTAATGAGCTATTATAGATCCGGTTCTTTCATACTATATTTATATTATTTTAAAACTCATAATTCCGAAGTCTTTAACTCTATAAAATTAAACATCAATGGGACATTTGTTGAACGTTGTAAGGATTTTATCCCTTGCGATATAAAGGTCCAACTAGCTATATATTGCTCATTATAACCTTCAGCATCCGTATCAGGCATAAATTGCAATAGATACTCTTCTAATGGTAAAGCTAAGTCATCTAGAAATACTTCTATATTATCAACTTTTGTTTCTGAAGACGGATTGGGGTCATCAAAAATTACATGCTCTAAATTCCTAGAAAAATAGAACATTTGATAATTGTATTTGTTAGAAACAATACTACTCACTGAATTCATAGTGCGAATATTTCTACTTCTAATATCATTTCGGTTCAGTATATTATTCTTTTGTGCTTCCGTTGAAACACTAATGCAATTATTTTGGTAATAAGTTAGAGTTTCTTGCTGGTTATCTACAAGGACATTATCTTCAGGAATTAAACAACCATCTGTATCCACTATATGAATAACAGCTAATATGTCTGACTGCTTAAACTTTCTCTTTATTAAAACTTCTTTTACTATTTCTCCAATAACATCCTTGATAGGTTTCCCTTGTCTTTTTATGTCATATAAAATATCACCACGTTGGGGTTCAAAGCGAATTTCATGGTCTTTAAAAAGCTCTCTTAGACGATCTATGAGTAAAGTTTCGTCGCTTTCTCCTTCAACAATTAAAAGCACTACTTTTTTTCTATTCTTCGCCATTTATCTTACCTGCTTTTCTAAACGACTTTTTTATGTCGTACAAGTCTGTTTCGCCATAAATAGGTTCATCTTGTCCGCCAAGTTGCACTGCACGTAAATAGATATCGCGTGCATTATTTAACTTTTTAACACCTTTTAATTGGAGATAGCGATCCTCTTCATTAAGAGTCGTAAACCATAAATTACGAATAGGAAGAACTTCCAAGATTCGTAAATTGTGTGATGTGAAAAACAATTGTCCTTGCCCATTCTCACTTATTACTTCTAATAATTCGCCTAGTAAATATTCGAAAATACCTGCATCTAGTTCATCAATTACTACACATGCATTAGGATTATTGTACACTGCTATTAATGTGCTAAGAATTGAAATTAATTTTATAACCCCAGATGATTCACTTCTTAAAGGTAGTTCAATACTTCCTTTGGTAGATAAAAACTCGAAGCGGATACCATCTATTCCGTTATCCATTTTTTCTTGATGAATTTTTCTAATTTTAATTTGAAGACCAGGTATGATAGTTTTAAGAACAACATTCGTTTGTTCAATAACTTTTTTAATTGTATCAAATAGCGGAGGTGGTAAGACCATTGTATCACTTAACTCATACGGTATACTCCCTCGTATATTTTCAACATGTACGTTAAATGGCATGACTATATTTGCTATTAATAATCCAGATTGGATTTGATCAATCACGTGAAAGTCTCTATTGAAATCTACCAAAAGATTGTTCATTATTTCAGTTTCTATTTCATTTAAAAAATAATCATATACTTCTCTTAATTCTTCTCTAAAAATAAACGAGGTGGCATTATCGTTTGCCATTCTATTTGCTACCATTACTGTTACTCTAATATCTTCATTCATTGATTTTATCTTTTGATTTCTAATGGAAATTTCCTGATTATTTTTGTAGAAAATATCTTTAAATCGTTTCTTGCTTATATTTTCTCTATAGGAGACTTTTTCTTTTATTACTTGTAGCTTATCTTTTCCTTTACTTATTGAAACTTCATATTTTACGAAAAACTCTCCAAGATAATTTTTAATTATTAGATCAAAGGACAAGTCAATGAACTCTTCATTAAAGTATAATAAATGCTTAGATAGTTCCGGCAGTTTCCTCGTGTCTAATAAAAGCTTTAAAAGATTAAATGCTTCGACAATTGCAGTCTTTCCAGATCCATTTTGCCCGTAGAAACCTATTACATCGGCAGCAGTTAGGTTATCAAAGGTTGAATTTGTACTGAAATTTCCCCTTTTAACATTTTTTAAATTTTTCACTTCAACATTTGTAACTCTAATAATACTCGACATATCGTTTCCTCCTAGGATCTTATAACTTTTATGTCTTTCAAAAAATTATATCACACAAAATTTTACTTATAAATAATTTCGTTTAAATTTTTACCCAAATAAACTTTAAATTAATGATATTTTATAACTATTAAATAAAATGGACAATTTTTAATCATTTTATTCAATAACACCTCTTTTGGTGTGATTTTTTTAATTTTGGTTTAAATAATAGGTGCCTGTCCCCCAGTACGAGGAGTGGGACGATGGACCTGTCCCCTCGTTCCACCTCTCCATGATTAGAACAATCCATATGTATACCTACATTGTAAATCAATTGATTTTTTTATAAGCTAGAAAAAAAGATATCCCAGAAAGGATTTTTTTCCATGGAAGAAAAGATTAAGGAGCTTACTTTGTTATTGTTATATTTAACATCTTGGAAAGAGCATGATTTTCCCGATGAATTAAGGCGAAGTTGGAAGGGATACCCGTTTGACGTATTAAATGAACTGACCGATGAGGATTTGATCAGAGGAGGTATCAGATCGAAATCTGTTTATTTAACCGAGACTGGAGTGAACGAGGCTAAAAAGTTATTAAAGAAATATGTGGGGACCTAACCTTGGTACATAATGTTTAACAAATGAAGAGATACCATATTGAGGAGATGTGGATGGTAAGTGAATATAAATAATTTTGAGAACCATATTGACAAAATAATATTAGACAGAGGATATAACTATTACATCGAAGGAAATGTGGTTGAAGCTATTGAACAAGGGGAAAATAAGTATCTTTTTTATGTAGATGGCAGCGATAACTACGAAGTATTGATTGATATTGGGGATAATGGGGACATCTTATTTTCCCAGTGTGATTGCCCCTATGATTTCGGGCCTGTCTGTAAACATGAAGTAGCTGCCTACTTTGAGCTGTCTGACATGTTAGATCCTTCAACCTCAAGTGATAAGCTTCCGAAAAAGCAGCACAAACAAATATCGATGCAAGAGGTATTAAGCGATCTTTCAAAGGAAGAATTGATAGATATTATTACACGGCTCGCAAATGAGGATGATACTTTAAAAAATAACCTCCTCCTTAAGTACTCAAATGGGGACCATCAACATGAGCTAGAGGCATGTCAGGAGTTTATTCATTCCATTATAAGGAAGTATACAGGCAGAGAAGGATTTATTAGATATCGAGATGCGAGTGCTTTTGTAAGAGAGTTGGATGAGGTATTAGAAAAGGCAAGAAACACAGATGATGCGCTCCTAGCGATTGATATTTCGTTGCTATTGATAGAGGAAGCAATTGATGCATTCCAGTATGCTGATGATTCTGGTGGGGATATTGGTTCTCTTGTAACAGAAATTTTTAAGGTAATAGGGGAAATTTCCATCAAGAATAAAGGGACGGACCATCAAAAGGAAATATTCGAAAAACTATTAGCTCAAACGGATAACAATGTTTTTGATGGTTGGTTCGACTACAAATTTGACTTGCTCCAAATTTGTCTGGAGTTTGCAGATGATGAAAAGCTATGAGAGCCGCTAAGGAGCAAAATCGAGTCCATGGTTGATAGAAGTAGCAGCCGCTATGAAAATGAGGAGCTGCAGCGGCTAATGTTTCAGATCATTGAACAATATGGAACACAAGAAGAAGCAGACCAATTTATATATGAGCATCTTCAGTTATCAAGCTTTCGGGAGCACCTTCTAAAAAAGTATCTTCAAACAGAAAACTACCACAAAGTCATAGAAGTTGCCATAGACGGTGAAAAGAACGATAAACAATTTCCAGGATTAGTATCCAAGTGGAAAAAATTCCGGTACCTAGCCTATAAATTTCTTGTTTTAAAAGAAGAGCAGCAAAAACTGGCAAAGGAGCTTTTATTTGAGGGAAACTTTGAATATTACCACGAACTAAAGGAATTAGCCGAAACGGAAAATCACGATGAGTTTTATGCAAATTTAAAACAAGAACTTAAAACTAGGCAAGGACGGCACTCTAGCTACATATTCCTCGAATTAATAAAGGCAGAAAACGATCTTGAAGAAATGTTGGAATATGTTAAGGAGAACCCCAGATTTATTGAGGATTATGCCGGGAAGTTAGTAAAACCATTCAAAGAAGATGTCGCCAAAATATATAAACAGTATATCGAATCAGTTGCTAGCACTTCATCCAATCGAAGAGACTATCAAGGGGTATGTCATAAAATAAAGAGATATAAAAAAATTGCAGGGACGGAAATACAGAGAGAATTGATCAATGAATTAATGAGCTTATATCGAAAAAGACCAGCTTTTATTGACGAATTGGGGAAGATTCGATGATTTGAGTTTCCTTGATTATTAACTCTACCTAAGCGCCTGCCCCCCCAGTATGTTAACACATTAACGCTGGATACTTTAGCTGGGTGGGGTCAGGACCTGTTTCCAAGTTTCCAAACATAATCCGACTGTACTTTAGAGAAGTCCTTTAAAACCGAGACGAACATCTTATACTGCCATTTTACTTCCTGATCTGGCAAAGAAAAATAAGCACACACAAAAAAGATGCTTATTTTTCTTTGCCGAATATATTATTAATTAGGGTATTAAAATAGATTGCTGTTGCTCGCCTTCTTATTGTGATAAGAAATAGAATAGAAGCTGTACTCCCTAGCAAAATAATAATAATGACCCTTAAATCAATAGAAAAAATTTCATTTAAATTATTTTTCACTAAAGACTCTTGCAATATCACATATAAGCTAATTATTAACCCATAAATTGCAAGGAGAGTAGGGAAATACTTCGATGGATCATAGGTTTCTTCGAAAACTTTAGCCCTACTTTTGACTAGCGCTTGCTGTGTAGCATTCATTCCCTTTAAAAAATCAATATTCTTGTTAATAGCTTTAATACTTGATTTCGATTTTTGAGGAAACAAATGTTGGTCAATAAATTTTTTGAACTCTTTATCATCTTTTCTTGTTTGTTCTATTAAGTCATGAATAAATATTGTATCCTCAGAAGCATTATGTTGAGTTAACTCTGTCATCCTTTTCGCTCCCCTCTCATTTTCCTATCTACCTAAATTCGACAAAAGAAGAGAGAGTCCTATATTATTATATTGACAGTTTTTTGACAAAAGAACAAAATCGGTAACGCGACTTAATCACGACCCACGCCGTGAGGCTGGATGGATAAAAATACGCAAAATATAGATTAAAATATCCGAGTTTCTACTATATAATAGACGGTTAATTTCACTCCTCTTTCCTTCTAATTCCACGATTCATTTTTATAGCGAATTTCACCCCATAAAACGCAAAAAATGGCCCACCTCCTTGAATGGAGATGAGCCTGATTGGTCTTTTTTCTACTATATAATTAATGAAGTTTTCTCTCTTACAATCCCTATTGATATAGAGTTATAGTTTTTTCATAAAATAACCCTTATAATTAAGTTAATAGTTTTATATGGGAGCGGATATATTTTGGTAAGAGGAAAAACAACCAATGGGTTAATGCGTCACCTTAGGGACAAGCATGGCATTGAAATTAGTGGCAGCAAACAGAAAAGGGATTTGTTGAATTTAGGATACTATCATGGATACAAAGGATATCGTTTTATTGGTCATGCCAGTAATCAAATACCATTCACCAATTTCGATGAAGTCGTTGGTGTCTATGAATTTGATACAAACCTTAAAACGATTTTATATCCACGAATCATGTTCATTGAAACAGCAATTAAAAACTATACACTAAATACTCTGATTGGAATAGGACCGGTAGACTTTGATTTTGTCTTTTCACACCTATTAAATGATTATAAGAAAGAAAATACGGGTAATAGTAAGTATAGGGACAAAATGAAGAAACGGCTTGATTTAAGGAATAAGATTCACCAACAAATCAGTTATAATTATTCAGAACAAAAAGCCGTAATTTCACACTTTTTCCATACCAATAAGCCGATACCACTGTGGGCAATATTTGAGGTAATTAATCTTGGGGAATTCGGTTTTTTCTTACAATGTTTAAATCAGGACACGAGGATTGCCATTGCAGAGGATTTAAACATGCATACAACTAACCATAATCAAAATGGTAGAATTGTTGAAGATATCATTTTTCTAATTAAGGAACTGCGTAATGCTGTTGCACATAACTCAGTTGTCTTTGATTGCAGGTTTAAAAAAACAAACCCGCCTTCACGCTTGAAGGAATATCTGCAAAGCGAGACTGGCATTACAAATATTACATTCGATAACATTGTGGATTACTTTATCATTGTGATTTTTCTTCTTAAGAAGCTTGGAGTAACCAAAACTGAATTGAAACAAATTGTTCGAAAGTTCCATGCGGAGTCTGAAAAGCTTAGAGATGCCATACCAATACCGGTTCACACCTCTATAATGGGGTCCGATTTTAGAAACAAAGTAACTAGCTTAACGAATTATATTTAGGCTTGTACTTTACGAATAGGACAAACTGTAGTATCATAATATATAACTAATAGCGGTGTACAGCTTCGGCTTACACTTAAGGGGACTGGATGCGTCTGGTCCTCTTTTAATTTTGTCTAAAAATATTACTAAAAACCCACCAAGTGGCTCTGCACAAGCCTACTCAATGGGTTCCTCAATACTTCTTCAATAGCAATTATCCATCCAGCCCATAACCAATGGAATCTAATCCTTTTGCTAGATTAATAGATTCCTAGATTACATTTATTTCTCAGTATCTTTCACATGATACAAATACTCCCTAAAATTCTCTCTTTTTCTCAAGAAGCGCTCAAATGTCCCTTCCTTCCACAATGGCATAACCACTCGATCAACAAGTGTTGTTTTCCCCATTTGTTTTCTTTCCAGCATAAAGGCTAACATCTCTTTCACCGTCCTCGGTTCCCGACAGTACTCGAGAAGGGCAGCCACTTCTGGTCCTCGAAGAAACTCTTCGTGTTTTGCTTTTACCTTCGCCCACCGCTCCCTTTCACATTGTTCCTGGAAAGTAGAATACACCTCGTTGGTCGTCCATTCCAATCCGAAGCGCAAATGATACACAACGCTGCCATCTTTATATACAGCCGCTTGTTTTAATACATCTTTGTATATATCACTTGGGAAGGCTTTTGATTCACTTTTTATATAAGCTTTCAAGTTTTTCATAAAACGCTTGAGTGCCTTTCGTTCCTCTTCCGCTTTTTCCTTCCGATCTCGAAAAGCCGCAAGTCTCTCATACATGGCACATAACTTTTCAGTCATTTGGTCAACTTTTTCTGTATCTCTCCCCTGACCATGAAGGCTTTCATCGACCACCTCGTAAAGTTCTTGGTTTAATAGTTTCACTTCCCATTCTAGCTGCTCTTCCTCCATTTTCTCTTCAGGGGACAAGTCCAGCTGTTCAATCGCCTGCTCCGCCTTCTGATAGAATGTAGAATCCTCATAAATATTTGTTAATAGGTGTTTAAAATCCTGTTCAAAATAGTCCTGTTTAAAACTCTTAGAATCACAAGGATCATGAACATGATAATGCGGAAAGCCTGCTCGATAACAGACCCAAAAGTGTTGATAATAGTCACTATTTTTTTTCGGCCTCTTATTCACATAATGGACCACTTGTTTTGAACATTCCCCACAAATCATCTTCTCTAAGAATGTTTCATTTTTATTCTCATTGATTTCTGGCAAGGTGTTTTCAATCAATGTCTATGACGCTAAATCTTAATAATTCCGCCAATGTATTTGTCAGTCTTGGAAGTAATTACATAACGACAATAGCCTAAT
>NZ_JAUSTU010000035.1:0-27595 GCF_030813005.1 Anoxybacillus andreesenii
GATATCGCTCGACTTGCATGTATTAGGCACGCCGCCAGCGTTCGTCCTGAGCCAGGATCAAACTCTCCAATAAAGAGTTGATATAGCTCATAAAATTTTGTTGTTTTAAAACAACTAGAATTAACGTTGACGTATGATTTGTTTAGTTTTCAAAGAACAATTTCGCTCAAAAGCGACTTTCTTATAATAACAAAAATGATTTGTTGTGTCAATCATTTTTTATTATTTTTTTATTTCGTTGCTATCATTAGCAACAACAGATAATAATATACCACTATAATAAAACTGATGCAATACCTTTTTTATAAAAAACATAGAATTTATTTGTCTACAAAAAAATGAGCAAGGACCGGTTACCTTGCTCATTCATTATAGTCATTTTCTAAACGTAAATTAACGATGACGCATTAATGGGAACAACAATACATCTCTGATAGATGGCGAGTTCGTTAATAGCATCACTAAGCGGTCAACACCAATTCCTAGACCACCAGTTGGAGGCATTCCGTACTCTAACGCTTCAACAAAATCATCGTCCATCATATGAGCCTCGTCATTTCCTTGCTCACGCTCTTTAAGCTGTGCTTCAAAACGTTCTCTTTGATCGATTGGATCATTCAATTCCGTAAAGGCATTAGCATGCTCACGAGCAACGATAAATAATTCGAAACGATCAGTAAACCTTGGATCGTCTTCATTTTTCTTGGCAAGAGGAGAGATCTCCACTGGATGACCGTAAATAAATGTTGGTTGAATTAATTTTTCCTCAACTTTTTGTTCAAAAAACTCATTTACAATATGGCCGTAGAGCATCGTATCCTTAATCTCAACATTGTGTTCTTTCGCAAGCTGCTTTGCTTCCTCTACCGTGTCGACATTCCAGAAGTCCACACCTGTATATTCCTTAATAGCATCTACCATATGAAGTCTTTTCCACTCAGGCTTAAGATCAACTGTATACTCGCCATATTCAATCGTTGTTGTGCCTAGCACTTCTTGTGCGATATGAGCAATTAGATTCTCCGTCAAACTCATAATATCACGGTAGTCCGCATAGGCTTCATAAAGCTCAATCATTGTAAATTCCGGATTATGTCTTGTGGAAACTCCTTCATTACGGAATACTCGTCCAATTTCATAGACTTTTTCTAGTCCACCAACAATCAAACGCTTTAGATGAAGCTCAATCGCAATACGCATATATAATTCCATATCTAGGGCATTATGATGAGTGATGAACGGACGAGCAGCAGCTCCTCCAGCAATCGCATGCATCATTGGTGTTTCAACCTCTAAATAACCGTGGTCATCGAGATAGCGTCTCATAGCTTGGATGATTTTGCTTCTTGTAATGAAAGTTTTTCTGCTATCTTGACTGCTTATCAAGTCTAGATAACGCTGACGATAGCGCTGCTCAACATCCTTTAAGCCGTGGAATTTGTCTGGGAGTGGACGGAGCGCTTTGGTTAGTAGTTGAAAATCCTGAACTTTAATAGAAAGTTCTCCCACTTTTGTTTTAAACAATGTACCTTGTACTCCGACAATATCACCCAAGTCCGTATTATTGAAGAGATCATATTGTTCTTCCCCTACCGCATCAACACGAACGTAGATCTGAATTTGGCCTGTAAGGTCCTGAAGATGGGCAAATCCTGCTTTTCCCTTCCCTCGTTTTGTCATGACACGACCAGCAATTGTAGTAGATATCCCTTGTTGGTCAAGCTCTTCCTTTTCTATTTCTCCATACTGCTGGATTAATTCTTCTGCTAAATGAGTGCGCTCAAAGCGTTTACCAAAAGGATCATAGCCCTTTTCACGAAGCTCACTTAATTTTTCCCGTCGAACTAAAAGCTGGTCATTTAATTCTTCACTCACAATAATCATCTCCATTACTATAGATCTTCCATATGTATTCAAAAATGAGATCCGTTTTAATTGATACAATATACATACGTTTCTATTTTACACAATATCAGAAAAACCGACACTATACACTATAATAAAAACTGCCAGTGTGTACCGGCAGTTTTTCACTTACATCATAAGAAAAGCAAAAATAAAAGTCAATCTCTTAACCTACCTGTGCCCGTCCCTTTGCTTCCGCTTCATATACAAGCCCATACAGGAGCTCTACTAAGTCATTTCTTGTATGACATTCATTGATCCCGTTGCGAGCCTTTGCATTCCCACTTATCCCTTTTAAGTACCAGGCTGCATGTTTGCGCATTTCTCGAACAGCAATGTATTCACTTTTTAACGCAATAAGTCGATCTAAATGCAGAATACATACATCAATTTTCTCTTTCACAGAAGGCTCACCGATTAGTTCGCCTGTTTCTAAATATTTCACCGTACGATAGATCATCCATGGATTGCCGAGTGCCGCTCTTCCAATCATTACTCCGTCACAGCCTGTTTCCTCGAGCATCCTTTTTGCATCCTGAGGAGTCTGTACATCACCATTACCGATTAAAGGAATATTAATGTTCTGCTTCACTTCTCGGATAATATCCCAATTCGCTTTCCCCTCGTACATTTGGTAACGAGTTCGGCCGTGTAGAGCAACAGCTTTGCCTCCTGCTCGTTCGACCGCTTGGGCATTCTCTACAGCATATATGTGATCAGGATCCCAGCCCATACGCATTTTAACCGTAACAGGCTTCTGTACCGCGTCGACAACCGCTGCGACCATTTCATATATCTTGTTTGGGTCCAGAAGCCATTTCGCTCCAGCATCTACTTTTGTAATTTTTGGAACAGGGCATCCCATATTTATATCAATAATATCGGCATTTGTATTTTTATCTACAAACTTAGCCGCTTCCACAAGCGTTTCCTTTTCGCCTCCAAAATCTGGAGGCTTAAGGGCTTTTCTTGTTCATCGATATAAAGCAAATTCATCGTTTTTTCATTCTTTAATACGATCCCTTTGTCACTCACCATTTCAGCACAAACGAGGCCCGCTCCAAATTCTTTCACGGTCAAGCGGAAGGCTGAATTACATACACCAGCCATAGGTGCTAGGACAACTGGATTTTTCATCTCAATATCGCCAATCTTAAGCACTAAGCTCCTCCTTTTATGTTAGTCTTCCGGTGGCGTTAGATCCTTTATACTAATCTGTAGCAAATTCGCTACCTGTTCGATAAATTCATCCGTCGGCATGCGATTTCCACGCTCAACCTCTCCCAAAATCGAGACCGATACACCTAGACTTTCCGCAAAGCCCTCCTGTGTATAACCCTTTAGTTTTCGAAAAGCGCGAATACGTCTTCCCCATTTTTCTGCTTCCATACCCGTACTCCCTCTCTATCAGGAATTTTATCTAAAAAATCTTGTAAAGATTGATTGGTCCTTGGTAGCTTTTCATCTGGACTAATCTCTAGGAGTGGAATCAATACAAAAGCTCTCTCGTGTAAACGAGGATGAGGAATGAAAAGCTTCTCTGTTTCCATATTCTCTTGGTTATAAAGAAGAATGTCAAGATCGATGATTCTCGGACCCCATCTAATAATCCTTTTTCTCCCAAGAGCATGTTCAATCTGTAGGCATTTTTCCAAGAGCACTACAGGTTCAAGTGATGTTCTTACTTCAATGACCATGTTTAAAAATGGATCCTGGTCCGTATAACCAACTGGATCTGTTTCATAAATCGATGAGGAACGCACGAGTTCGATCTCAGCTTCCTCATTTAGAAGACTAATAGCATCACAAAGATTACGAAAGCGGTCACCGATATTTGTTCCAAGTGCAATGAAGGCTCTATTTTTCAACTTATCTACTCCTTGTTATCTCGACAGCGACAGATTCATAATGCCCAGGAATTGGTGGGTCTGGTTTGGTAACCCTCACCGTACAGGTCATTACCCTAGTAAACTGAGAGAGACATGCCCGTGCGATCTTCTCCGCTACCGCCTCCACAAGCTTACTCGGTGGTCCTTCCACAATCCCTTTGCATAATTCGTATAATTCCCCATAATTGATGGAGTAGGTAAGATCATCACTTTCCCCTGCACGTCTCAAATCTGCCTCTACCATCAAATCAACGATAAATCTCTGTCCAAGTCGGGTTTCCTCAGGAAAAACACCATGGTACCCATAGAATTCCATCTTATTCACAAATATTTTATCCATGAGCTTTGTCCTTTCCTAATAAGATGTCCATCATTTTTGCCATCCTGCTTATTTCCTTAACATCATGCACACGGACGATTTGACAGCCCTTTTGGATTCCGTAGCAAACCGTTGCCGCCGTCCCCTCAGCTCGTTCACCAACCGGAAGATTTAACGCCTGTCCAATCAATGATTTTTTCGAGGTGCCTAATAAAACAGGGTAACCGATCTCCACCAGCTTATCCAAATGCCTCATCATTTCAATATTCAAAGCGAGATCCTTTGCAAAACCAATGCCTGGGTCCAAAATGATGTGATCATCTCGAACGCCCGCTTTTTTGGCGATTTGAATACTTTCAAATAGATCATTGACGACATCGCGATAAAAATGGGTGTACTCTAGATTGTCACGGTTGTGCATAAGAATGATAGGCGCATGATAGCTTGCGGACACATTAGCAATTTCAGGGTCATATTTGGCACCCCAAATATCGTTAATCATATGCGCCCCTGCCTTAAGGGCCTCCTTTGCAACCACAGACTTATAGGTATCGATTGATAAAGGAACCTCAACCTCCTTTGAAATCGCCGCTATAACAGGTACTACCCGTTCTAATTCCTCTTCCACAGTGATCATTTTATGCCCCGGTCGTGTCGATTCCCCCCCAATATCAATGATATCAGCCCCATCCTCGACCATTTGCTTCGCATGCTGGATGGCTCGTTCAATATGACTGTATTTCCCTCCATCTGAAAAAGAGTCCGGAGTAACATTCAATATTCCCATGATTAACGTTTTATGACTATAGTCAAGTGAGTACGGCCCACATTCTATCCTTTGATATGACATGATAAACCCCCAAATTATTTCCTATTTTTCTATTTTAACACCCCATAATAAAAAGCAATAGTCATTTGACCATTGCTTTTTATCGATATATGCTATTCTGCTTCAAATTGGTAGAGTGGTGTACTTAGATAACGCTCCCCATTACTTGGGATGATTGCCAGTACCTTTTTCCCTTTGCCTAGCTCCTTTGCAACCTTTAACGCTGCTGCAATCGCAGCTCCAGAGGAGATACCGCCGAGGATTCCCTCTTCCTTTGCAGCACGGCGAGCATATTCAAAAGCATCATCATTTGTGACCTTCAGTACTTCGTCATAAATCTCTGTATTAAGTACCTTTGGCACAAATCCGGCTCCAATTCCTTGAATCTTATGAGGACCTGGCTTACCGCCAGATAGCACTGGTGAATCTGCAGGCTCTACCGCGTAGATTTTGATATTAGGATATTTCTCCTTCAGAACAGAACCAGCACCTGTGATTGTCCCGCCTGTTCCAATTCCAGAAATGAACGCATCGAGCTGGTCGCCCATTTGTTCCACAATTTCTTTGCCTGTTGTTCTTTTGTGAACTTCAGGGTTAGCAAAATTCTCAAATTGCTGTGGCATGAAGTAGCCCTTTTCCTCAGCCAGTTCATTTGCTTTAGCAATGGCACCCTTCATTCCCTCTGGTCCCGGGGTCAAAACTAACTCCGCACCATAAGCACGAAGCAAATTGCGGCGTTCGAGACTCATGGTTTCTGGCATGACAAGGACAGCCTTATATCCTTTCGCTGCTGCAACCATCGCAAGACCAATTCCTGTATTGCCACTTGTCGGTTCTACGATTGTATCTCCAGCCTTCAGCCTTCCTTCTTCTTCCGCTGCCTCAATCATCGCAAGGGCAATGCGATCCTTCACACTGCTACCAGGGTTCATATATTCTAGCTTTAAGTAAACATCTGCGCTATTCTCGTCTCCGATGCGATTTAACTTCACAATAGGGGTATGACCGATTAATTCTGTAATCGAATTTGCTATACGTACCATGTGAAACACCTCTTATTCCGAGTATTTTTATTGGATTAATTAAAATTTATCAATTGCACGGGCAATTGTCAATCTTTTTATCATTATTTTTTCAAAAATTTCCTTTATCCTTATTAAAAAACACGAGCCAATCGCTCGTGTTTTGTCTTCGTTATTTTGCCCGATTCATCCAGTTACCATTCTCAATCCCTATGGGAATTCCCACTTTCATAAAATAAGTTCCCTACGCTCTAGCGTCTTCCAGAAGTTCTTCAAGTTCTTCTCGATTGTATTGATACGTCTCATTACAAAAATGGCACTGAGCCTCAGCCTTGCCATCTGTTTCAATCATGTCAGCAATTTCATCCTTGCCTAGGCTGACGATCGCATCCGCAAATCTTTCCTTTGAGCAGGTACATTTAAAGGCTACTGGCTGTGTTTCAAGAAAACGTACATTCCTTTTGCCTAAAACCTCTTCAAGAATTTCCTCCGGTGTTAAGCCTTGTTCAATCAGCTTGGAAATGGGAGGAATCGTTTTTAATCGTTCCTCAATCTCCGTGATCGTTTCGTCATCGGTACCCGGTAGTAACTGGATAACAAATCCGCCCGCTGCAAGGATGGTGTTGTCTGGATTCACCAATACACCTACACCCACAGATGATGGAACCTGTTCGGATTTTACAAAATAATAGGTGAAATCCTCCCCAAGTTCTCCGGAAATGAGTGGAACCTGACCCGTAAAATAATCTCTTAAGCCAATATCTTTGACGACAGAGAGGAAGCCTGATGTTCCTACCGCTCTTCTCACATCTAGCTTCCCATGCTTATTTAAGTCAAAATGAACTTGAGGATGGGTAACATATCCCCTCACCTCTCCTTTTGCATTCGCATCTACCAGTATCGGACCAAGCGGGCCATCCCCTTCCACTTTGACTGTGAGCTTTTCTTCGCCCTTTAACATCGAGCCCATCATCACCCCTGCCGAAAGCGTTCTTCCTAGGGCAGCTGATGCGGTTGGCCATGTCTGATGACGCCTCTGTGCTTCCCCTACTGTTTCTGTACTTCGGACAGCATAGGCTCTCACTTGATCATTGTAGGCAAGAGCCTTTACTAAATAATCACCCATTCTTTTACCCCTTTCATGATGCTCTACTAACTATTTATTTCTTTAGCGTGTCCATATTTCGTTTGTAAATAAGCTGTAGCCCTTTTAATGTTAAGAATGGATCTACGATATCGATCACGGTAGCTTCCTTGGCAATTAAGCTAGAAAGCCCGCCTGTAGCAACAACCATTGGTTTCTCCTTACTTTGTCGTTTCATACGTTTCACAATTTCTTCAACCTGTCCAACATAGCCGTACAGGATCCCTGCTTGCATAGCTGCAACCGTATTTTTTCCAACGACTCCCTCAGGAGGAGCAATTTCTATCCGTGGCAATTTCGCAGCCTTTGAGTATAAGGCCTCGGTTGAGATATAAATCCCGGGTGCGATGGCACCACCCATATATTGCTTATGTTCATTAATATAACAATATGTAGTAGCTGTTCCAAAATCAACAATGATGAGCGGACTCCCATATTCATGAATCGCTGCAACTGCGTTAACAATTCGATCCGCCCCGACCTCGCGTGGATTCTCATACTTTATATCTAAACCTGTTTTTATTCCAGGGCCTACGATTAAAGGCTTTAAGTTAAAATAACGTTGACACATTCTCTCTAAGGCAAGCATGATTGGCGGGACAACAGAGGAAATAATGATTCCTTTTATTTGCGAAAGACTTAATCCCACATGCTCAAACAAGCTTTTAATCACGATTCCATACTCATCTTCCGTTTTATTTCGATTGGTTTCAATTCTCCAGTGATACTTCAGCTCATCCTTATCATAAACACCTAAAACCATGTTTGTATTACCAACATCAAACACAAAAATCAACGGGATCACCACTTTATTTTAGATTCAATAGAGGTTTTTCATATTCTGCCCAACATTTTACCACAAATAGATGATTTCTTACATTAAGGAAAATGGGATGTGACCAAAAGGGCCATGATCATAAAAGGTGCCCTTTTTGAGAGCACCTTTTTATCATTACTTTTCTTCTTCATCCGAGGCAGGAGGGGCTTCCGTCAAGTCCGACTCTTTCTTCAATTCAATGGATTGCGGATCCTCTTGTTTTTCCTCGTCCTTTTTCACATTAATATTAACCTTTACATCATCGCTAGTAGAAATCGTCTCCTTCTTCTCTTCAGATGGAGCTCTATCCGGTAATGTACCATGGTCAATTAAATGCTTAATTTGTTCTGCATCTAATGTTTCCACTTCAAGCAATGTATTGGCAATAATATCAAGCTTGTCACGATTCTCAGTAAGAACCTTCTTCGCTTTTGCGTAGCATTCCTTAATAATGCGTTGAATTTCTAAGTCAATCTCGTAAGCAATCGCATCGGAATAGTTTTGCTCATTATGAAGGTCACGGCCTAAGAACACCTGACCGCCTTGTGCTTGACCAAATTGCAATGGTCCTAGCTTATCGCTCATTCCGAATTCCGTTACCATGCGGCGAGCAAGGCCTGTCGCACGTTGGAAGTCATTATGCGCTCCTGTACTTACTTCACCAAAGACGATTTCCTCGGCAACACGACCGCCAAGTAATCCAACAATTTTATCAAGAAGCTCTGGCTTTGTCATGAAGTAGCGGTCTTCCTTTGGAAGCATAACCGCATAGCCGCCAGCTTGGCCACGTGGTACAATCGTTACCTTATGGACCATCTCAGCATCTTCAAGGACCACACCAATGACTGTATGACCAGCCTCGTGGAAGGCAACAATGTTGCGCTCCTTCTTCGAAATGACACGGCTCTTTTTCGCCGGACCAGCAATGACTCGGTCTGTTGCTTCATCAACATCGTCAATATCAATTTTCTTTTTATTTCGGCGCGCAGCAACAAGTGCAGCTTCATTTAACAAGTTCTCTAAATCCGCCCCGGAAAAACCAGGTGTTCTCTGAGCAATTGCTTTTAAGTTAACGGATTCATCAAGTGGTTTATTACGTGCATGAACCTTAAGCACTGCTTCACGGCCATTCACATCTGGACGATCAACTGTAATTTGACGGTCAAAACGACCTGGACGTAATAACGCAGGGTCTAATATATCAGGGCGGTTTGTTGCAGCAATGATGATGATTCCTTCATTGGCGCCAAATCCATCCATTTCAACAAGCAATTGGTTAAGGGTTTGCTCACGCTCATCGTGGCCACCACCTAGTCCAGCACCACGCTGACGTCCAACTGCATCAATTTCATCAATAAAAATAATACATGGTGCATTCTTTTTCGCATTTTCAAACAAATCACGAACACGTGATGCCCCAACCCCGACGAACATTTCCACAAAGTCTGAACCACTGATGGAGAAGAATGGTACTCCCGCTTCCCCAGCTACGGCTCTCGCAAGCAAGGTTTTACCCGTACCAGGAGGTCCAACAAGAAGTACTCCTTTTGGAATTCTTGCCCCAACCTCTGAGAATTTGCGCGGGTCCTTTAAGAACTCGACAACCTCAACAAGCTCCTGCTTCTCTTCATCGGCACCAGCCACATCTTTAAAACGAACCTTTTTCTTTTCATCATTATAAAGCTTCGCCTTACTCTTCCCAAAATTCATCACACGACTTCCGCCGCCTTGGGCTTGGTTTAACAGGAAGAAGAATAAGATGAAGATAATAATAAACGGAATGATGGAGGTAAAGAAGGTTACCCATCCACTCGTTTCTTTGGCAGGCTTTACATCAACTTTTGATGCTGCCGCTGCCTCATCAATTTGCTTTAATAATTGCTCACTATTCCAAACATATGTTAAGAATTCCTGTCCTTCCTTGTAGCTTTTCAGGCTTCCACGTACTTCATATACCCCTCTTTCCGGCTGAATAGAAAGACTTTTGACGTCTCCAGCCTCCAAATGGGTGATAAATTGATCATAGGTCATGCTTTTCGTTGGTTCATTATTCCCATTAAAAAAACTAACAACGCCAATAATGACAAGAAATATCAATAAATAAAATATGGTATTTCGAAAGATTCGATTCATCCCTTACCTCCTCCCACGGTCAACAAACTATACTAAATAGTATCATAGAGATTTATATCAAGACAAGAAAATACACTTTCTAAAAAAACTGAGATAAGTACTTGTGAGCTATCGTAAATCCTAATGTTAGTATTTTACGCTTCATCACTATTTGTATATACCTCTGGTTTCAAAACGCCAATATATGGTAGATTACGGTATCTTTCGGCATAGTCGAGACCGTACCCTACCACAAACTCATCCGGCACAACAAAACCAACATAATCAGCCTTGATATTCGCCTTTCTTCCCGTTGGTTTATCGAGGAGGGTGACAATTTTAATTGATTTCGCCTTACGGTAACGGAATAATTCCACTAAATAGCTTAAGGTTAGCCCGCTATCAATAATATCCTCAATAATTAATATATTTCTACCCTCAACTGAGGTATCCAAATCCTTAAGAATTTTTACTTCTCCGGAAGAAACCGTCGAATTTCCATAGCTTGAAACATCCATGAAGTCCATTTCTAAATAGGTGTCCACTCTTTTTAGGAGATCGCCCATAAATGGCATCGCCCCTTTAAGGACTCCGATGGCTAACGGAAAGGCATCCTGATAGTCTTCCGATAATTGCTTGGCGATTTCTTTAATCTTTGTTTGGATTTCTTCCTCAGTAATTAAAATCTTTTCAATATCATTTTTCATGATTTCGTTGTGCCCCCTAGAAGATCATTGCTTAAATATGATAAAAGAATAATTCTTTGCTTACTGCCATCATGCTTTCTTTCCGTGTACAAATTAGATTTCCGTAAGTTCGGTACCCAAATAATTTGGTCCTTTCTATCTGTAACGATTGGCCAAGTCTGCCGTTTTTGCAGAGGTATTTTTTCATCAATAAAAAGCCGATTAAGCTTTTTCGTTCCATTCATCCCCTGTATCGCCATTCGATCTCCATCTTTTCGTGTACGAATGATGAGCGGCAGCTGATCTTCTTCCATATAGAGAAGACAATTTGCAGGATGAATCTGTACGATTTTGTCCGGATGAATGAATTCCATCTTCATCCTACCACCATTTGGAAGGAGGACTTCCCCCGGTTCACTTACCTCAAAAGAATAAGATGTTGGATGAATCGTTGTTTTAAATCGAATGGAACACTCATTATAGGAGCGAACCACCTCTAATCCATTAGGGAAATCTAATTGTACTGAAGGGTAAGGATTCTTTAAAATTGAGAATATTTTTTCAATATGTAAAGCGGATAGTGCAGAAGGCCTTACCTGATAAAGATAGTTTAATATTAGTTGAATCCCTCTCCTTTGTAAAGGCAAAGGCATCTTTGCAAAAGCGGCAATATCAATTGTTATTTGTTTGTTCGATTTCTCTTTTATTACCTTATTCAACTGGTCTTTTGTAAGCTGCAGAAGGAGGTTCTCATCTTGTTCAATTTCTTCGCTAAAGCGTCCAAATTGCTCATGGACCTGGGGATTCTCCTCCCGTAGAAAAGGAAGGACAAGCTTTCGAAATCGATTTCGACTATATACATCCTTTTCATTACTTGGATCCCTTCTAGGTTCCAGCCGATGCTCCTCACAGTACACTTCAATTTCAGCCCTAGTTAAACAAAGAAACGGCCTAATAATCACTCCATGATAGAATTCTCGTGAAAAAGGGATGCCAGCTCTAGCTTTCCCCGTTGCCCCTCTTGTTAATCTCATGAGGATGGTCTCGATCTGATCATCGCCATGGTGACCAAGTGCTAATATCGAGAGCTGGTGCTTGGTTAGCATCTCCTTGAAAAATTGATACCGACATTCCCGGGCCGCTACTTGAGAGCTTAGCCCTGTTTCCTCCATATAAGAAGGGACATCTATTTGCTTCATTTCAAATGGAATTTGCCTTTCTCGGCAAAAGTCCCGTACAAAAAGCGCCTCTTGCTTCGATTCTTCCCCCCGAAACATATGATCGATATGGGCAGCCACAACATTTATGTTCCAGCTCTCTTTTTTGCTCCATAAAAAATGAAGAAGGGCGAGGGAATCAGGTCCTCCTGATACCCCCACCAAAATTGCCTTATTTTCTATCGAAAATTGCTTTCTCTCGAGGAAAGTCTTTATTTTTCTTTCCAGCATGTGTACTCTTCCTTCAGTACTTATTTCTAATCCACATTATCAAATCTAGTTTACCACTAAAAAAGCGAGCATCACAACTTTTCCTTCTCTTACATACGATTAGTTCTACCGTTAGTTTCACTTTTTACATCACCTAAATCAAATTTACAACAATGAACCTAATTAAGGTTCCAACTTGTGATACATCGGGATAGAAAATCGATTATACTTGGCTATAAATATAGAAAAAATATAAAAAGGAAACAACCATGATAATGAGGAATGTCTCCACCCAACCACCTTTCTTTTTTCGATAAGCTTGTCTCGTCTGCGTAACAGTAGGTCGTGTTTGCCTTTTTGTTCTCGATGATTGTGCGGGGGAGGTCTGACTATTCATACAGTTCAGTAGGTCCATTCTCATTTCTTGCGCTGATTGGTATCTTCCTTGGAGCGCATTTGTTAGGATTCGCTCATATTTGTGAAGAGCAGTCTTTTGTCTTATCTGCTCCCGTAGCTGATTCATGCCTCCCGATGTTTTATTGAAACGCTTCGGATATTCTGTATTTATAATAATCATAGCCACCGCAAATAAATCATAGGTCGGCTCTGCCTTTCGTGACCCCAGGCCCCAATAGCCCCGATCATAAAACTCCGTAAACTCTTTAATGGCTCTTCCTTGAATGGTGGTGCCGCCGACATCAATACAGCGAATTCTTGGGGGCGGCCCCATCACGATTAAATTCTCTGGCTTCAAATCGCCAAACACCCAGCCTTTTTCATGAAGGGTATGCAAGTCACTCAGCAATTGCAGAATTAGAACCTCAGTCCACCCCTTCCCTTTTTGCGAAATAAAAGAAAGGAAATCAGGTCCCGCTATATACTCCATCACATAGAAGGAAATATTGTGATTTTTCACTACCCAATCATCCACATCAATTAAAGAAGGTCCGAGGGATGACCCTTGGACCTTTGCGAAGGATTTGAGGACATTGACCTCAGATGTGATTGACATTCCGTTATCACTCATTTTGATTGCAACCTTTTGATTATGAAATTGTGCCAAATAAACAATTCCGTTTGCCCCTGAGCCTAATTCCTTTAAAATGGTGTATCGATTTTGATGCCATTTCCCGATAATGATCGTTCCTGGGACAAACCTACATAGATTCTTCAAAGTACTGTTCATCATCACGAGATAACAGACCCCTTAGTGAACGTTTTTTCTTGAAATAAGTTAGCGCCTCTCTAATCGCTGGACCTGTAGGAGTAATCCCTCCTGTTGTAAGCTTTGGAAAAATACTTGTTAAGGATTCTAGATGGGGAGTCCAATCTAGCAATTTTTCGACATCATTCTTTTTCCCGGGAAATACAAAGACACCAAATTGATTATTACCTGAACGGGCATTAAGGCTCAAAGATAAGTCTAGTAACGCTTCCTTGACGGTTGGAAGCTTATGTTTCATGCTTGCGCTCGTATCGACAAGAACCAACACCTCAAGCTTTACTGTCTCACCAAGCTCATCGACCACTTCCATTACTTCGCCTCTTTGTTCCGGTGGTAAATCCTCAACTGTCTTGGATCCACCTAGGATCTGTTGAAGCTCCCGATTCACCACTCCTTGCAAGGTTTGGGTCATGGCTTTTCGCGTGACCATTTGTACCGTTTGCGATAGGCTCTGCGCATACACCACCTGGCTTACTCCGCCACCAGACATGGCGATTCCTTCTATTTCCTTCATTCCTTGCTCATCAATCGTATCCTGCTCCATCACACCAATGACATTAACCGTAATTCCACTTTCCCTGGCTAAAGCCGCCATGGCTACGGGATCTTCCCCCTGATTTGAACAACCATCGGTAATAAGTAAAATTTGTTTCAAAGTACCTGGATTCATATCTTCTCCTCCTCGTCACATACTGTTATCATTTTCGTCACGAAGAAGAGCAAATATACCTATGAAGGTAGATTATTAGTTTAAGCAATTTTTATTACATTTATGAAATGATCCATCGTTTAGGCTTTTTTGCGTTGTTTACTAATCGGAATTGTCGCCCATTTTGGCGTATTATGCTTGATTTTCGTCACCACAACGGTCATATCATCCTCAATCGCATTCGAACGGGAACGAATGACCTCTTCCATAATCAGATCAGCCACCGCCTGCGGGTCATCTGTAGCTAGCTCACTAATCTTCCGTTTCATCCATAAATCATAATTTTCCACATGCTTTGGCCCTTCGAACACACCATCGCTCATCATAATGAGTAAATCTCCCGCTTTGAGCTGCTCATTAACAACCTCCACTTCCACCTCCTGTAGAATTCCAATAGGAAGATTGCTAGCCTGTACCTTCTTCACACTCGTTCCTCTTTTAATAAAACTTGGGGTGGAGCCAATCTTCAAAAATTTGGCTGTAGCATTTTGCAGATCGATCATCGCCAGATCCAAGGTTGAAAATATTTCGTCAGTCGTTCTCAATGATAGAATAGAATTGATGGATTTGATGGCGATTTTCTCCTCTATCCCTGATTGGAGAATCTTCTGAAGGAGCTTCAGGGTTTCCTTGCTTTCGATATGGGCCCGTTCGCCATTCCCCATCCCATCACTAATTGCCACAGCATGTCTACCGCCGCTGAGACGAATCGTCGAGTAGCTATCCCCTGACACGAAGCCTCCATCCTTTGCGGCATGGGCAACTCCCGTCTCCACGACATAGGCTTTGGCCGAACGGAAGGTTACATGACAGAAGCCATTCGGTACTGACGCACACTCCTCAGAAGTCACAATAATCATCTCTCCTAATATATCTGACAGCATCGGAGCAATGAGCTTCTCACATTCCCCATGTCCATTGCAAAAAGGAATGGTCATATCGATATCCACATTTCCTTGCTCAAGACTGTAGATTTCTACGTTTTCAATTTCAATCCCGAATCCTTGTAAGGCTTCATAAATCATTTCCTCCTGCTTATGATGATTATCCCGTTCTCTTTGAATCTCCTTCGCGAAATCACCCATGACCGTTGACACTCCGAGTAGCTGATCAGCTACTAATCTTCTACTTTCCTGGACCTGCTTTTTCAGCTTTTGATTGGCCTGGAAAAAGGTTAGCTCCTGTTGCATGATGTTGATGACTTTCTGTGAATTGACACAGTGTTTTTTCCAGTCACGAGAAAGCTTGCCAGAAATAACACCATCATTTTGATCCATTTCATGCATAAGATCCTTCATATAGTCATAGGTTGTATTAAGGTTCCTTGACCAGCAATGTTCTTTTTTAAAGCATAATTGACAAGTTCTCTCCGTAACATTACTCAGGAAATAATCAAGCTCACGACTTTCCTCGTCCTTCCAATCCGCCATTTCATCATAGGCGGAGAAGCTATTGGAGAGCGCTTGAAAAACCGAGGAAAATTGCTCGACTCGTTCAGCCGTTACATCTCGCATTTTTCTCATATATTGCTGCTGTTCAGCTTGAAACTCTGGCGTACCAGGAATATATTTAGCTAGCTTAGAGGTTAAAGCCTGGGGAGTCAGGAAAAATAACAACACGGCAGCCGCTGACTCAAGAAGGGTTTTGTCAATATTCATGCTCCCTTCTCCGTACATGCCAATTAATAATGTTGAAATAAATAAACCGATCGCAACACCAACCTTCCTCCCTTCCTTCAACAGGCCACCAAGCAAGCCCGAAAAGGCTAACAGACTCATCTGATAAAAGCTTGAAACATTGGCTAAGCTGAAAATTAAGCCGGTCACAACCCCAACGGTGGATCCAACCGTAGCACCCGCGACAAAAGCAAAAATTAGCACTAAATAACGCGATGTAATATTCTCCAAGGATAAATCATAGACAGACCAACCGATCGTTCCCGTCATAATGGAAGCGAGCATAATAATGAGACAAACGACTTCCTCCGTCTTTAATGTTTGTCTTCTTTTGTTGGCTAAGATCAAAGGAATACTTTGCAAAAAGATTAACGTAAGGATAAAGCCTAAGCTCCCCTCGACTCCGGCCATGATTCCATCATAGAGCGTTAGATGACTGCTGATGATATAGGCCTTTACTAGCTTCCCTATTAAAACAACCCCAAATACATAGAATGGCAGGGCCCTCATTTCATTCCTTAGCCATCTCGTCGAAATCCGAAAAAGAATTAAGAAACAAATGGTGACACTAAAGGCATAGGCAGCATATGTTAGGGAAAGAGTTGCCGCACCTGCTACGAGTCCTAACAAGGCAAGAGGAGATCGCTCCCTCCTTAATAAATAGACGGCAGCAAAAAAGGGTAGGATAAACGGGGTGAGTTTTGACAATATGAGGGCTCGTCCAAGCAAAAAGCCCATCACTAACAGCAGATAGCCTTTCTTTAAAAAGAAGGTTTCGAGTTTTAATTGAAGATTGGTTATTCTACTAGAAAAATCTAGTTTGGGTCTCTTGAAGTTCAAACCGCCTACCGGTTCGATTAATGTCCTTTCAGCCTTATCCATAAAACTACACTCCTTACTTTTTATCGTTGCAGATAATTATAAGGAGGAACCCCATAAAAGTTTGTCAAAATAGCGGACAAGCATCCATTTTTTGTTCGACTATTTTCTGTGTAATGTCCGAAAAGTAAACAAAGTGCTTAGCCCTACCATCAAAAGAACCCATATTTTAAACTATTTTGATGATATTTAAGAGGTTATCAGGATTTAGTGCTGCCGAAACGCCATACACATTAATAAATATTTGCCGCGGTTTAGCTGCTTGACCTATTTTCACTTGGCCATCAACAATCGTTATGATAGGAATATGATATGTCGAGGAGGCGCCTATGGATCATGAACCACATTCAAGCTGAACGAGACTTATTAATCGTAAAATCAATGCAGCGTGAACTTGATATCATTACGGCTGCGTTGATTCTAACGGGGCAATTGACGATGAATCAAATTTTGATTGAACCAGGCGGCTTCACTTTAACGATTGGAGGTCCTTTAACAGGGAGAGAGCGTTCAGAGGGGAAAAATGGAAATAAAGCGCTCAGCTTTGTCATCGATGTGTTGGATATTATTCTTGTCATCTTGCTATTGACTGACAAAATTAATGTCCTAGGCATTTTTATTTCTCATGGTGGATTTAGCTTAACGGTTTCCGGGCCCATATTTGGGGTGCCAAAGAGTGAGGTAACTTTACCTGGAACGAAGAAGATCTTTAATGAATTTCATGAAATTGTCTCCAACCATTATAAAATAGAGCCGGAGCTCATAAACAAAATAAGAAAGGAGGGTCAATCATGGCTTTAACGGATATACCTACGGTTAGACCTTCGAGCGGAACCATTTTCCTTATTGCCCTTCCGATTGTGATTTTTATATTTTTCTTCACACAGCCGAAAAGCAGTGATGTGGTGTAAAGAGTCACAATTATAAAAAGAGCCAAATAAAAAAGCAAGTCATATATGACCTGCTTTTATTTACGATCTATATTCTATATTTAATTCAGCAGCAAGTTAGCCTCTTCTAGCGCCTCTTCCGCCACGCTTTGATTCAGTGTTACGTTTTAGAGAAGATAAGCGGTCTTCACTATCCTTTAAAAACCGAGCCATTTTTGACTCAAAAGATTCTTTAGTAGCACGATTATCATTTGTTTTTCCTTGACGAGAACGACCTGGTCCTCTCGAATCGCCACCTCTAAAGCTTTTTTCTGGTCGAGTGCTTCTTTCAGGTCTGTCTACAGCCTTCTTAATTGAAAGACCAATCTTGCCATCCTTTTCAACGTTGATGACCTTAACCTGTACCTCATCACCGACTTTAAGATGATCGTTGATGTCCTTCACATAATTGTCTGCAACCTCACTAATATGAACAAGACCTGTTGAGCCCTCTGACAATTCTACAAATGCCCCAAAATTAGTAATGCCTGTTACTTTTCCTTGTAACTTGCTGCCTACTTCGATTGACATAAAAAAAATTTTCCTCCTTAAGAATTTAAAAAGTGATCCTTGGGTCAATTTCTTACGATCCAACCAGCAAAATAAAAAAATGAAATTGATCTCTACTATATATTATACAGAAAAGCAAAAAAGAGTGTCAATAAACCTTTCTATTCGGCGGTTTTTTCCTCTTTTTCCTTTGGAATGTTAAAAATAATTTCACCTTGCTCAGATAGGAAATAGTCCTTTCTAGCTAGCTTGGCTATGTATTCATCATCATTTAATTTGACGATTTCTTCCTTGAGGATCGTTTCCGTTTTCTGTAAACCCTTAAGCTCTGTCTTCAATTGCTTCTGCTCTTCCTTAATCTCCTCCAGAGAGGAAGCCTGCGAAACCAGGGCCGAAATCATAAAATAGGAGGTAGCCGCTGCAAATAAGAAGAAAACCATTAATCTCCGAATAATTAACTTCTTTCGCTTAGCAACGTACATTCCATGGCGTTCATGCTGCTTCACATAGCTTGACTGTATTTTGGTCACGCTTCGATTCTTGATTGCACTCACTAACGCCCCTCCTTCCTTACTCCTTCTTTTTCCAATTGGAAATTCGCTTTATTAATGTATTCTTGATTCTATAGAAAAGTCCTGCACCATTATTATACAATTTCTCGAGGATTTTTTTAATCCCTTTCGGCAAAATATACCAAATAAGCATTCCAATCCACTCTAATGGCTTTAATAGTACTCTTAATAGGAATAATAGTACCTTATAAATCCCTTGTGCAAGGGCTAAAAGTCCTTTTCCGAGCATGATTGTTAGAGAAATGAGGAAAAGGATAAGTGAATAAATCGGTTTATAAATAAGAATCTGAAAAACTCTAACAAAAAACCGATAAATAGAGATTATCATGGAAATGACAATCTCTAATAATCGTAAATACGCCCCCTTGAGGAGACTCTGATAGGCGGCGAACCCACAAAGAAGGGCGATAAAAATGTAGAACCTCAATTCGCCTTTATTCACTAAAAATAGAACATAAAATATCGATAAGCCCTGTAGCAGCCAAAAGAAGACATCATTGCAAAAAACGATCCAGCTTTTTCGCTTTGTCCGTTTTAGAAAGCGATTGTAGGTATCTAAAGCCGCCCCAAAGCAGCTCCCCATCCCCACCATCGCCAGCATGGTCATGAATTGTGTCGATAATGTCATCGGAACAACTTGCTAAAGAAGCCCTTAGCCTTCTCCCCATGCTGATCATCTAAATAAACAAGGTCAAAGACCTTTCCCTTTATCGACACAATGCCTTTGTCGACATCTAGGTTTTTCATTTGCAGATTTTGTCCTCTGATTGCTAAAAAGCCCATCACAGTTTCCAGCAAAAACTCTTCATTATCAAAGCTTTCGACCTGCTTCACACCGGTAATATCGAGCAACTTTCTCCCTCTCATGACCACATCATGCTCATGCGCGGTTCCTTTTGCTGAATTTGTATCGTAGTATTGGCTCATCCTAGATATCCCTCACTTTTCCCAAATGCACTTTTGTACAAGTGTATGAAGGAAAGAGAGGGAATAGAACAAGCTATTTGGAGCTAATATTGTCTTCTGTGCTATCGATCCTGTCCTCACGAATGACGGTATACATATTGGCAGCTTCCTCTTTTCTCGTTGTCTCTTGTAGACGCTCCACTTTGACGGTGACACGTTTTTGACCAAAGCGAATGGCTAGCTCATCCCCTACTTTCACGACCGAGCTAGCTTTTGCCACCTGACCATTGATCGTGATTCTCCCTTGATCACTCACTTCCTTTGCCAATGTTCTTCTTTTAATTAATCTCGAAACCTTTAAGAATTTATCCAATCTCATCCTTCACGCACTCTCCCTTATTCATAGTCCCTTCTTTTTTGCCTCATTCCAAAAATGGTCCAATTCCATTAGACTAAAATCCTTGAAGTCCTTCCCGCTTCTGTTCACACAATCCTCCACATAGGAAAATCGTCGAATGAATTTCTGATTGGTCGCTAGTAGCGCTTCCTCTGGATTAATTTGATGGAAACGAGCCACATTAATCAAGGCAAAGAGAATATCTCCAAATTCCTCTACGGATTGATGTGGGTGGTTCTCCCTAACCTCCACTTCAAATTCCTGCATTTCTTCCTTTACCTTATCCCAAGCCTCCTCAACCTTCTCCCAATCAAAGCCAACCTTTGCCGCTTGCTTTTGGATCTCAAACGCTCTTAAGGTGTTCGGAAGATGCTTCCCTACTTTGTCTAAAAGGGTTTTTTCTACTTCCTCCCCTTTTTCTTCCTTCTTAATTTCCTGCCAGTTCTTGACTACCTCGTCTGCGGTGTCAGCCTCTTTGTCTCCAAAAACATGAGGATGTCTTCGAACCATTTTAGCACTGATGGATTCAATCACATCATTAATGGAAAAATAACCGTCATCCTCCCCTATTTGCGCATGAAGCATGACTTGAAGTAAGACATCCCCCAGCTCCTCGATCATGTGGTCATAGTCTTCCTCCTGGATCGCTTCAATGAGCTCATAAGCCTCCTCAAGCAAATACTTCTTCAGTGAATGGTGAGTCTGTTCCTTATCCCATGGACAGCCATTTGGTCCACGAAGCTCCGCAATAATTTGACGCAGCTTAGAAAATTGCTTATATAATACAACCTCATCCGAAACAGGTGGAACATAGACAGAGGTTAGGTTATTGAGCGATACTTCTCGATCAAGCTCGAATAAAGGAACCCTTTGAACCCTTTCCTCCTTGCTCCCCGCCGCTGTGACAATATAGACCTCATATTCATCTGGCAGCAATTCCATCAAGGTAAGCTTGACCTCCGATGCCATGAAGGTGTCGTATACCTGTCCAATAATCATATGCTGCCTGACCTCTATTTCGTCTCTCCTAAGACTAGTAGCATCGAGAAGTTGAAAGCCTTCAATTGGATCTATCTGAACTGCCTGAAAGAGTGGGTCAAGAAAGCTTTGTCCCCCACCTATTTCTACCTCAATCCCATGTTCAGCCGCTCTTTCTAACAAGATTTGAACCGTTCTTTCCGCAACAAGGGGATGTCCTGGAACTGCATAGACAATCGAATCCTTTTTAGCATATCTAAAAAGCTCGGCACAGATCTCCTCATAAACCTCTTCAAAGGAATCAAATTGTTCATATATTGAATCAAAGGATTGAAATTCCAACCCTTCTTTCCCTAATTCATAAATAACGGGATGTTCCTTCGTTCGTAGATAGATATGCTCCCCTTCCTTCAGCAAGCGATAAATTCCTAAAGGGAGCTGCTCTAAATCCCCCGCTCCTAAGCCCATAACAAGTATTTTATTCAAGCCTTCATCTCCTCCTTTTTCCAGGAACTAGGTACAGCAATTTACTTCCAAATGGCAGCAAGGTTAATTCATGAACAGTGAATCCCCTCATTCTAATCACAACAAATAAATAGGAAAGACCGCCAAGCAATACTCCACCCAACGCTTGAATCGTTGCCATGAGCCTTGTATTGCCAAACAAATAAAAAACATTCGAGATCGCCAAAAAGCCTTTTAAAATGATAAACATGGTGACCGCCCCGCAAGTGACCTTCAATAAGAATTTCCAGGATACACTTGGTCTACCAAGAACGAAGTACAACCTTAAGAAAAGCACAATCATGATCATGGCCAATGCACCGATGGATGCTGATGCCGCCCCCATGACCCCATTCGCTGGCACGAACCAAAGATTGAACCCGTACTTAGCTACAAACCCTACCAATATAACAAACGCTGGAAAAAGGGTGTGGCCTAAACCTTGAAGAATGGCAATTAACGTAATAATAAGCGAACTGAGAAGGATCGTACCACTCAAAAGCGCAAGAACCTCGGATCCATCACGGTTTTCAAAAAGCATGATATTCGTTGGTTCGATAATCGTCATGAGCCCTACCGTTGCCCCAAGACCTACTGTCATACTAACACGAAGAGCGAGACCTATTTTTTCAATTAAGGCAGCAGGACTATTTCTTCGTTTTTCACTAGCAATGAGCGGTACTAATGACAGGGACATGGATGTGGCAACAACGGATCCAAGCTGGATAAGGGGTTGTCCACGATCATAAATTCCCTTCAATCCTTTGGCAGCCTCTCCATCCACGCCTGTTGATAAGAGCAAGGAGTAGAGATTCAAGGAATCAGCGAGCTGTAATAACAGTAAAAGCATACCGCTCACACAAACGGCAAATCCTTGGATAAATAGGGTTTTTATCATATTTGCGGCGTCACCTAATGGTAGTGACCTATGTACATTTTTTATCTGAACCGCTCGGAATTCCTTTTTCCACCAAACAAATGTGAGCAGAATCAACAACCCAACTAATCCACCCGTTACCGAGCCAAAAACAGCCCCTGCCCCTACCTCATACATGCTATAATTGGCATTCACAAAAACGTATGCCGTGACTAAAATGGTCCCAACCCTTGCCAACTGTTCTCCCACCTGCGAAAAGGCAGTCGGTACCATATAGCCTGTTCCTTGATAGTAACCCCTCAGAAGAGCAGTGAATGGAAAAATTAGAAACACGACGGCAATGACTCGAATAAGGAGATAAAGATCGGGATCATTCATTCGCTGGGCAACCCATTCGGCCCCAAGAAAAAGGGCAAGAAACATGACAATTCCCAATAAAAATAAATAAACCGCAGATACAACCATTAATTGCTGGATCCCAGCCTGTCCTGAGCGGTTCTTTTGCTCCGCATATAGCTTCGATATAATAACTGGATACCCCGTCGTTGACATTACGAGGGCCACCCCATAAATAGGATACACCTGCTGATAGATATAAAAACCAACATCCCCAACAATATTTTGAAAGGGTATTCGGTAAATCGCGCTTAGTATTTTGATCAAAAGAGCTGCCACGGTCAAAATGAGCGCTCCCCTAACCAATTCCTTTGGCTGGTTCATGGGCTGCACAAGCCCAACCCCTTTCACAAAAGTTAAAATCGAGTGTATTATAGCATAAGACTGGGGCCGTATCCCTAAAACAATAAAAAAAGGTAGCTGGGAGCTACCTTTTTTATGATTCCATCTGTCGAGCTAAAAATCCAGCGGCGGTTTCAACTGCCTTTTGCTCCACTTCACCTAATGAACCCTCTTTAGAGAATATGATAACTGCCCCGATTGGATCTCCGTTAGCAATAATTGGACCAACCGTGTATGAAGTAACGGCTTCTCCAACACCCTCTACTAGAGATATCTCACCTTGGGCAGTTTTGAGTACAGAACTGCGCTCTTCCATTGTCTTTTCCATTAAATCGCTTATATTTTTATTTAGATAGTCCTTCTTTGAACCACCTGCAACGGCAATATAGGCATCTCTATCACAGATTAAGACGGGATTCCCCAAACTATCAAAAAGAGCTTCGGCATATTCTTTGGCAAAATCACTTAATTCGCTAATTGGAGAATATTTCTTCAGGATCACTTCTCCATCGCGGTCAACGAAAATCTCTAGGGGGTCCCCTTCACGAATGCGAAGAGTTCTTCGGATTTCTTTCGGAATCACGACACGACCCAAATCATCGATTCGACGAACAATACCAGTTGCTTTCATCCAATGTTGCCTCTCTTTCATCTGATGATTTTTTTGCACTGACATCGATTTCATTTCATGTGAAATCTTTGCCATGTTTGAACTTAGTATCTTTCATATGGAAAGTTCTATACGCTTTCAATATTTTTTCTCCAAGTGGTGATTTGTTCTTTATAAGGGAAAATATCCCACACCTCTATACCTAATACCCTTGTCTTTACTGGTTGAAACACCATATCATACCTATTTCGGAGAAAAAATTTGGTTGCTCGCATATCTGAACTAACCGTTTTAAGACACGGTTCTTTCCTCGTCTCTTTTTGCAGCTTGGAGACCCTGGATCATCGTAAAAGCGGCTTGGAGCCAATGAGCAACTTCAATTCCTTTAATATGGAGAACAATTTTCAGCTGGTTTCCTTCCATCCCTAAACCAACCATGCGTCGATATTGATTACTTAATTCAAACACCTTTTGTCCATCGATCCGCGTACTTTCCTTTTCTGATAAAAGAATCGTCACTTCATTCTTAGACTGCTTCATCTTTTCGACTCCCACCATCATGGCATGGACCTTAATCTCGGCAATTTGGAATAGATAAGAAACTTCTTCTGGATATTCTCCATAGCGATCCATCATCTCTTCCTGAAGCTCTTCAATATCTTCAATGGAAGATACACCTCGGAAGCGTTTGTACATTTCAATCTTTTGATGGCCATCTGAAATATAGCTGTCCGGGATGTAGGCATCAATTTCTAGGTCGATTTCAACG
Organism: Anoxybacillus andreesenii; assembly: GCF_030813005.1. NCBI lineage: Bacteria > Bacillati > Bacillota > Bacilli > Caryophanales > Anoxybacillaceae > Anoxybacillus > Anoxybacillus andreesenii. The sequence continues at coordinate 24,430 of NZ_JAUSTU010000035.1, forward strand.
GATTGCTTCGCTTCTTCTTTTTTTAGTGTTCCTTTCCGCTCTTCAATTGCTTCCTTGAGCATTTGTGAATATAAATCAAATCCGACCGAATCAATAAATCCATGCTGCTGGGCACCAAGAATATTACCAGCGCCTCGAATCGATAAGTCACGCATCGCAATCTTGAAGCCTGATCCTAATTCCGTAAACTCCTTTATCGCCTGAAGTCGTTTCTCGGCAACCTCTGTCAATACCTTATCCTTTCTATACGTGAAGTAGGCATAAGCAACACGGTTCGAGCGCCCAACCCTTCCTCGCAATTGATACAGCTGTGACAGACCCATTCGATCCGCATCAAAGACAATCAATGTGTTCACATTCGGAATGTCTACTCCTGTCTCAATAATGGTGGTACTAACTAGAACATCGAATTCACCCGACAAAAACCCAAGCATGACAGATTCAAGCTCATTTTCTGTCATTCTTCCATGGGCATATGTGACTCGGGCATCTGGAACAAGCATGGAGATTTCCTCTGCTTTCCGCTCTATGTCCTCCACTCTGTTATAAAGGAAATACACCTGACCATTTCTGGCCAGCTCCCGTTCAATCGCTTCCCGTACCAATCCCCCATTATATTCCATCACATAGGTTTGTACCGGAAATCTGTTCTCAGGAGGTGTTTCAATAACAGAAAGATCCCTCACACCAAGCATTGACATATGCAAGGTTCTAGGTATCGGAGTGGCCGTTAAAGTCAGCACGTCGACATTCGTTTTAAGCTGCTTGATTTTTTCCTTATGAGTAACACCGAATCGTTGTTCTTCATCGATGATTAAAAGTCCTAGGTCACGGTAGACAATGTCCTTTGAAAGCAAACGATGGGTTCCAACTACGATGTCAACCGATCCATTTTTCAGACCTGTCATCGTTTCTGTCTGTTGCTTTTTCGTTCTGAAGCGACTCAGTAAGCCAATATTAATGGGATAATCCTGAAATCTTTCCCTCATCGTATCATAGTGCTGCTGTGCAAGAATGGTTGTTGGCACAAGGAAGGCGACCTGCTTTCCATCTGCGATTGCTTTGAAAGCCGCTCGAATTGCGACCTCTGTCTTCCCATACCCTACATCTCCACAAAGCAAACGATCCATCGGACGCTCTTTTTCCATATCCTTCTTAATTTCTTGAATGGAGCGAAGCTGATCCTCGGTTTCTTGATAAGGGAATGTTGCCTCAAATTCTCTTTGCATTTCCCCATCAGGAGAGAAAGCATATCCTTTTGTCGCTTCACGCTCTGCATAGAGCTTGATTAAGTCCTCTGCAATATCCTGAACAGAGGATTCCACCTTCTTCTTAACCTTTTTCCAATCATTTCCGCCTAGCTTGTATATCTTCGGTTCTTTACCTTCTGATGCTACATATTTCTGAACAAGGTCAATTTGCTCGACTGGGACATAGAGCTTATCACTACCCTGATAGCGGATATGAAGATAATCCTTATGAATCCCGTTGATTTCAAGGGTTTCGATTCCCAAGTACTTTCCAATCCCGTGGTTAATGTGAACAACATAATCTCCAACCTTAAGCTCAGAGTAGCTCTTAATCCGCTCCGCATTCGTTAGCTTTTGACGCTGGCGGGATTTCTTCGGCCTCTTATTAAATAGATCTTCCTCTGTGATGACAGCTATTTTTTGAATAGGAAGCTCAAATCCGGTTTGCAGATTGCCCTCCATAATTTGAACCTTGCCTGGTAGTAATGGCTGATCCTTCTGAACAATGGTCGATTCAATTCCATAATCCTCTAGAACACTCTCAAGTTTGTTGACCCGCTTGCTGTCTGCACCGAGAAAGAGGATGGCGTTATTCCCTTTTTTGAGACGTTCAATTTCACTCTTTAACACATGCATTTGTCCATGGAAATTTTGCATCTGCTTACAGGTGATATTAATAATGTTTTGCGGATTTGTATTCGGAACATGTCGCAAAAACAAAGACAAATAAATGATATTATGAGCCGATCTTTGCACCAATTTTTGCAATTGATGTGAAACTTGGACGTTATGAATGATTTTCCCTTCACTTAAAAGATTGGTATACCATTCCGCTTCTTCCTTTTCTAAGGAATCATTCATTTCCTGAACCCTACTAATTTCATCTACGAAAATTAGAGCTTCATTGGGCAAATAGTTCACTAGACTATTAGAGTCTTGGTAGGCAAATGATAGATATTTGAATATTTCCTCTGGTTTCTGATTATTTTGGAGCTGCTCCATTTCATAGCTAATATTTTGCATTAATAAGGCTTTTGCCTTTTCGTCTTTAAGTTTTTTTAGACTATCAGCTAAGCCTGCCTCAAGCTTCGAAGCAACCATCATATGATGCTCGTCTAATAAGGGCATTTCCGTCGCAGGGCCAAATTGTATTTCATTCATCTTCTCTCGAGAACGCTGATCCTCAAGGGAAAAGGAGCGAATCGATTCAATTTCAGTATCAAATAGCTCTATTCGAATCGGATCTGATTCTGTAAGAGGATAAATGTCGATAATTCCTCCTCTTACACTAAATTCACCCGGGGATGTGACCATTTCTGAACGAGCATATCCCATGTCAACTAATTTTAAAAGCAGTTGATCTACTTCTATTTCTTCCCCGACTTTTAAAGTAATTTGTAGCTTCTCCCATAGACTTTTCGGCGGAATGATTTTCCTCAAACCTGAGACAGGCACAATCAAAATCCCGTTTTTCTTTCTGCTCCAATGGTTCAGGACATCAATACGCTGTGCTTTAAGCTCAGGACTTGCTACACTCATTTCTGCTGCAATTAATTCATTTGCTGGATATAGAAATACCTCGTTCTCATCCACAAGCTGAATCAGATCATCATAGAGCTTTTGGGCCTGCAAAAGATTATAAGTAACAATGAATAGGGGTTGTCTTGTTTCGCTATAGATGGATGCCAAAAAGACGGTACGAGCAGATCCAGACAAACCTGCCACCAGTTGCTCCTTTAAGCCCCCATTAATCCCTGCTATAACTGAACGCATATCATCATGACCTGTAAAAAGCTGTTTTAGACCGAACACAAGACTCCTCCTCCCTCGTATAGTAAGTTTAGAATCCTCTTTCGAGGTAATTTCCAGTTCGTTTATTGCTCTTTGATAACTTCATAGATGGTAGTTCAGATAGT
>NZ_JAUSTU010000036.1:0-26907 GCF_030813005.1 Anoxybacillus andreesenii
TCACACCCGTTCCCATACCGAACACGGAAGTTAAGCTTCTCAGCGCCGATGGTAGTTAGGGGACGAGCCCTTGTGAGAGTAGGACGTTGCCGGGCTTATTAATATTTATTATCGCGGGGTGGAGCAGTCTGGTAGCTCGTCGGGCTCATAACCCGAAGGTCGCAGGTTCAAATCCTGTCCCCGCAATCAAATTTTTCTTACTTTAATAAGGTAAGATTTTTTTCTCTAGTGTAAAATACTTTGGTCTGGTAGTTCAGTTGGTTAGAATGCCTGCCTGTCACGCAGGAGGTCGCGGGTTCGAGTCCCGTCCAGACCGCCATTTTTGGTTAGAAATCGAAACAATGAGTTGTTTCGTTTTTTATTTTTGGAAGAGTAAGGATTTTGCTCATTCAGAAAAAGTAAGGTACACTACATATATAGAAAATCATCCTTAGGAGATTAAATCCTAAGGTTTTTTCATATGGATTCAATCTAGTAGAGGACCAAAGGTGACTAAAGAATATGAGTAAATATCAATATACCTCGACTCAGCCTTCTGAAACGACTGATTTTGCCAAGCGCATGGCACAGCTTTTAAAGCCTCAAGATGTGATAGCACTTGAAGGGGATCTAGGCGCAGGCAAGACTACTTTTACAAAAGGACTAGCAGAGGGCTTGAATATCAAGAAAACCGTGAATAGCCCAACGTTTACGATAATCAAAGAATACAATGGGACATTGCCTCTCTATCATATGGATGTATATCGATTAGAGGACTCCAATGAGGATTTAGGATTTGATGAGTATTTCGAAGGGAATGGAGTTACTGTTGTAGAGTGGGCCCATCTTGTTGAAGATCAACTTCCCAAAGAGCTTCTGACTATCTACTTAAAGCATGGGGATCACGATACAAGAACCATCGTTCTAGAGCCGAAGGGTAAACGCTATGAGGAACTATGTAAGGAGTTATTTTCATGAAGGTTTTAGCCATTGATACATCCAATTATGCGTTGGGGATCGCTGTCATCGATAAAGAAAAGGTTATTGGTGAGTATGTCACAAACGTAAAGAAAAATCATTCCATTCGTGTTATGCCATCCATTGAAACCGTTCTAAAGGACTGCGATTTAACCCCAAAGGATCTAAATAAAATTGTTGTAGCTAAGGGACCAGGCTCCTATACAGGGGTAAGAATTGGCGTAACCATAGCGAAGACGCTGGCCTGGACGTTGAATATTCCACTTGTCGGTGTTTCAAGTCTAGAAATATTGGCTGCCGCTGTGGGCCGATATTTTCCAGGGGTTGTATCCCCATTATTTGATGCAAGAAGAGGACAAATCTATACGGGCTTGTACCAGTATACTGATGGCAAATTAATCACTGTTGAGAAGGATCAAATTCTACAGTCAAAGGATTGGGTTCTGCAGCTTAAGGAGAGAAATCTTCCGGTTCTTTTTGTAGGGAATGATCTCCTATTGCATCGTGCCATTATTGAAGAGGAATTGGGGAATCAAGCTATTTTTGCTGAGATCACAGAGCAAAATCCAAGGCCATCGGAACTAGCGTTATTAGGGATGAATCGAGCAGGTGAAGATATCCATACATTTGTTCCAAATTATATTCGACTGGCTGAGGCTGAATCAAAATGGCTGGAAGCGAATAAAAAATAGAAATTCTATTTGGGTTAGGAAGTCTTAGATGAACAAACAACTAACATTTCGTACGATGAATGAAAAGGATATCGACCAAATCCTTGAAATAGAGCATGCTTCATTTACTACCCCATGGAGTAGAGAGTCCTTTGAAAACGAACTCAGGAAAAATCAATATGCACACTATACGGTTTTAGAGGATGAAGAAGGAGTATTTGGCTATTGTGGGATGTGGATAATTATCGATGAGGCCCATATCACGAATATTGCCCTTTTGCCAAAATACAGAGGGAAGAAGCTTGGCGAGGCATTACTCAAAAAGGTAATGGAAATTGCGAGGGGGAAGGGTGCAAAGACCATGACTCTGGAAGTGCGCATCTCTAATGATATTGCTCAATCGTTATATCGAAAGCTTGGATTTCAAAACGGTGGAATTAGAAAAAACTATTATACGGATGATCATGAGGATGCATTAGTAATGTGGGTGAATTTATAATGAACAAAGACCTCTATATATTAGGAATTGAGACAAGCTGTGATGAAACAGCAGTTGCCATTATTAAAAACGGACGTGAGATTGTTGCGAATGTAGTCGCTTCACAAATCGAAAGCCATAAGCGATTTGGAGGAGTGGTTCCTGAGATAGCCTCCCGTCACCATGTCGAACAGCTGACGATTGTATTAGAAGAAGCCTTGCATCAAGCAAAGCTAGAGATTTCTGATATGGACGCTATTGCTGTTACAGAAGGGCCAGGGCTGGTCGGAGCTTTATTAATTGGTGTCAATGCAGCGAAGGCGCTTGCTTTCGCACATAATATACCACTCGTCGCAGTGCATCATATTGCAGGGCATATTTATGCTAACCGGCTGGTGAAAGAGATGAAATTTCCTCTCCTTGCTCTGGTCGTATCAGGTGGACATACAGAACTTGTCTATATGAAGGAGCATGGACATTTTGAGGTTATCGGTGAGACAAGAGACGATGCCGCTGGAGAAGCCTATGATAAGGTAGCTCGAGTATTAAATATGCCTTATCCAGGAGGTCCGCATATTGATCGGTTGGCGCAAACAGGTGAGCCTACATTGAATCTCCCGAGGGCATGGCTTGAGGAAGGCTCCTATGATTTCAGCTTCAGTGGACTCAAATCAGCTGTGATTAATACCGTTCACAATGCCGAGCAGCGTGGGGAGAAAATTGCTCCAGAAACCCTTGCTGCGAGCTTTCAGGAGAGTGTCATTGATGTATTAGTGACGAAAACCCTTAAGGCTACAAAGGAATATAATGTGAAGCAGGTGCTTCTCGCAGGCGGTGTAGCTGCAAATAAAGGGCTCAGAACCCGACTTGAGCAGGTTTTTGAGGATGAGGATGTCGAGCTCATCATACCACCGCTCTATCTTTGTACGGATAATGCAGCGATGATTGCGGCTGCCGGCAGTATCTTTTTCGAAAAAGGTCAAAGAGCCGAATTAAACTTGAACGCAAATCCAGGATTAGATATTTCTATCCACAATATTTAATAGAACCAGGACAAAATCCTCTCATTATAGAGGATTTTTTTTGTGGATAAACAAAGAAATTATGTGAATAATGTGGATAAATACGAATTAAACTGTGGATAATGTGGAAAACCCTGTGGAGAGCTGTTGTAATCCTATTTTTATTGTGAATAAGATTGTGGAAAAAGAAAACCGGGATAGTTCGTCTATCCCGGTGCTACAGTAGTTCCTATTCAGCCAATTCTGACCATTCCTCTAATAAGCTATCTAGCTTTTCTTTTGCCGCATCATTTGCTTTCGTAATTTCAAGAACCTTTTCATGATCCTGAAAGATTTCGGGTTCACAAAGTAATTGTTCATTTTCCCCGATGCTGTTTTCGAGCTCCTCTATTAGTTTTTCAATTTCTTCTATTCTTCTCTTTCGTTGTCGCTCTAATCTTTTTGCTTCTTTATCCTGTTGATAACTCGATTTTTCTTGAGTTTCCTGTTGATGAACTGTGGATATTTCTTTCTTCTCAAGCTCCTTTAATTCTTCAAACTCCAGCTTCTTTTCCACATAATAATCATAGTCACCAAGGAATTCCGTTGCATGAGTCGAGCTAAGCTCGATAACTTTAGTAGCAATTCGATTAATGAAATAACGATCGTGCGAAACAAAAAGGATCGTACCTGGATAATCAACGAGGGAGTTTTCCAATACCTCTTTACTGTCCAAATCCAAGTGGTTCGTGGGTTCATCTAGGATTAAGAGATTTGCCTTTTGCATCATTAGTTTGGCTAAAGCCAGTCGTGCTTTTTCACCACCACTTAAGGAAGAAACCGTTTTGAGAACATCATCTCCAGAGAATAAAAAGTTGCCGAGTACGGTGCGAATATCCTTTTCATTCATTAGTGGGTAGTCATCCCATAGCTCATTTAATACTCTTTTGTTGGAGGTCAGTTCTGCCTGTTCCTGGTCATAATAGCCGACTGTGACATGGGAGCCAAAGCGGATATTACCGTTAATTTTGGGGATTCGTCCAATAATCGTCTTTAATAAGGTAGATTTCCCAATTCCATTTGGACCCACGAGAGCGATACTATCTCCTCTAGTAAGTCGAAAGGTAAGGTCTGTACTGACCGTATCCCCATCATAGCCAACGGACAAGGAATCTACCATGAGAACGTCATTCCCACTTTGCCGCTCAATTTCAAAACCAAAGGAGGCTGATTTCTCATCTCCAAGTGGCCTGTCCATAATTTGCATTTTATCCAGCTGTTTTCTTCTGCTTTGCGCTCGTTTCGTCGTCGAAGCTCTCGCCAAATTTCGTTGGATAAAATCCTGGAGCTTGGCTATCTCCTCCTGCTGCCTTTCATACTGTTTCATTTCCCGATCATAATTTGCTGCCTTTTGATCTAAATAAGCACTGTAATTCCCGAGATATTTCGTTATATGAAGCCTTGAGATTTCATATACTTGGTTGACCACCTTATCTAGAAAATAGCGGTCATGAGAGACAATCAAAATGGCGCCCTCATAGCCTTGCAAATAGCCTTCGAGCCAGGACAATGTTTCAATATCCAGGTGGTTTGTCGGCTCGTCCAAGATTAAAATATCAGGCTTCTTGAGCAACAGCTTCCCAAGGGCTAACCTAGTCTTCTGCCCACCGCTTAGGCTTGAGATTTTGGTTGAGTAGTCAAAGGTGTGAAACTTAAGTCCATGTAATACAGAACGGATATCTGATTCATATTGATAGCCACCATTTTCTTTAAAGGTAACCTGAAGAATATCGTAGTCCTTGAGGATGCGCTCGTATTCTGAAGGGTTAGTATAGACGGATGGGTTAGCCATTTTTTCTTCTAATTGGCGCAATTGTTTTTCCTGTTCTTGTAGGTCCTCAAAGACAGTCAGCATTTCCTCCCAAATGGAGCAATCCGAATCTAAGCCCGTATTCTGTGCTAAGTAGCCGATTTCCACATCCTTTGGTTTAATGATTTCCCCTGATTCATAGGAAAGCTGTCCTGCTATTATTTTGAGAAGGGTGGATTTACCTGCACCGTTTCGTCCAACGAGGGCAATGCGGTCACGAGTTTGCACTTCCAGCTTGATATTCGTTAAAATGGGATCAGCCCCATATGATTTTGATAATTGATTTACCTGCAATAAGATCATCGTTTTCACCTCAGTATTTCTAGCAATAGTGTAACGTACAAAAATGGGAACGGCAATAAAAGAAGGTTATGGGCGGTATTTAAAAATCTTTTGTGAAAGTCATAACAATGTTTTCACAAATCTGTCAAAATAGTGTATAGTTTGAAGTGAGGTGTATAGAATATGGCTGAATTTACTCATTTTAACGAAGAAGGCAGAGCCAAAATGGTCGACGTTAGTGATAAAAAGGAAACGGTTAGGACCGCAATTGCTAGCTCAAGTATTACGGTAAATAAAGAGATATATGACCAAATAACCAACAATACAATTAAAAAAGGGGATGTCCTAGCCGTCGCACAGGTGGCGGGAATTATGGCCTGCAAAAAGACTGCAGATATTATTCCAATGTGCCATCCGATTCCGCTAACAGGTGTGAACATTACCTTCAGATGGGAGCGAGAGAATGAAAATTATCGTCTCATCATTTTGGCCTCAGTCAAAACAAAGGGAAATACAGGAGTAGAAATGGAAGCGCTAACGGCTGCGTCGGTCTGCGCCTTGACGGTTTACGATATGTGTAAGGCCGTTGATAAAGGGATGGTCATCGGAAAAACCTACCTCGTTGAAAAAACAGGTGGAAAAAACGGTGATTTTAGAAGAGAGAATGAGATTTTATAAGCTAGACTTATGATAGGGTGGGGGAAATAGGATGAGTAATGATACAGTGAAAATTCCTCAGGCAACAGCAAAAAGGCTGCCGTTATACTACCGGTTCTTAAAGAATTTACATTCATCAGGGAAGCAGAGGGTATCATCTGCGGAGCTTAGTGAAGCGGTAAAGGTAGACTCTGCAACGATTCGTAGAGATTTTTCGTACTTTGGAGCATTAGGGAAAAAGGGTTATGGGTACAATGTGAACTACCTATTGAGTTTTTTCCGTAAGACACTTGATCAGGATGAGTTAACAAATGTAGCCCTAATAGGGGTTGGAAATCTTGGAACGGCCTTCTTAAATTATAATTTCCTCAAAAACAATAATACAAAGATTGCTGTTGCCTTCGATGTAGCTGAAGATAAAGTGGGCACAACCATCGGGGATATAACTGTTTTTCACATGGACGATATGGAAAAAGTGATCAAAGAAGAGAACATCACGGTCGCTATCTTAACCGTTCCTGCTCAGTTCGCCCAGTCGATTACAGATAGGCTGGCAAAGGTAGATGTAAAAGGGATCCTTAATTTCACACCAGCAAGGCTAACGGTTCCTCCGACAACACGAGTCCATCATATTGACCTTGCAGTTGAATTGCAGTCATTGGTCTATTTCTTAAAGCATTATACGGTGGATGAGGAAGAAGTAGTGGAATAAAATGAAATGAAATGAGCCTTTTTGAAGGGCTCATTTCTTATTTTTCTGGATAGATTTAAGCTTAAAATGGAAGAAGACCATGCGAAGACCGCCTCCTATATCAAAGGTGGCTAAGAGAATGAGCAGGTAGGTAAAAAAGCCCCATTCCCCAGTTTGCTGCAGGTTTTGGATGGCGAAAAAAGTAAAAAATAAGCCAAACACAATATATAGAATTCCTGAAAACAAGGTAGACTGTCTCATAGGAAAAAACCTCCAATGAAGCTTTGCACCTTGTCGGCTTCTCGGAAAATCCGTTCTATGTCTTCTTTATATACGGATTGGACGAGTACAACAAAGGTATTCATAGCGACATGTGCACAGATTGGCACAATGATTCGTTTTGTTTTGATATAAAGAAAGGCAAAGGTAAAGCCCATTGCTGAATACAAAAGTAAGTGTTCAGGCTCCATATGCGCCAGGGCGAAAATAATGGAGCTGATCAAAGCCGCAATGAAAAAATTGAACTTTTTATAAAGTGAACCGAACAATATTTTTCGAAAGACAATTTCTTCAAGAATGGGACCAATAACAGAACTTACTAATACAACAATAGGAAAAGACTCAATAAGTGAAAGAATTTGCTGTGTGTTCTCCGAGCCCAATTCAATCCCCAGCCATGTTTCAATATTTGCGGCTAGGCTCTGGGAAAATAAAGCAAGAAACACACCTAAGATCGCCCAGACCGTTGACTGAGTCACGGATGCAGCGTTTCGATCGGGTATGGGGTTTTTCCATTCATTTTTCAACAGTAATAACACAATAAGCAAGGTGACAGCAAAGCTAAAAACGATCCAAATCGCAACTGAATATATGGCCATGTCTTCCAAACTGTGTCCCAATAATATGCCTGCAAAAGTGACACCTGGCACACCCACAAAGCTTGAAAGATGCATCCCCATGTAAGCAACTAATATATACCAATATTCCTTTTTCAAAATGTGATTCCCCTTTAATAACTATCTCAACATGCACTATAACCCATTCTACTAGTAAAAAGATGATAGATACAAATTTAAATTATAAAAAAGTGTATGGCTGGATAATTTTTCAACTTCTGTATATACTTTGAAAGGTTGTGCAAAAAAAGATGTTAGGATAGCAACAAAAATTAAGGAAAATTTTACGCATGATACTTGCAAAAAATTTAGGAATTCATTAATATAATAAATGTGTTAGCACTCATGAGTATCGAGTGCTAATAAAAAATTACATATTTTATTTGAGGAGGTTGTTTCACTTGTTAAAGCCACTAGGAGATCGCATTGTTATTGAGTTAGTTGAATCGGAAGAAAAAACTGCAAGCGGTATCGTTTTACCGGACTCAGCGAAAGAGAAGCCTCAAGAAGGAAAAGTAGTAGCTGTAGGTACAGGTCGTGTTCTAGACAACGGTGAGCGAGTTGCTCTTGAAGTTGCTGTAGGCGATCGAATTATCTTCTCAAAGTACTCTGGTACAGAAGTGAAGTACCAAGGAACAGAGTATTTAATTTTACGTGAAAATGACATCTTAGCTATTGTTGGCGCCTAAGATATTAATTTAGATTTTTTTGTAAGTATTAGATAAAACGATCATTTAGGGAGGTTTTCAATATGGCAAAAGAGATTAAATTCAGTGAAGACGCTCGTCGCGCGATGCTTCGCGGAGTAGACGCTCTTGCAGACGCAGTTAAAGTAACCCTTGGACCTAAAGGACGCAACGTCGTTCTTGAGAAAAAATTCGGTTCTCCACTAATCACTAACGACGGTGTTACCATCGCTAAGGAAATCGAATTAGAAGACGCATTCGAGAACATGGGTGCGAAGCTTGTTGCTGAAGTTGCGAGCAAGACAAATGATGTGGCTGGGGACGGAACTACTACAGCTACAGTTCTTGCTCAAGCGATGATTCGTGAAGGCTTAAAGAACGTAACTGCTGGTGCGAACCCAATGGTGATTCGCCGCGGTATTGAAAAAGCTGTTGCAACTGCAGTTGAAGAGCTTAAGGCGATTTCAAAGCCAATCGAAGGCAAAGAGTCCATTGCACAGGTTGCTGCGATTTCTTCTGCTGATGATGAAGTAGGTCAGTTAATTGCTGAAGCGATGGAGCGTGTAGGCAATGACGGTGTTATCACAATCGAAGAATCAAAAGGCTTCACAACAGAACTAGACGTAGTGGAAGGAATGCAATTTGACCGTGGTTATGCATCTCCTTACATGGTGACTGATTCTGACAAAATGGAAGCAGTTCTTGAGAATCCATATATCTTAATTACGGATAAGAAAATTGGAAGCATCCAAGAAATTTTACCAGTACTTGAGCAAGTGGTACAACAAGGCAAGCCATTATTATTGATTGCTGAAGATGTTGAAGGGGAAGCTCTTGCAACATTAGTATTAAATAAACTACGTGGTACATTCAACGCAGTAGCAGTTAAAGCTCCTGGATTCGGTGACCGTCGTAAAGCAATGCTTGAGGATATTGCAATCTTAACTGGTGGTACAGTGATCACAGAAGATCTTGGTTTAGAATTAAAATCTGCTAGCATTGAGCAGCTTGGCCGTGCCGCTAAGGTTGTTGTTTCAAAAGAAAATACAACAATCGTTGAAGGTGCCGGAGAGTCTGATCAAATCGCAGCTCGTGTGAACCAAATTCGTGTTCAAATGGAAGAAACTACTTCTGAGTTTGACCGTGAAAAGCTTCAAGAGCGCCTTGCTAAGTTAGCTGGTGGTGTTGCCGTTGTTAAGGTTGGAGCTGCAACTGAAACTGAGCTAAAAGAACGCAAGCTTCGCATTGAAGATGCTCTTAACGCAACTCGTGCGGCAGTTGAAGAAGGAATTGTATCCGGTGGTGGAACTGCATTCCTTAACGTGTATAAAAAAGTGGCTGAGCTTCAAGCAGATGGCGACGAGCAAACAGGTATCAACATTGTTCTTCGTGCCATTGAGGAGCCAGTTCGCATCATCGCTAGCAACGCTGGTCTAGAAGGATCTGTTGTGGTTGAGCGCTTAAAGAACGAAGAGATTGGCGTTGGCTTCAATGCGGCTACAAACGAATGGGTAAACATGATCGACGCTGGTATCGTTGACCCAACTAAAGTAACTCGTTCTGCACTTCAAAACGCTGCATCTGTAGCGGCTATGTTCTTAACTACTGAAGCAGTAGTAGCTGACAAGCCAGAACCAGCAGCACCTGCAATGCCTGATATGGGCGGTATGGGTGGAATGGGCGGCATGATGTAATCATACTCGCATCCCTGGAATAACAGGGGATGAATTTTGTGTAAAAGTGTAATTTATACAATTATTTACCAAAATGGATGTTTTCGTAGAAATCGCTGACTTTTACGGAAACGTCCATTTTATTAGTTTAATGTATTAATTTTGAAACACTTAGTTTTATTTATTGCTAGACACTTTACGGGTTGAACCATTACTTTGCACTAACACTATTTGATTAAATTATCCATAAATTACTATTCTCTAAAAAGGGTTAGCGTAAAGGTAATACTAGTAATAAGAATATTTAACCCTTCTACTTTTTGGTAAAACACGGGTCACTCTTAAACAGGAGTAATCCGTGTTTTTTTACTGTTTAAAGGATAAAATTTGGCAATTCGCACATAATAATATCGTTATATCAATAGAAGATAAGGATGAATTAGGATGAAACAAATGGAAAAAAATACACAACATAAAAAGAGTGGTGCCATGTATCAAAGTCAAGAAAGGAAACTAGTCTGGCTGAGCTTTGTTGTAGCAGCAATTATGCTTTTATCCATTATTGGCAGAGTTTTTGGAGGATAAAGGAGGGAAATGTTTGATTAATGAAGAGGCAGTTTATTACAGTAGAATCCTAACAGAGACGACATTATCTTTCCATATTATTTATGCTACGTTAGGGGTAGGGATACCTCTCATGATCATGATTGCCCACTGGGTGGGAATAAAGAAAAATGATGAACATTACATCCTGCTTGCTAGAAGGTGGACAAGAGGGTTTATTATATCGGTTGCTGTAGGGGTTGTTACCGGTACAGCAATTGGGTTACAACTCTCATTATTATGGCCGAAATTCATGGAGTTGGCGGGGAATGTGATTGCTTTACCATTGTTTATGGAGACGTTTGCGTTTTTCTTTGAAGCGATATTTTTGGGGATCTACTTATATACTTGGGATCGTTTTGAAAATCAACGAAAGCACTTATTATTATTAATCCCCGTTGCGATTGGAGCATCGTTTTCTGCAGTATTCATTACGATTGTAAATGCATTTATGAATGCCCCACAAGGATTTGATTTAATTAATGGAGAGCTAGTGAATGTCAATCCAATCAAGGCAATGTTTAATCCAGCGATGCCTACTAAAGTATCCCATGTCGTTGGTACAGCCTTTATGACATCGGCATTTGTTCTTGCATCTATTGCTGCGTTTCGTTTGTTAAGAGGCTCAAACCATATTTACCATAAAAAGGCACTCTTATTAACCATGAAGGTTGGTTTAATCTTTTCACTGACTTCATTAATTGTTGGGGATTTATCTGGAAAATATTTAGCAGAATATCAGCCAGAAAAGCTTGCGGCAGCAGAATGGCATTTTGAAACTAGTGAAAGTGCTGAACTTATTCTGCTTGGATTTATGAATGAGGAAGAAGAAATTAAATATGCATTGAAAATCCCGTATGCATTGAGTATCCTTGCACATGGATCACCGACAGCAGAAGTAATTGGTTTGGACCAGTTTGCAGAAGAAGATAGACCTCCATTGTATATCCATTATTTGTTTAATATCATGGTTGCAATAGGGATGCTGATGATTGGGGTATCCTTGTTATACATTATTAGTAGAGCTAGAGGGTGGTCCTTTGTCGAATTAAAGCCGTATCGGTGGTTAATTGTTTGTGGTGGACCATTAGCTATTATCGCAATCGAAGCGGGTTGGTGGTTAGCGGAAGTAGGTAGACAACCGTGGATTCTTCGTGGGATCATGCGTACGGCAGAAGGAGCAACTACGAGTAATGATGTGGATATCATGTTGCTTTTATTCTGTGGTCTCTACTTAGTTCTCGGTATTGGTTCGGTGGTTGTTTTGAGTAGAATGTTTCGGAGGAATCCAGTTGAAAGAGAATTGAAGGAACGAAAAGGAGATGTACATACATGAATGTTAACCTAGAGATTATTGGCATTATTGTACTCTGGACATTTCTATTCGGCTATATTATTGTAGCATCCATCGATTTTGGCGCTGGTTTCTTTAATGCATATGGAATCTTTACTAAAAAGCAACATATTCTTACGAAAATTATTCAGCGATATTTATCCCCTGTTTGGGAGGTAACCAATGTTTTTCTAGTTTTTTTCTTTGTTGGGATTGTTGGATTTTTTCCGAGTACAGCATTTTACTATGGAACGACATTATTGGTTCCAGTTAGTATTGCGGTTATCCTATTAGGGATTCGTGGTTCGTATTATGCGTTTGAGACGTATGGAGCACGTTCACATAAGGGATATGCTTTCATGTATGGTTTGTCAGGTTTATTACTTCCAGCTGCACTTTCGATTGTATTAACTATTTCGGAAGGTGGTTTCATTTCTATTGTAAATGGAAATCCGGTTCTTGATTATTGGACCTTGTTTACTAGTCCTCTTACATGGAGTATTGTCGTGTTGAGTCTATCAGCTGTATTGTATATTTCCGCTGTATTTTTAACCTGGTATGCGAATAAAGCGAATGATACACTTGCGACTGAATTACTTCGGCGTTATTCATTAATTTGGGCATTACCTACCATCATTACAGCAGGGGGAATTATTTATGAGCTAGCATTTCATAATGTGGAGCATTATGAGCAGATTTTATCATTATGGTGGATGTTTTTGATTTCTGCATTATTATTTATAGGGACAGTATGGCTGCTCTGGAGACGAAAAAATTATGGTGTGGCTTTTAGTTTGCTGATTGGTCAATTTGCGTTTGCGTTTTATGGCTTTGGGATATCTCATTACCCTTATTTACTCTACCCGCATCTAACGATATATGATAGTTTTACGAATGAGGCAATGGCGATTTCTCTTATTATTGCCTTCATTGCAGGCCTAGCTCTGCTAATACCTTCCCTGTATTTATTGTTAAAACTATTCCTGTTTAATAAAGATTATGTTAGGGGAATATCAGAACATGAGCATTGAGGTGATTCTAGGATGGATGAATTTCTAATATTTGTCGCACCGTTTTTAGTGATCATAACAGGGATTTTGCTGTCGTTCTGGTGGGTACTTAAGGATGAGATTGTTAAAAAGGAAGAATAATAATCTAGACAAATAGAAAAATTTATACATTGAATATTTAAATTCATATTGAATTAGCAAATAAATGGGAAGGTAGACATATCCAAAACCGGTCTTAGACATAAATCCGTTTTTTATTTTTAGTTTTTAATTGGATGAATGGGCTGCATGATGATAATGATTTTTAAGTGATTCGCTAACATTAGGTATATAAAAGAGGTTTCTTATAAGTTCACTGAACTTTTGCGAAGCTTCTTTTTTATTTTATGTTAATGTGGAGCTACAGGCTTTTCGTTATATGATCATCGGAATGCCCGAGTCTATCCTAGATTTGTTCGAGTGATAAACCCTTCTCGGCTTATTCCTATTAGGGACATTTTGTAGAATAATTGTAGCTTTGATTGTAAAATAAAAATAATTAAAGTGGCGAAATAGCAGCGGTTAAATGAAAATTCATTGTTATTAAAGAACAAAGGCATCCTATTCTATGACCTTTCGGTTAGGACAAAAATCGAATGGTAGTGAAGGTACAAATCCCTTTACATCACGTCGATGTATATAGCAAAGGGCATTTAATTAAAACATACGGACGAGTGGAGCTAAAAATATGTACAAAATATTCATTGTAGAAGATGATATGGTCATTGCAAGAACGGTAAAGAATCACCTTCAGTCGTGGGGATTTGAAGTGGAATATGTTTCTGATTTTCAGAATGTCATGACATATTTTGTTTCTTTTGATCCGCAATTAGTTTTATTGGATATCTCCCTCCCCTTTGTGAACGGGTTTACCTTGTGTCAAGAGATTCGCAAAGTTTCCAAGGTACCGATTATTTTTATCTCTTCTGCTTCTGATAACATGAATGTTGTCATGGCTATTAATTTGGGCGGGGATGACTTTATTGCCAAACCTTTCGACCTGACGATTCTTACTTCCAAAGTACAAGCATTACTTCGACGCACCTACGATTTTACCGGACAAACAAATTTGCTGGAACACCGTGGGGCTATCCTCAACTCAAGTGATGCAACCATTACCTTTAACGGCCAGAAAATTGATTTAACCAAAAACGACCTAAAAATTTTGCATGTTCTTCTTGAAAATAAGGGTAAAACTGTTTCAAGGGATCTTCTAATGATGCGGCTATGGGAAACGGACAGTTTTGTTGATGATAATACACTAACGGTAAATATCAATCGTCTCCGAAAGAAATTAGAAGCAATTGGACTCAATGATTTTATTAAAACAAAGAAAGGACTCGGCTATTTGGTGGACTAAGATGAATAAACATAAAGAAAATTTATTTCTTCTCTATTTACATAAAAACTGGAAACCGATAGCCTTGTTCTGCCTTTTTATCCTATGCTTTACCATCGTTTTTTCGCTTAGTCATCACCCCCTCGACCCCATCCTCTACTCCTTCCTTTTATGTTCTTACATTGTCCTCGTCTTTTTTGTTGTTGATTTTATAACATTTATAAAGAAATACAAAAAGCTAAAAAACGCTGAAAAAACCATTATGGTACAAATCGATCAATTGCCTGCCCCAAAGAATGCAATTGAACAGAAATATCAAGAACTGCTGCAAATTTTATATAAAAATAAGATCGAATTGACCGTTCAAGCTGATAATAAACAGAAAGATTTAGTTGATTATTTTACACAGTGGACCCATCAAATCAAAACACCGATTGCGGCCATGCGGCTCCTTCTTCAATCGGAACAAAAGGAGCAAACGGCCGAATTGGAATTGGAATTGATTAAAATTGAACAATATGTTGAATTTGTTCTGCAATATCTCCGTTTGGAAAGTATGTCCAATGATCTTGTTTTTAAGAAATATGAATTAGATGATATCATCAAACAAGCCATCCGAAAAAATGCCAAAATGTTTATTCGAAAAAAAATTAGCCTGAACTATTCGGATGTTAACTTGACCGTATTAACGGATGAAAAATGGCTACTCTTTGTCATAGAGCAAATTCTATCCAATGCTTTGAAGTATACAAAAGAAGGTTCCATTTCAATTTATAGGAAGAATAAACGACTGATTATAGAAGATACTGGTATAGGCATTCAAGCGGAAGATTTACCACGTGTATTTGAAAAAGGCTTTACTGGATTTAATGGTCGTGCCTTTAAACAATCTACAGGAATTGGTTTGTATCTTTGCAAGCAAATATTGACCAAGCTATCCCACGATATAACCATTGAATCTGAGGTAGGAGTAGGAACAAAGGTTATGATTGATTTGGAAACGAAGGAAATCGGGGTGGAATAATATCGGGACCGATTCAATCTTACATTATTGTAAGATTGAGCTCTTTTTTGTAAGCAAAAGCTATGTCTGTGTGAATGAAGCCATTGCTATACTGAACATGTAGTTAAATGAAGAGACGGAGGAATTTCACATGACATTACTAGAGGTGAAAAATTTAAAAAAGGTATACACAACTCGGTTCGGTGGCAATCATGTTCAAGCACTTACAGACGTTAGCTTTTCAGTGGAAGAAGGGGAATATGTTGCGATTATGGGTGAGTCCGGTTCCGGAAAGACGACTCTATTAAATATTTTAGCTGCTCTTGACAAACCGACTAGCGGAGAAGTTTTACTAAATGGCAAAGATATCGTATCAATTAGTGAAAAAGAAATTTCTGCCTTTCGCCGGAAAAATCTCGGTTTTGTTTTTCAGGACTTTAACTTACTCGATACATTTTCATTGCAAGACAATATCTTTTTACCGCTCGTATTGTCCGGTACATCATACAGGGAAATGAGTAATCGTTTAAAGCCGCTTGCCGAAAACTTAAGGATTAAAGATATTTTGACAAAATTCCCATATGAAGTTTCTGGCGGTCAAAAGCAGCGGGCAGCGGTTGCGAGAGCTCTCATTACGAATCCAAAGCTCGTTCTTGCCGATGAGCCGACCGGTGCGTTGGATTCACGTGCCTCTGATGATTTACTGCAGATTTTCTCACGGATTAATCAAGGAGGCCAAACGGTTCTTATGGTGACCCATAGTACAAAGGCCGCCAGCCACGCAAGTCGCGTTCTGTTTATTAAAGATGGAGCCGTGTTTCATCAAATCTATAAGGGTTCCTTATCCAATGAAGCGATGTACCAAAAAATCTCCGATACATTAAACATCATTGCAACGGGCGGTGATAGAAATGAGTAGATTTTTCTACATTAAACTTGCCCTAACCAATATAAATAAACACCGGAAAACGTATATCCCTTATATTCTTACATGTATCAGTACCATTGCTATGTTTTACATGATGCATTTTATGTCTGGAAATCCAGGTCTGAATGAAATGTCCGGTGGCGATTCTTTGATTATAATCTTAAATTTAGGCAATATTGTCATCGGGGTCTTTTCAGTTATTTTCTTATTCTATACAAATAGCTTCTTAATTAAACGGCGAAAAAAAGAGTTTGGTCTATTCAACATTCTTGGAATGGAGAAAAAGCATATTTCCAGAGTGATTGTTTGGGAGGCCTTTTACGTCACTGTTTTCAGTCTTGTTATTGGATTAGCAAGCGGAATGATTATCGGCAAGTTAATGTTTTTGCTCTTAAATAATATTTTACATTTTGAAGTGCCGCTTACGTATTTTGTTTCGATAAAATCAATAGGAGTTACATCGATTCTTTTTCTGGGCATCTTTGTCCTTACTCTTCTAAACAATTTAAGACATATCCACCTGGCAAAACCGATTGAATTATTGCGAGGCGGTCAGGTTGGTGAAAAAGAACCAAAAACGAAATGGATTCTCGTTATCATCGGAGTGGTAGCACTCGCATCTGGATACTATATCGCACTAGTAACTGAATCTCCATTAGTTGCGCTGAATAAGTTTTTCTTAGCCGTACTACTCGTTATTATCGGGACATACGCATTGTTTACAGCCGGCACGATAGCCCTATTAAAATTAATGCGAAAAAACAAAGGTTTCTATTATCAAACGAAACACTTTATCAGTGTATCAGGCATGATTTATCGGATGAAACAAAACGCAGTAGGTCTAGCCAATATTTGTATTCTTTCCACCATGGTATTAGTCATGCTGTCAAGCACGGTATCCCTTTATATTGGAATGGAAGATTTGTTAAAAAATCGCTATCCGAAGGAAATTGATATTTTAGCTAATAATCTTTCAGAAGAGCAGGCACAAGTAGTTGAAAAAATAATACATGAAGAAGCGGAAAAGTATCAAATTGAAATAGAAGACCCAGTTCATTATCGGTCTGCAGATTTTCCGGCAATTAGGGAAGGAAACACTTTTACAACAGACCGTACAACAATAAAGTCATTTGCAAATATTTCAATGATTGGACTAATCCCGCTTGATGAGTATAATCAGCTGGAAAAACAGTCTGCGAAGTTGGAGGACAATGAAGTTCTAATCTACACGTTTAGGGGAAAGCCTGTTGAAAATACCATTACAATATCAGGACAGGAATTTCAAATTAAAGACCAGTTAAAGGGCCTATCGTTCAATGGCGATAGTTCAGGTATATTAACAGATAGCTACTTTGTCGTCGTAAAAGATGAAGAAACGATTAAATCTCTATACCCTGTTGAGGAATTGGAGAAAGTAGAATGGAAGGATTTATCATATTTTTCAGGCTTTGATGCTAAGGGAAGCACTGAAAATGAAATCGCCCTAACAAAGGCATTATCCCAAAAGCTAAAGGAAGCCTCCATCGATGGCTATGCAGAAGGGCGAGCAGAATCAAAAGAATCTTTCTATTCCATATACGGCGGTTTATTTTTCCTTGGCCTATTTCTTGGCGCATTATTCATCATGGCAACAGTCTTAATTATGTATTATAAGCAAATATCTGAAGGCTATGATGACAAAGAACGATTTGCAATTATGCAAAAAGTAGGCTTGAGTAAAGAGGAAATAAAAAAATCGATCAAGAGCCAAGTGCTCGTTGTGTTCTTCTTACCACTTGTCGCAGCCGTTATTCACATAGCCTTTGCATTCAAAGTGATCACGAAACTATTAGCTTTGCTAAATTTAACAAATATTGGTCTCTTTGTCATATGTACAGCTGCAACCATACTCATATTTGCTGTATTTTATGCAATAGTTTACACATTAACAGCAAGAGAATATTATAAGATTGTCAGTTAGAGTTAATATACCGCACTTTTTGCACTTAATGTTAACGAGGATACACACTCGCGGCTCACATCATCAAATTCCTTATATATCAACATGCTAAAGGTCACAAGCTGTGCTCGTGACCTTTTCTTAATCCTATTTATCAATTTTTAGTATCTATTTTTGAAAGGCTGTGTTAATGTCCAGTGTTGAGATTAGCCATATGTGCGTGGATGAACGGGTTTTGCTCGGTACGAGCAACGTAGTGAATCCATGCACATATGGCAGTATCAAGATCAACATTAAAATTTAACAGATCCTTTTGAAAAGTACTGATTACTTGTAAATATTCTTGTTCTCATTATTCTAGGTTTGCATTAATGCGCCATTAGGCTCTGATAACTCTTCTGCCCTAATCTGATTCATTTTACAAAAATGTTCAAAAAAGTTTTGTGCTAGTTCTTGTTCCTGTGTGTCATTTTTCAAAGAAACAATATCCAGTAGAATTTGAGCCATCCATACATTATCAAAATAACGGTACTTTCCTGTATTCCAAGTCATCTTGTGAGGAAATTTTTCATTCAAATAATATTTCCAAAAAAGCATCCTATCAGATTCCTGTTCTGTAAGTTGAAGTCTGTATTTCGGATGAGCAGGGATATATCCATCTTCGCAAAACTTACCGATAAAACCCTCATTCACTAAATAAACACCTAAGATACGTCTATCTTTCTCAGACATGCTGGAATCTCTTGCTGTTAAAAGGCAAACACTATTTTGGTGTATGCGTATAGGTTTATTTGGCTTTCCTTTATTATTACCGCTTTTAATTACACCAGTAAAGATTTTCCATTCCGTAAAGACCCTATCCAGTTCTTCGGCATCACACCAAAAAACCATTTGTGATTCGGGATGAAGTTTATGATTCTTCATAAGTTTTGCATGTTCCAAGCGAAGTTGCTGTTCTTTACGTTGTCGGTTTAATTCTTCTTCCTTTTCCTGCTCTATCTTCTTCCGTTCTATTATCTTCTTTTGTAAAACCTTTTCAAGTGAATTGGCAGTATTTTTATCATGCAGCTTTAGGAATTTTTCAAATGCATCGGGAAAAACAAATTTTTTATTTTCCGTTGCGAAATGTATTTCTATGATAGAATCATTGTGTTTCACAACATTTCCTTTGCCAAAACGTTTGTGTGTTACTTCCTTATTAATTAGATTCATTATTTTTGTCCTCCTTGTAATGGTTTAATCTATTAGAGTGACTTGTTAGTCCCATTCAACTAACTTGTATTTCGTCTCTAATGTTTGAAGCAAAAGTTTCTCCAGTACCTTTTCCTCTTCTGAATGATGCCCGGGTGACTTTCCATATTTCAAACGACTAGTTCCATTACAACCTTCCTTTCTCTTCCGTTCCTTCGATTTGAAAAAGGGATATAAAAAAAACGCACCCAAATTCTATCTGCAAAAAACTACTTAAGAATTTGAAATACGATTCAAAAAAATTATTATAATTTTATTGTAACATGTTATCAGGAAAATTCCTAATTTTATATTGACAATATAATTAGTGACGATGTAAAATGAAAGATTATTTTATTTCGAATGCTCTTGTTTTGATCTATCGTGGTTTCCATGCCTATATTAAAAATTAATCGACTTGAGAGGTCTTAGCCCTTTAGCTACCCTAGCATGAGCTCGGATAGTTTCCTCTGGATTTAACCCATTTTATAATGGCGTTGATTACTTCCTCTAATTCTCTCCCATTATCCGTTAGTTCATATTCCACTTTCTTGGATCCAGAGTCCAGCGTTCTCTTTATAACTAGGCCTTCCTTTTCTAGATCACGTAACCGCTCTGTTAGTAGCCGATCAGATATACCGGGGATATCAGCTATCAGTTCGTGATAACGTTTTGGTCCCTTTAATAAGCTGTAGATAATAACACCCATCCAACGTTTTCCGATAAATTCTATCGTTCCATGGAAATCTTTACACATATTTTGGAGTGTATGCTCTTTTTGACTTTCTTTTGCTTGTTCCCCCATTTTAAAGCCTCCATGCCCGTTTAATTTCCTTTATTTTAACATAAATTAAAACGACTTGACAGAAGAACTTACTTTTAGTAAGCTGTTTGATGTACTTACTTAAAGTAAGCTTAAAATAGTAGGAGGAATCTTTTATGTCAACTAATGATGTATTAACGATTATAAAAGAACGTAAATCAGTTAGAAATTATGATCCTAATTTTAAAATATCAAGAGAAGAGATAGAGGAAATCTTAAAGGATGCTGTACTAGCTCCATCATCCAGCAATCTACAACCTTGGCGTTTTATTGTCATAGATAATGAAGAAGTGAAAAAAGAACTTCGTGTTATTGGGAACAATCAAGAATCTATAGAAACATCCTCAGCCGTTATTGCGGTATTAGGGGATAAGGAAATGTACCATAACATTGATAAGGTCTACCATGCGAATTACGAGGCCGGTTTTATGGACAAGGCTAACATGGAAAGACTTATTCAAAGTGCAAACAGCACCTATCCGCATGCTCCAGAAGAGGCAAGAAAAAATATTGCTGCCTTTGATGCTGGTCTCGTATCGATGCAAATTATGCTAATAGCAAAGGCGAAAGGGTACGACACAGTACCAATGGGTGGATTTGATAAAGTGAAATTCGCTGAGCGCTTTCAAGTAGAGGATCGTTATATGCCAATTGTCTTAATTGCTTTAGGAAAGGCAGCTGGCCCCGCATTTCGAACAACGAGAATTCCAGTGAAAGATATCGTTGATTTTATTTAAGCATTCACCTGAAACTAACAGTAGTTCAAAGGTAAAGGGAGGAACTTTAGAAATGGCAAAATTAATGATTCAATATCAACAACCAGCAGATAAGAAAGGATTTGAGGAATACTATTTTCACACACATGCCCCATTAGCTCAGAAGGTTCCAAATGTGAAGGGCAGTAGCATAAATCGAGTGGTGAAGGCACAAAACATCTCTCTCGATCTCTACATGATTATTGAATTAGAGTTTGAAAACTTACAAATCCTTCAACAGACGATGGCAACTCCAGAATGGAACGACGTCATGCAGGACGCACAAAATCTAGACAAGTTTCTAAATGAGCCACCAATTATTGTTATTACAGAACTTCCCGAACGTGAAAGCCCACTCCTTTAGGAGTGGGATGAAAGTGAGGTCGAACAAGATTTGTCTTCAGACATATTAATTGTTCGATTTTTTTGTTTGCGAATATATGTTCCTATTGGTAAAATAATCCTATAGGGAGGTGAATTTTGTGGCTAAATCTAAAACTCCTAGCTATGTCCTAACATTAAGAATAAGAACTGAAACCCATCAAGAACATAAATTGACTAAACGGTTTGAGATAGCTAGAAAGATCTACAATGCATGTTTAGGTGAATTATACAAACGGTACGCTACTTTGAAACAATCGAAGAGGTACAGAGTTGTTTGTAGAATGGAGAAGGGTAAAGAGCGGAATAAATTATTTTCAGCGTTGAACAAGGAGTTTGGCTTAGCTGAATATTCACTTCACGAGTTTGTAAAACCCATGCAACATCAATTTAAAATGAACATAGACGCATTCACCACTCAAAAAATTGCCACAAGAGCGTTCAAAGCCTTCGAAAAACTAATGTATAAACAAGGTAAGAAAGTCCATTTCAAAAGATATGGTGAAATGGATTCTGTTGAAGGAAAGTCTAATTCCGCAGGGATTCGATACAAGGATGGGAATATCGTTTGGAACGGTCTAGTTCTTCAAACCATCGTGAAAAAAAATGATGTTTATGCCGAACTTGCCCTACAAGACAGAATTAAATTTGTTCGAATTAAGAGAGAGTGGATGAAGAATAAATTTGTATACTATGCACAGTTGGTTCTTGAAGGGATCCCTCCAAAAAAGTACAACTCCGAAGAGATTAAAGATTAAAGTCCTGCCCCAAAAAGGGTGGGCATTGATATCGGAACTTCTACTATCGCAGTCTGTTCCGAAACTAAAGTTATTTTAACAGAGTTGGCACCTAGTGTTGTCGAATTAGATCCTAAAATAAGAAGGATCCAAAGAAGCATGGATAGAAGCAAAAGAGCTACCAATCCATTGAAATATAAAGAAGATGGCACCATCAATATGAGCAATAAAGACAGATGGTTATTTTCAAAACGATACATGAATAGAAAAGCTCAACTAAAAGAGCTGCACAGGTTAAATAGGGCAAAAAGGAAACAGGATCACGAAAAGCTTTCTACTATTATCCTATCTCTAGGAGACGTTATTTTCGTCGAAACGATGAATTTCAAGGGACTCCAAAGAAGAGCAAAAGAAACAACGGTTAATGAAAAAGGCAGGTTCAATAAAAAGAAACGGTTTGGAAGAACGATCAGCAATCGAGCTCCGTCGATGCTGCTAGATATGATAGAGCGTAAACTTAAATACAACGGTAGAAGTTTAAATAGAGTAAACACACCTCTTATAAAAGCAAGTCAATATAATCATGTAACGAATACCTACGAAAAGAAAGAACTCCACGAAAGATGGAATGATTTTGGTTTCTGTAAAATACAGCGAGATCTATATTCAGCATTTCTAATCATGAACTGTAAAGAGAACTTGAATGAAATAGATAGAGACCTGTGTGTGCAAAAATTTGAACAATTTAGGTCATTGCATGATTCGGAAATACAAAGATTGAAGATGAAAGAAAAAACACCCATTAGCATGGGTATATAATTTCAATATCGGTTTAGGTACGAGCCGGAACGATCGCTAATAGAAACAATGGTTTCTTTGGTCGTAAAAGTCTAATTGAACATACATCAGTTCCCTTGTGTTGTAACTCGAAGAATATTTATTCGTTCAGTGAGAACATTGGAGAAGTGTATAAGTAAATTAGAACCCTACTCCTTTAGGTGTGGGAGTATCAGGATGGATGAATCGATAAACTCATAGCTACTGAAATGAAAGGCTTCTCAAAAGTTGAAAAAACTTATGGGGAGCTTCTTTTTCTAATGGAGTGGCGCACAATCTTTGTAATGTGGACGAGAGTATACGTAGTTATGCAAAAATATGATAAGATAAAAGAAAATGTATTTATCATTGTTATTGGAAGTGTACATATAAATGGCACCTATTGTATCTAAAGATTATAAAGAAAGAAGGAAATCGAGTATCTTATCCAGTGCTTTGGAGTGTTTTGCTCAAAAGGGGTTTGTTGCGACAACAGTCGACGACATTGGCGCCCATTCTGGAATAAGTAAGGGTTCAATATATAATTACTTCGAAAGTAAAGAAGCGATTTATTTTGAGTTATTGAATACTGCAACCGAACGGGATAAGGAGAATATTACTAAAAACTTCTCTACACTCCGTTCCTCGTTAAGCAAGCTTAGTTATATGTTTGACGTGTTTCTAACTTTAGATCCATTCAATCCCAAACGTTTGGGTACAACCGTGGTGTTTTATGAGTTTACTTTTCATTGCACTAGATCCGAAAAATTATTAGATTTGGTGACTAAAAGAGGAAACTTTCTTTTGAATATTATTAAAGAAACGTTAGAAGAGGGTCAAGAATCAGGAGAAATCGATAAAAATATTGATGTGAACCTGTATGCCCATAGGTTTTGGTTAATTATTGATGGTGTTTCTTTGCAAACCATTCACAAAGATTTTCCATACTATGATGTTTTAAGAGAAATGAAGGAAATGTACCTTGAAGAAATCAAAGCCAAATAAGAGAGTCTACTTTTTTAGCCGAACAACTCTGTTTGGCTTTTATTGCATTTCATATTTTTGATCGGGGCAAAATTAACATTTTTAGGAGGACTTTATGACTTTAGAAAAGGAAGATTATAAAGAAGAGCAGAGAAATAAAGTGTTAGCAGGTGCATTAGAGTGTTTTGCTCAAAAGGGGTACGAGGGAGCAACAATTGATGATATTGTAAATGAATCCGGAGTTAGTAAAGGGTCTATTTATAAGCTATTTAAAAGTAAGGAGGAAATTTACTTTCAATTAATGAGCCAAAACTCAAAAGAATTAATGGATGAAATTAATGCGGTAATATCAAAACATACAAGTGCATTAGATAAATTAACCGCATTATTTACCGAGTATCTCGGTCGGGAAGTTAATTCCAAAGTTTTTAAGTCCTTCTTGGTTCAATCCGAATTTGAGCTTTTCTCTTCAAGAAGGGAGGACCTCCGTGAGCTTTTAGAAGAAAGAAGAAGGGCAAAAGTGAATATTATTTCAGATGTCATTCATGAAGGCATTAATAACGGTGAATTCAGAAAAGAAATCGATATAACTGTACATGCAGACATATTTTGGTCCTATATGCATGGTAACATTACACATAAAATACTGTATCCAGATTTACCATACCAGGAATTAGTGAATGGACAGAAGGAATCTTTTTTGAAGAAGATACGGAAGTGATTGTGATTCCTTCATGGACAAATTAAACTAACTCTCCAGTTCACTAAAAATTAAATTTTCTAATAATTGAAAGTTGGGGGAATTTACTTTATATTTAAAATGACTAACCAGTCTAACAAAAAAATGGTATGGGGGAAAAGACATATGGAAAAACACAGCATTGAAATTAAACCAATCACACAAGAAAATATTAGAGCTTGTGCAAAATTAGAAGTTTCAGAGGATCAAAAGCAATTTGTTGCGAGAAATTTGGCAACGATTGCATGGGCTTATGTTGATCCACAATTTACTCCATATGCCATTTGTGATGGCGATACGGTAGTCGGTGTTGCTGCAGTTGAATATATTCCAGATAATGAAGATTATGATCAACATTGGGTGCCAAGATTCATGATAGGCGAGCAATTCCAAGGTAGGGGATATGGGAAGCAAGGGATGCAAAAGATTATTGAAATGATCACTAGTCAACATCCTAATTGTCAAAGGGTTCGACTATCTGTTGTCCCCGAAAATCAAGATGCTATTACCTTCTATAAAAATATCGGTTTTATGGAAACCGATGAACAATTAGAAGGAGAAAATGTGATGGATTACTATATAAAAAGTCACATTGTGAAGGCTTAAAATAGGAATCTCATCCCCCATTTTAAATATGAACCGGGGGAATTTCTAATTTAAACTGAATAGTCATTTTAAAGAGAGGGTGTTTGTATGATTGAAGTAAAACGCTTAAAGGATTGCACAATTGAAGAGGGAGTTAAGGCATGGAATGTCGGCTTTGAAGGATATTACTTTGATGCAACGACGACTCCCGAAGTATTTACCAACCGTTTGGTTTCGGAAGGTCTATCACCAAATTTATCTGTTGTTGCTTTTAAGGATAACAAGCCAGTTGGGATCGTCAAAAATGGAGTTCGTCTTGTGAATGGGAAAAAGATAGCCTGGAATGGTGGTACCGGGGTAGCATCCGAGCTCAGGAAACAAGGGATCGGACAAATCCTCATGGATGAAACCTTAAAAATTTATAAAGAAGAAGGAGTGGACCTTGCGACATTAGAAGCGATTAGTGAAAATGAACGAGCCATTGCTTTATATAAAAAAATCGGTTATGAGGTCATCGATGATTTGGCACATCTTGAGCTAAAGGGTACCCTATCATTGGAAGAACCTCCTTCTAATCAAGATTACTATATTGAAAGAGCCATGCCACAACAAATTGGTACTATTTCATTTTATAAAGGAATGAATCCTTGGCAAACGCACTGGCAAGCTGCTAGGGAAGGGGAAGGGTTACTTGTAAAAGATAAAGAAGGTGTAGAAATTGGCTATGCTTACTTTAAACGTACTTTCGATCCACAAGGAAAACATACAGGAACGGTTCTGTTTCAGTGTGAGGGAGATCCAAATCGTGAGGACCAGGAAGGAATCATCCATTTCTTGCTGAAGCATGTATTCAACTCCTCCCAAGAAGATATAAGAAGAGTGATTCCCAATCTACCAAAGAGACGAAGTGCTGTGACTTATAAGGTACTAGAACAATTAGGTTTTAAACCAATTGCTAATCAAGTATATATGATAAAGGAAATGTAGGTTAGCGTAGAGGAGACTAAAAACATGAGTAGTCTAATTAGAAAATTAGAGGAATCAGATATACCCTCTTTCGTCGAAATAGCCATTAATGCGTATCCGGGAACGATGCAGAATACACCTGAATTCAAAGAGAGACTTTCCACCATCATCACCACCCAACAAGAAAAGGAAAAGTCGATTGAGTTTTATGGGATTTTTAGGGAGGGCAAGCTTGTTGGGGGAATGAGAATCCATTACTTTAAAATGAACTTATACTCAAAAATGATAGAGGTAGGCGGAGTAGGTTTAGTAGCGGTTGACCTCTTGCATAAAAAAGAAAAAGTCGCAAAAGACCTCATTAGCTACTTTATTCAACACTTTGTTAACCGAGATGCTTCTCTTGTCGCTCTGTATCCATTCAGACCAGATTTCTATAAAAAAATGGGCTTTGGCTATGGAACGAAAATCAACCATTATCAGATTGAACCATCTAGTTTTCCGGCTAGAGGATCCAAAGAGGGGCTTGTTTTCCTCAACCAAATGCATAAAGAGTTAGTCAAAGAATGCTATAATCAATACGCTTATTCAACCCATGGAATGATGTTGAAATCGGATCATGATGTAGAAACCATGTTCAAGCATCCAGATAATAAAATGGTCGGTTACCTAAACGGTGATAAACTAGAGGGCTATCTGTTGTTTTCTTTTAAGAAGATGAGTGACACAAATTTTGTTCATAATAATGCTTCCTCGCTATTTAGTGTTTAGTTTAAAATTTCATAAAGCAGTCTATACTGGGTAAAAACTATTAGATACCCTAGGAGTTGATAGCTTT